>JAEUMG010000309.1 GCA_016793355.1 Hyphomicrobiales bacterium
CGCCAATCTCGAGTTCGAGGAGGCCGCGCGGCTCCGCGACGAGGTCAAGCGGCTCAAATCGGTGGAACTCGCGGTGCTCGACGATCCCATGGCGCGGCAATCGGCGATCGAATCGCCCGAGGCCTCATGGCCGAAGGGCAAACCGCGCCGCGCCGGCTCCAAGGGCGGCAGGCCGGGGACGCGGACCTATAAGGGCAAGGGAAGGTAGGCTGGGGCCAGCCGGTTCAGGTTAAATCAAGTTTGTCTTGACGTAACGTGAGTTACCCTGCCCTAATGGCAACTCCTCAAGCGATGGAGTTTCCGATGCCCTTCACATTGACCGAAGACCATCTCGCTGCCCTGTTCGAACTGGCCAATCTCGATACTCCCGACAATCAACTGATCTTCTTCGGATTGCGCGGATGTGTCCCGCTGGACGATTCCGGAACTCCCTTTGCCAGCCAGCATCAACTCGAATTTGCGCGCGTTGATTACACACACATGAATTGCACGATCGGACAATGGCGACCGGGTTCGGGCTTTGCGGTGTTCCCTGGGAGCACAGTTCCCTACATCGAACGCATCAAAAGGAAGATCTCCGCAGGAGGGGCGGGCGTGAACCAGCTCGCACTTGGGTTTTACTCGGGCAACCACAGTTATTATCGCGGCATTCACCAGGTCAACGATCCGAACCTCAGGCATCGTGCATTCCGCAATGACAGCTCACTGCCGGTCCAACGCACCGCCGATGATGCCGATTACGACGCCGACGACACCCTCTATTACCAGGTCGTCTACGACAACATTCATTGCGCTCGCCAGCTCAACACCTCGGCGGCGCAGTATTCCAGCAATGGCTGCCAAGTAATCGCCGGGCGTCCACAAACTCCGGCCAAAGGGTGGAACGAGGAACTAGGCCCGTGGAAGAAGTTCGTCGAGAACGCCTATAAGCTTGAGCAGAGCCGCTTCAGCTACGGACTGTTCTCCGGTTTCGAGGCGCTGAAGATCGCCGAACTCGGACCCGCCAATCGCGCACAAACCGTCCGCTTTGGTTCGTCCGGCCCGCTGGTCACGGCCGTTCAGGAGGCCCTCCTCCATCATCAATATGATCTTGGGCCGGCAGGAGCCGATGGCGATTGCGGTTTCACGACGGTGAACGCGATCAGGCGCTTTCAGCTCAAGCATCTCGGCAGGGAATCCGTCGACATGATCGTCGGTCCCGCGACAGCCGAAGCGCTCGGAATAGCCTGGCCGAAATACGGTGAACCTCCTGTTGCCTTCGTCCCAAAGACAGAATCCGCGATTGAAGAAAAACCGGCCTCGGCCGCCACAACGACGGCGGCAGCAAAACTCGCCTCGAAGCTTTCAGGCCCGCCCAAGAAGTCGACAAAATATGCCGAGCTCGCCGACGAGTATGATACGCTCTTCGAACTCTGCAAACCGAGCAGCGGCAAGCTTGCCGACATCGATGCGGCGATTACTGCACTCGTCAAGAACCAAACCCGCTATCATGCGGTTGCCGATGATTTCCCGGGCATGCCCTGGTACTTCGTCGCCGTTGTGCACCAACTGGAGGCCTCACGCAAATTCGACACGCATCTGCACAATGGCGATCCGCTGACGGCCCGCACGGTGCATGTGCCACCCGGAAGGCCTGCCTCCGGCAATCCGCCCTTCAGCTGGGAAGAAAGCGCCCGCGACGCGCTTCGACTAAAGAAGCTTCACAACATCCAAGACTGGGCAATGTCGCGAATCCTGTGGTGCCTTGAGGCTTACAATGGCTGGGGCTACCGGCTCTATAAGCCGATCCTCACACCGTATCTGTGGTCCTTCAGCAACCATTACACAAAGGGCAAGTACGGCGCAGACGGCAAGTACGATCCCAATCTTGTATCGAAGCAGATCGGCGCGGCAACGCTTCTTAAGCGGATGTCGGAGACAGGGCAGCTCTGAACCAAATCCTATAACTCGCTAACTCTTGCACAAAAGCAACACTCGCGGGCTTACATGGAAAGGCCGCAGGCTGGCCGCAATCTGCCACTTTTGCGCAAGGTTTTCGCCGGATGGAACCGGCATATTCGCCCCGCGTTTGGGATCCAGGAATAGCTTTGCGGGGTTCGACATCATGATCAGCACGCTTTCGCGCCGTCATTTCCTCCGTGCCGGGACGATTGCCGCGGCCGCGGCGCTTGTGCCGGGCTCGGTCACGGGCGCGCTCGCCAACCAGTTCGATCCGGCCGACCCCTTCCCCATCGAGCCTACGGACCTGAGCAAGATCGATCCCGAGTTCCATCGCCAGATCGTGGCCTTCCGCGAGGCGGAATGGCCCGGCACGATCGTCGTCGATACAGAGTCTCGCCATCTCTATCTGGTCCTCGAAGGCCGTCGCGCCATCCGCTATGGCGTGGGCGTCGGGCGCGAGGGTTTCGGCTGGTCGGGCGAGGCTGTCGTGGGCCGCAAGAAGATGTGGCCGCGCTGGACGCCGCCGGCCGACATGGTGGCGCGCGATCCGGAAGCGGCGAAATGGGCGGACGGCATGCCCGGCGGCCCGGACAATCCCCTGGGCGCGCGGGCGCTCTATCTCTTCGCCGGCGGCGAGGACACGCTCTATCGCATCCACGGCACCAACCAGCCCTGGACGATCGGCAAGAACATGTCGTCGGGCTGCATCCGCATGCTCAACGAGGATATCGCCGATCTCTACCGGCGCGTGCCGATCGGCTCGCGCGTTCTGGTGTATAACGGACTGCGGCCGAGCGAGATGGAGGTCTCGGCCTACTAGCCTCAGCCGGAATTGGCGACGGTGAGGCGCTGCTGCGGGCCCATGCCGTTTGCGGGCTTCATCTCCTCGTCCTCGTCGACGAGCGTCTTCTGCCCATCGAGATCGGCGAGGTGCAGCGCGATGCGCTCTTTGCGCTCTTCCTCGACGGCGAGCAGCTGGCTGAACATCTTGCGCGCGGCCAGCTTCCTCTCGGCCGCCTCCGCATCGATGCGCTGCTCTTCCTCGTCGCGCATCATCTGCAGGTATTCCATCATCTTCTCGCTGTGTGCGAGCATCCGCTGCAGATTTTCACGGTCACGCTCCTGCTCACTCAGCAGTGTACTGATCACTGCCTGGGCGGACTCAACCGATGTTCTGGCCATTCGCATTCTTCCTTATGTCAGACCGTCCCGCAGGCCGCACCTATCCCCATGGGATAAGTCATTTCCTAACGGACTCCCGCTTTCGCGAGCAAGGCGCGTGCCACGAAACAAGTGTTCCGGTTCGGCACAGCGCGCCTCGATAATCCACTACTTTCAGGCGGTTGTTTGGTTCAACGGAAATCGGGCGCGGGCGCGGTGAAACTGCGGTCAAGGTTACCGCGCCGTATCATCCTTGCACGGAAGAGTTCAGCGCCTGGGCGATGCCTTGCGCGGACGAGCCGCGGCGGCCGCCTTGGGCTTGGCCGGCTTGGCGGCGGGCTTCGCCGGCGCATCGCCGGGTACCGCTTCCGCCAGGGCGATGCGCTCGCAGGCCTTCAGCCAGTGATCGACATCGCGGCCTGTTGGGCAGCCCTCCTCCATCCAGATCATATAAGCGACCTCGCGGATCTTCTGCTCGCGGTCGCCGCCAGACGCGGCCATAGCCATGCTCATGCCTTTGCCTCCTCTGCCGTCCCCCACGGGAACCAGCATATGCCGATCGTGCTGCAGTGCAACAAGTTCGTGACAGGGCAATGACCGCGCAGGCTGCTGACGCGATCCGGCGGGTGAATGGTGCATGAAATGACCATTCACCGCCGCGGTCCGGGAACCGCACCCCTTAGATCGAAGTCCACCTTTCGAAGGAGCTTGAACATGACACCGGCATCCTCCAGCGCCCGCCTCCCTTCCGACCAGCGCGACGAGAGCCCGCTGTTCGGCAGGCTCGCCGGCCGTCTCCGCCGCTTCATGGCCCTGCGCCGGACGCGCCGCCAGCTGCGCGATCTCGACGATTACATGCTGCGCGACATCGGCCTGACGCGGGGCGATATCGCCTTGCCCGGCTCCGACGACTGGCTGCAGCGCAATCGCAGGTGATCCGCCGGCTCCAGCCCGGATCGCCGCCTTCAGGAGCGCGATTCGGGCTTGTAGGCGGAGAGCAATTCGGAAAGTTGCGAGAGCGATTTTCCGGTTCCCATCGTCATCAGGCTGAAGCGCTCATAGCCGAAGGCGCGGTTGAACAGCGCCAGGATGCGGACAGGCAGGCTCAGCCGGAGCGGGCCTGAAATCGTTTCGTCGATCTCGTACATGATCGCGGCGCCGCGGAAATAGACGACATAGCGCCAGGAGATTGCCTCCCAGGGAATCATCCGGCCGGCGACGCCCGAATCGCGCAAGCCCTCCGGCCCGATCACCAGCAGGGCCCCCTTGATGCGGGCGCGCGAAAAAGCCAGCACCGCGAGAACCGTTCCGATGAAGGCGAGGAACAGGCCGAGGCCGAGCATGGTGGCGACGTACCAGCCCTCGCCGCCTGAAAACACGCCATAACCCGCAAAGCCCAGGCCCAGCAGTGCCTCAAGCGCCCAGAAAACGCCGAAGGCGCGGGCGGTGAAGGGGCGGTTGGGGACGGTCAGGCGTGGCGGCGGCGAATCCATGGTTTCGAGCTTAGCCGAGGTGCCGGGCCGTCAGGCGCTAGAAAAATTTCCTCACGAGGGCTTGCAATTCCCGATAACAGAACGTATATTGAACAACCAGAAGGGAGGGATGCGATGCTGGTGCTCTGGATAATCGGTTTTCTGGCAATTCTGGCCCTCCGCGCCGCCCTGCTCTTCCGGCCGCGCCGGCCCTCGGGCGGCCTTGCGGCCCCCAGCGGTCGAATCGACCCCGGCAGAGACGGGATCGCGCTCCATGAGGGTGAAAACCGGACTGACGCGGCGCGAATCTCGGGCAGACTGGCGAGTCCCGACTGGGCGGTGCTAGCCTCCCCGGCGGCATGGCGACTCACCTCCCCGACGATCTCACGGCCCGCTACGAGGTGCGTGAATGGCGCAACGGGCTCGCCATCCTCGAAGCGGCGCGGCCGCAGGAATGGGCCGAGATCCTCACGGTCCTTGCCGGATTCACCCTCCTCAAGAGCGACATCCTCAAGCCCGGCGGCTCGAAATCGCTCATCGCCAACAGGATCGACGGGCATTTCACCCGGCTTGGCTGGCGCGAGAAGAAGTTCGACACCAAGATCGTCGTCGATGGCCAGGAATACCAGGCACCGACTCATAGACGCGGGCCGAGCTACGGCAATTCGACCACCCACATGGCGAAGCTCATTCCGCGCCTCAATGGCGGCGGCGGAGGCGGCTGTCCGGTGGTGGCGATCGGGATTCGAAAAGAGGCCTACATAGACGATGGACCAGCGGCTTAGCACGATCATCGATCTCGGCGGCACGTTGCGGGGCAAGAAGTTCCACACCGTCCTCGCCGACCCGCCTTGGCGCTTCACCAACCGCACGGGGAAGATGGCCCCGGAGCACAAGCGGCTGGCGCGCTACGAGACGATGACCACCGCCGATATCTCTGCCCTGCCCGTCGCCGATCTCGTCACCGAGCCGGCGCATCTCTATCTGTGGGTTCCCAATGCGCTCCTGCCCGAGGGCCTTGCCGTGATGAGCGCCTGGGGTTTCGACTACAAGAGCAACATCGTCTGGCACAAAGTCAGGAAGGATGGCGGATCGGACGGTCGCGGCGTTGGCTTCTATTTCCGCAATGTGACCGAGCTTCTGCTGTTCGGCGTGCGCGGCAAAAATGCGCGAACGCTGGCGCCGGGCCGGCGACAAGTGAACATGATGGAGACGCGCAAGCGCGAGCATTCGCGCAAGCCCGACGAGCAATACGGCATCATCGAAGGCTGCTCGAAGGGTCCCTATCTCGAACTCTTCGCGCGCGGCACGCGGCCGGGCTGGACCTATTGGGGTCATCAGGCCACGGATGATTACAAGCCGACATGGGAGACTTACGCGTACAACTCGGCGGCAGGACGAATAGCGGCGGAGTGACTAGGCACTCTGTGGCCCCCCACTCATTCTCTGGTAAATTGCTCGGTCGATCAGGTCTCGAACCAAGGGATCAACATTTCTAAGTTCAAAATTCTTAGCGAAAGAAATCGGTCCCAACTCGACAAAAAGTTTGCCAAATACCTCGTCGGCGTAACTACTTGATACGAGAGGAATTCCGGCTAAGTCGACCACTACTCGGCCGGCAGAACTAAGCCGCGCGAGGTTGGAGAGCTTTCGTCTGATAGGCTCACCGGCGGCCCTTGAGCCAAATCCACTGGACTCTATTGATAGGTTGAAGTTGATGTTGCCTTGAGTATCTGGCTCATACTTTACGTCCAAGTATCCGGTGGGCTCATGCTGGCGGCCGCGAAATGTAAGCGCATCAGACAAAGCGATTGGAGCGCGATAGCCAATTCGCGCAATTACGAGCGTGCCGGAAAAAGGGACTTGCGTCTCAGATACGTGGAGCCCGCTACTCTGCGATGACACCAGGCTTCCACGCCCAGACATGATATGAAACTGACCTTGGCTTTTCTGCGTAATCCTCCACGTGCCGTAGAGTCCATTCCCCTGTCCTACTTTCGAATCTCTCGTAACGCCCTCTCGAATCGCGCGATCTAACCATTCGTGATCTCGCTTATTGTCCTTAGTGGTCGGACGTAGCGAGCTAGGGATCCCAATACCCACGTCACAGACCGCGAATTCGACTGCTTTGCTGTTTCTAAAGTTGGTAACTTGTAAGAAGCCTCCCATCGTTGATTGAGCATGGTTATTTACATTGTCCGCAACCTCGTTAAGAGCCCATTCGATCGCGGTTAGATCCGCCCTCGAGAAATCTGACAACGCCGCCAGAAGCACATCGAGAATGCGGTCAACCGCAATCTGTTGTTCCTTTGCATCGCTGAACCTGAGCATCGGAACTTGTTCCACGCCGCGATATCTAGACTCGGCGTGACTTCGCGGGTCAATAAAATAGGCCCAGTTCGAGTTGCGGAATAATTTCTTGAGTTTTTCATCTGCCGGGAGTTCGAGCTGAACGTCGATGCTCTTTTTCCAGTATTCCTGACATCGTGCCGCAATCGCGATCATCTCGCCTGCCATTGCTTTTGTACAGCTCGAGAAGTCGAGCACAACATCACCATAGCCAAGTTTGGCTGTAATATTGTGCATAGCTGCTTGAACACGTAGAAGATCTGGCCGCGCCAGCTCTCCCTCGATAACTATCTTATTCTGGAAGCTCTTAAATGGCGTGTAGACAGCCGTCCCATTGGTGCCTTCACCTTAACGTGCGTCATCGCTCTTTCATTTGTCATTATTGACAAAATCTTCGCAAATACAAAATGCTATTCTTGAATCTCGCATCGAAACTAACGAGGTAACCTCCATGCCATTTATGGGAGTGCCAAACTAACGATCAACGGCGCGTGGTCGGAGCCGACGCGGCCGACGGCCTGCGCGGAGAGATTGGCGAAGTCGGGTGTCGCCAGCACATTGTCGATGAGCACGAAGGGCATGAGCCGGTGCATCGGCCAGGAGAGTGCGAAAGTCACATGCCGGCGCAGGCCGGTTTCGGCGGCGAGCTTGTTGAGCTTCCACGACCAGGGCGAAAGATTGAAATCGCCGGCGATGATGTAAGGCCTGTCGAGGCGCGGCAGGAAACCGATGAGCCAGTCGATGTTGGCGGCCTGATCAATCGGGTTAAATGGCCAGTCGAGATGCACGCCGTAAATGCGGAAAGGCGGCTTCTCCGCGATCGTGAAATCGGCCCAGATCAAGGGTGGGTTGCCGCCCTGCTCACCTTCGCCGATCGCGCCGGTCGAAGTCCACGGGATTTTGGAGGCCATGGCGAGGCCGCAAGGACCTTGCGCGGCGCAGGTCTGCTGATAGGGCATCGTCTCGCGCAAGGCATCGAGCAGCGGCTGATGGTGGGAGCGATACTCCTGGAAGACGATGACGTCGGGCTGCTGCTTCAGGATTTCATCGCGCATCCGGTCAATATCGGTGTTACGCGCCCAGACATTCATGGCCATCACGCGCAGATCGAGTGCTGACGCATCCGCGGCCTTTGGCGCTGAATAGAGAAACGGCGCAGCGCCCAGGACGAGGTTGAGCGCGAGGCCGGCGATCGCGGTCAAGCGCAGAGCCCTCGAGCGGACGAGCCAGACCATGATCGACAGGGCCCGCGCGCCGGCAACCAGGAACGGCCGGAAATGATTGAGGAGTTCGACGAGCGGGAAGAGTGGTGCCGCCATGCCGGCGATCGTTGCGATCCACAGGCCGATGCAGGCGAGCCAGAGGATGGCTTTGAAGAGGGTTGGCATGTGGCTACCCTTCCCTCCGCCACGCCGCAAA
>JAEUMG010000106.1 GCA_016793355.1 Hyphomicrobiales bacterium
AATTGCGCAGGCCTCTGGGCCCGCGAAGTTGGCGCGCTTGCCGGCGTCTATCTGCCGCTGCATCCGATGGAACATCAGTATCTCGTCACCGCCGATGCGCCGGAAGTCTACGAGCGCAATACGGAATTACCCCATGTGATGGACCCCGAAGGCGAGAGCTATCTGCGCCAGGAAGGTCGCGGCCTTGTCATCGGTTTCTACGAGCAGAAATGCGATCCCTGGGCGGTTGACGGCACACCGCTCGATTTCGGCCATGAATTGCTGCCCGACAAGCTCGACCGCATTGGCGATTCACTGGAATTCGCCTTCAAGCGTTTCCCCGTATTGGCGCGCGCCGGCATCAAGAAGGTCATCAACGGACCCTTCACCTTTGCGCCCGATGGCAATCCGCTGGTCGGCCCGGTGCCGGGTCTCACCAATTACTGGACGGCGGTTGCCGTCATGGCGGGCTTCAGCCAGGGTGGTGGCGTCGGACTGACGCTGGCCGAATGGATGGTTGAGGGCGAGCCCTCGCGCAATGTCTTCGCCATGGATGTCGCGCGCTTCGGCAAGTGGATCACACCCGGCTATACGCGTGCCAAGGTGCGCGAAAACTACCAACGGCGTTTCTCGATCGGCTATCCCAACGAGGAACTGCCTGCTGCGCGGCCGTTCCGCACCACGCCCGCCTACAGCTTGTGGAAGGCGCAACGAGCGGTCTTCGGCGCGGGTTTCGGCATGGAACATGTCAATTACTTCGCCAATCCCGGCGAGCCGCTCTTCGAAACGCCGAGCTTCCGCCGCTCCAATGCCTTCGCGACCGTCGCCGAGGAATGCCGCGCGGTGCGCGAGGGTGTGGGTCTCAACGAGATCCATAATTTCGGCAAGTATCTCATCGAGGGGCCAGGCGCTGAGGCTTTTCTCGATCGCATCATGGCGGGACGCATCCCGAAAGTCGGCCGTTTGTCCTTGACGCCGATGCTGAGCCCCAAGGGGCGGATCATCGGCGATTTCACGATTACACGTCTTGCCGCGGACCGCTTCCAGCTTACCGCATCTTTCGGCGCGCAGGACTATCACATGCGCTGGTTCCTCAAGCATCTGCCGGAGGAGGGCGTGAGGCTCACCAATGTCTCGACCAGCCGCATCGGTTTCCAGATCGCCGGGCCCAGATCGCGTGATCTCCTTGCAGAGGTCGCCAAGGGCGATACATCGACCGCAGCCTTGCCCTTCATGGCGGCGAAGGAAATGGATGTGGGACTGTGCCGGGCGCTGGTCCAGCGCGTCTCCTATACAGGCGATCTCGGTTACGAGATCTATGTCCCGGCAGAAGACCAGCTCTCGCTCTATGAGACGCTGACCGGGGCCGGCGCCGAATTCGGCCTCAAACCCTTCGGCATGCGCGCCATGATGAGCTTGCGTCTCGAGAAGTCCTTCGGCTCGTGGCTGCGCGAATTCAAACCGGATTACACACCGCTCGAGACCGGGCTCGACCGCTTCGTCGCCTATAACAAACCTGCCGATTTCATCGGCAAGGCGGCCGCATTGAAGGAGAAGGCGGAGGGCGTGAAACGCCGGCTGTCGACCTTCGTCGTCGATGCCAATGACGCCGATGTCTGGGGCGATGAGCCGATCTGGCTCGATGGCAAGGTCGAGGGATTCGTCACGTCTGGCGGCTATGCGCATCACGCCCGGAAATCGGTCGCCATGGGCTTTTTGCCGGTAGAGAAGATCAGGGACGGGCTCAAGGTCGAGATCGAGATTCTGGGCGAAAGGCGCCCTGCCGTGGTGGTCACCGAGGCCCTGTTTGACCCTAGGGCAGAGAGGCTGCGCGGCTGACGCATGGCAGCAGCATGTCACTTGGTGTATGAGGGCGATGAAAGGAGTTAGACGGGAGTCATGACGGACGGCGTAGTGAGCGCGCGTCGGACCATCGAATGGCCGACTTTGGTGCTGATTGCGGGATTGTGGGGGAGCTTTGGCCTGCTCACCTGGTTTCACGCATCACTGCCCTGGTGGGTGCTGACGCCGGTCGGCGCCTATCTCTGCGCGCTACACGGCTCGCTCCAGCATGAGGCGTTGCACGGCCACCCGACCCGCAATGCGCTCCTGAACGAGGCACTTCTGTTCCCGCCGATTACGCTGTGGTTTCCCTATCGCCGCTACAGGAAGTTGCACCTCATCCATCATCGCAATGATTTCCTGACCGATCCGGCCGAAGATCCGGAATCCTATTACTTCGACCCGCAGGCCTGGGAGCGCACGCCGGCGCCTCTGCGCTTCCTCTATACGGTCAACAACTCGATGCTCGGTCGCTTCGTCCTCGGGCCGGCAATCGTCGTTTGCCGATTCTGGCCGGACGAGTTTCGCCGTATGCTGAAAGGCGAGCGCGACATCATCGGAGCCTGGGCATGGCATGCGGCGGGCATCGCGATCGTCTATCTCTGGGTAAGCACCATCTGCGGCATGCCCTTCTGGGCCTATATCATCGGCATTGCCTATTGGGGCAATTCCATCACCATGATGCGCTCCTTTGCCGAGCATCGCGCCCATGATGCGCCGGGTTGTCGCACGATCGTGGTCGAGAGCAATCCGATCGTGTCATTGCTCTATCTCAACAATAATCTCCATATGGCGCATCACGAAGTGCCGCCTTTACCTTGGTACAAATTGCCGGCCTTTTACCGCGCCAATCGCGAGCGATTGATCACCGAGAACTGTGCCTATGTGATGAAGGGCTATTCGGAGATAGCTCGCCGCTGGCTCCTCACCCCCAAGGAACCGGTAGCGCATCCGAACATGAAGAGCCTGCCCGCGACGCGGAATCCCAACGCCGCCTACTAGGCCCAGGCTGCGAATTGTGAGCGGACAAGCGTCCAGATTTTGACTATGATGCCGGCAACGAATGCAAGGGAGGCTCTGATGCAGAAACCCTCTTTGCCGAGCATTGGCCTGAAGGGCGCAGGCGTGGTCATTGGCGCACTTATTCTGTTCGCTTTCATGTGGGCCGTCTCACCCTGATGATCACCCGGCGGTCGGTCCGCCCAGGAGATCCGCGACGAGCTTGACGTGCTGCAGCGCCCAGCGCAGCTGATCCTGTTCCGTCTCGCTCAACTCCTTTGGCGCGACACGATTGCCCGCGGAAATGCCCCGGTCGATGTCCCTGATCTGCTGCCCGAGTATAAATCCCATCAGCAGCTTGTGGGCCTCTGTGAGACCATCGATCGAAGACCCGGCTATCCCCTCCTGTCCGCGCAGTGCGGCGAGCCGTTCGGGCGTGGATCGGACTGCGATACGCCGTGCCAGCGCAGCGACGCGGGCCGCGGCAAAGATCGGCATGATCCCGCCCTTCTTGAGATCGATGCGACCGTCCTCATCGGTTCTAAGGCGTCCAAACCAGCCGACATGGCTTTCGATATCGCCGGCCTGATGCGCCATCATCCGCAGGAACACCGGCGTTCCACTGGCGGCCGTGATGGCGTCTTGCCGCAACTTCTCTGCGAGTTCGGAATCGCCATGGACCGGCCTGAAATCGAAGAAAATATCGGCATTCAGAATATCGACGGGTGAAGATTTGCTGAGCCAGTTGCCGATTCTGGCGCGCCATTCGGCATCCGAAAGCCTCCATGCCGAATTGCCGGCCATAACGCCGCCCTTGCAAAGCGGAACGCCCACCGCATTGAGCAGATGGTTCATCGATTTCGCCATGGCTTCGAGCCAGTCTCGCGCCTCGCGGTCTTCCTCCGGCGCGTCATGGATGATGGCATTGTCCTGATCGAGCGCCAGCATGCTCTCGCCGCGGCCGCCCGAGCCCAGGACGATGCCGGCATACCGGCACTGGGGCTGCGGCCGGCCGGCATCGACGAGTTCCTGTTCGGCCATGCGGGCGCAGCGCGCGGTCAAGGCACAGACTTCCCCGGCGATGATGGCGGCGACATCGCGGGGGTCGGCCTCGCTTGCCAGAAGCGAACGGGCAGCCTGGGCGAGCTGCGACCAGACGGCGGCCAGCTCTTGAATGCCGCAGGTCTCGCGCAAGGCATCGGTCAGGGCGATGGCATCGCTGGCCCGTTGCTTCAGAAGATCGCGCGAGGTAACGGCACCGCAAAGCTGGCCGTCCTGGTCCACGACGCCCAGATGCCGGAAGCCCTTGCGGCTCATCCGGCCGATGGCGCGATAGATGAAGTCGCTGTCGGCTACCGTTACGAGGGGTGCCGACGCGATCGACGCGATGGGCCGCTTAAGCGCCGATTCGGAATCGGTATCGAGCGCGCGAAGAATGTCGCGCTCGGTGGCGATCGCCCAACATCCGCTCGCCCCTTCCGGCCTTATGAACACGGAGGATATGCGCCTGGAGACGAGCAATCGCAGAGCTTCGCGAATGCTGACACCCGGATCGATCGCGACGGGTGGCGCCTTCATCACATCGCGTACCCGATGCTGATAAGGGTAGGTATCAACCCGCGACAGGGCCGCAATCGCGCCATCGCGGCTAGCGGCCGCGATCCGGCCGGGCTGCATCTGCCGAACCGCACGCTCGGCTTCGCCGAGGGTCCTGATCCCCCGCTCACGCAACAGGGGAACCAGCCGCAGGAAGGCATCCGCCGTCAATTGCGCATCGCCCAACGCGCTATGACGACGGCCGCCACTGGCGCCGAGCCAGGCCGCCACCGTATCGAGAGAGAATTCGGGCAGGGGTGGCGCGAGCAGCATGGAGAGATCACGCAGGTCCAGGTAGCGGAAATCCCGCCATGGCCGGTTGGCAAGCGCATGCTCGCGCTTCAGCACCGCAACGTCGAAATCCACCGCAAAGCCGATCACGAGACGCTGACCGAGATAGGCGGCAAGATCCGGCATTGCCGCGGCAAAGCGCGGCGCGTCCTTCACCATCTCGTCCGTTATTCCGTGAATTGCAGTCGAGGCCGGCGGGATCGCTTCGCCGGGATTCACCAGGGACTGAAACCCTTCGACTCTATCGATCTTGCCATTGCGGATCAGCACCGCCCCGAGCTGGACAACCCGGGCGCGTTTCGTGTCGAGCGATGTCGTTTCGGTGTCGAGGACGGCGGCATCCAGGGACAGGAGCGGAGTGGCGGGAAGCGACATGTCAATCCCCGATGGCTTCGGCGTGGGTGGCGCTCAACCGAAGAAGGACAGGATCGTCGCCATGGCCCACAGCAGTGCCGAAGCGCCGGCGCAGCACTGCGCAAACCAAAGATAGACCGTCTGCAGGGTTTGCCCAATGACCTGCTGTGCGACGCCGGGTGCGGGACGGTCGGCATCGTCGAGCATGAGCCACGTCTCGGTTTGCTTGTAGGGCCGGGCAGGTGCCGTCATTGCCCGAAAGACCAGAATCGTCGTCATCAGCAGCAAGAGGCCGCCGCCGCTCTTGGCCGATACCTCCGGATCGAAACTCAGTCCGACCATGAAGGACAGGATACCGAGGCCCGCGAAGCCGCAGGCACGGCCGACGGAAATATAGGCGCATTGCTCGACCGCAGTCATTGCGCAAGCGTGGCATGACCGGCAGCATGTGTGGTTTCACATGAATGTGACGCTGGCCCTTGCGTACTCATCAGCTGAGCGCCTTTAGAATATTTGGCAGCCCGGGAAGAGATAGCAATACGGCTGCTGCCAGCCAGATTAATCCCGATAGGAGCGACGACTTTCCCTTGTCCGAACTGCGTTCATAAAGTGCCGCCGGAACCCCGGCCACCATGAGCGTCAGCGTCGAGACCAGCAGAGAGCTGAGCAGAAGGATGATGGGCAGCGAGGCCGGGAGGAAGAACGGATACCAGATTCCCTGCAGTGCAAAAATCGGCAGCAGCGCCGGAGAGAACAGGCCATTGGCGATAGCGACTGCGACGACGAGAAAGATGAGAGAATGTGGCATGACGCTTACCCGCTGCTTGAAATCGTCGGCAGCAGAGACAGACTCGCCAGCAGCGCGAAGAAACCCACGCGGATGAGCATCAGCCAGAGAGCGGCGAAGATGAGCACCACGGGATCGGGCAGCACGGCCGGCGTTATGAAGCGCACCGGCCGCAACACCGGATCGGTGATCCTCACAAAGGCGCGCCAGATATAGTTCTTCCAGTCCTGTGGTGCGAAGAAGGAAAGCAGCAACCGCCCGATCATCGTGTACATTACCGCCGCGAGAATGAAATTCGGCAGGTGGAAGTACCAATACTGGAAGATGGGGTTCATTGCCGCCGCACTATACCAGATCGGGCTGGAACAAAAAGCTTCGGGGCCCCTTGAGGGACCCCGAGCCGATCATGTGACTCTGGCTAGCGAACGTCGGTTACGAGATTGCCGCCTTCCATCAGTTCCTTGCCCTTCGGACGTCGGATCTCATCGATGAAATCCTGCATCTGCTTGGAAGGCGCCTTGGTGAGAAGGCTGACCACGTACATCGCGATAAAGCCCGCCGGGAGACCGAACAGGGCCGACGAGATGTTGCGTACCCCGAACCAGTTCGCAACCGTCTGGGCATGCGTGTCGAACGCCTTCCAGGCCGCTGCCTTGGCTTCGGGAGCGGCACCCTCCCAGGCTGCCTTCAGTTCGTTGAACTTGGCGATGGCGGCTTCATTGGCGCCCGACAGGCCGCTCCACGTCTCGTAGAACGACACGGCAAAGTAGCGTGTGCCCACGAGATAGTAGAGGCAGATACCGAAACCGGCGATGATGCCAACAACGGCCCCCCACTGATTGGCGCGCTTCCACCACACGCCAAGGACAAGCGCCGGGAAGAGGCCGGCCGCGGCCAGCGAGAAGGCCCACGACACCATGGCGAGGATGTCGGCTGGCTTGGTCGATGCGGTATAGGCCGCAATAACCGCCACGATGACCAAAAGGACGCGCGCCACGATCAACCGACGTGTGGTCGGCGCATGCGTGTCCACCATCTTGTAGTAGATGTCGTGGCTGAGCGCGTTGGCGATCGCAAGCAGCAGCCCGTCGGCGGTTGAGAGTGCCGCCGCAAGTCCGCCCGCCGCGACAAGCCCGGCGATGACATAGGGAAGGCCCGCGATTTCCGGCGTCGACAGGACAATCACGTCATTGTCGATGGAAAGGCCTGCAAGCCCGAGCAGATTCGTCGTATTGCCCGCCGCCGTGGCCGCGGCATGTATCGCAGGATTGAAAATCTCCTGCGCCGTAACCGCGCCATTGGCCCTGACAGCATCGAACACGACAGCCTTGACCGGGTCGCCGAGCGCCGACCAATTGGCAAGCTCGGATGTCAGGCCCTTTGACTGAAGCGTCGCCGCCACGCTGCCGACATCCGCCGCGCCCGCCGCAATCGCCGCTCCGACGGCTGCTATGCCGCTTGACAGCGCCTGCAGCGTGACGCCGTAGATCTTTACCAGTCCGAGATTGGAATAGGTGCTGATCCATTGCGGCAGCTGATCGAGACTCTGCCCGATGACGTTGGTATAGACTTCGAGCTTCGCGAAGGCCGCATAGGACGGCGCCGTGAAGTACAGAAGGAAGATGAAGAACAGCGACCACGCCACCGACTTGCGCGCATCGCGCACCGAAGGAGTCGTGAAATAGCGCATCAGGATATGCGGCAGGGACGCCGTACCGACCATCAGACAGAGGATCAGCGCGAAGAAGTTGAGCCGGTCATAGGTCAAGAACGGCGTAATGTAAGGTTTGAGCGTGCCCGCCGCAGCGAGGCCCGACTCGATCATCTGCGATTCCCGCGCGGTGATGTCCTGCAGCGCCTGGCCGTACATGAGTTGAGGGACCGGAACGCCGTAATTCTTGGTCGCAAGAATGACCACCGGGGTAAGATAGGCGACGATGAGCACGATATACTGGGCGACCTGCGTCCAGGTGACGGCGCGCATACCGCCAAGCATCGAGCAGACGAGGATGCCTGCCAGCCCGGCATAGACCGCAATGGTGAAATCGAGGCCCAAGAACCGCGAAGCGATGAGACCCGTGCCGTAGATCTGCGCCACCACATAGGTGAAGGAACAGGAAATCAGCACGATCACCCCGAGGAACCGGGCAAGGTTTCCGCCATAGCGAGCCGCCAGAAAGTCCGGCACGGTATAGGCGCCGAATTTGCGCAGGAACGGCGCCAGCAGAACCGAGACGAGCACATAGCCGCCGGTCCAGCCGAGCACGAAGGCAAGTCCGTCATAGCCGAGCGCATAGAGCGTGCCTGCCATGCCGACGAAGGAAGCGGCCGACATCCAGTCCGCGCCGGTCGCCATGCCATTGTAGAAGGCCGGAACCTTGCGGCCGGCGACGTAATACTCCGAGACTTGCCCTGTTCGCGACAGAATGCCGATGATGGCATAGACGAGAATGGTGAAGCCGACGAAGAGATAGCCGAGAATCCGGTTCGGCACCCCGAGTTGCTCGAGGATGGCGATGAAGATCACAAAGGCGAGGAAGCCGCCCGTGTAAATCCCGTAGACTTTGCCCAGATTGGCAAGAAAGCCGCTTTCGGCGGATGATTGCGTAGCCATGCCTGCCCCCTATTCCTCTTCCGCGACGCCGAATTCGCGGTCGATCGAGTCCTGTCTGCGAGCGAACCAGAACAGCAGAACCACGAAGACGATGAGCGACCCTTGCGCGGCCATGTAGTAGCCGAGCGGGAAGCCAAGAATGACGATTTCGTTGAGTGAATTGACGAAGAAGTGGATCACGAAGGAAAAAAACGCCCAGATCGCCAGGGCGATCCACATCAAATGTGATGTTGCCTTCCAGTGACCCTCGGCATTGACCTGCGCCATGAGTCCTACTCCCATTCCCCTGGGCCCGAAGCCCGTTCCCCCGGTCGTGACTGTCTTGAATTCCGAATCCGGGCGCTTCTAGGAGTAGCACCGGAGCGTCTGACGAATAATTCGACTTTCGGCCTAGGACTTCGCGGCCGGTTGCGGTGCTTGCGCTTGGGAGTTGCAGGCCGCCCGGCGCAATGCCAATTTCCAGGCATGTCGATCTTCTCGGCCATGAAGGATCTGTTCCGGCCGCAGCCGCTTGCAAGCCGTGCGCAGCTCAAGGACTTTCTTGAAAGCCGGGCTGCCTATCTGGTGCAGAAATCCATGATGGAATACTGCCAGGCGCGCGCCAACATGCTGTTCTCGACGCTTCTGGGCGAGGCGGATTTCCGCGCCGCCTATGAGCATGCGCGCTGGCATGCCTACCCCTTCGCCTATGCGATGGTGACGGAAATGGCGGAGGGATTGTTGCGCCCGCTCTGCGCCGGTCGGACGCTTGATCTCCATGCAGCATTTCTTGGCATAGCGCGGGAGATTTTCGGCGCCTTTCCCCTGCCGCCCCAGGCAGATGCCGATTTTTGGCAGACGGCTCTCGATACGCTTGATCATGACCTTGGCCAGGCGGGCCTGGGGCCGGTCAAGTCGTGGCGGGAGATTCCCGATCGTCACGCGCGTCGGATATTCGCTCTCCTGCCGATCCATGACCGTTTGAAATCGCGGGATTTCTCGATGTTTCAGAATAACTTGCGTTTCCATTTGACCGAGATCGGCGCCGAGTTCGAAGAGCGCGCCGACCTTCAGAGACTGGCCCGCGACCTCCTGCATTGAGACTGGACAAGCCCCGTCCGCCTCGCCTATACCCGGCCCCGCGCCCAGGTAGCTCAGTTGGTAGAGCAGCGGACTGAAAATCCGCGTGTCGGTGGTTCAATTCCGCCCCTGGGCACCACTTTCACAGGAATCTGGTCTTGTCCGATCGCCGCATCCGCTGCGGGATTGGTGGCGGGCTCGGCAGCGGGGAAATCAACCGGGGCGTCGCGCGCTCGCCGATCGGGATTCCCGATCGCAGCGCAATGAAATTGGCCCGCTTCCGGGTCTCATCGCGCCGGAGCCCCATGTCAAAGTTACAAGGCGCCGCGATGCTCTTGCGACCCCGGGTCCGGCGCGCAGTAGAGCGTATAAAGCGTATTGAGCACCGCGGCGACTTCGGCGCTCGCAAGACTGTAGTAGATCGTCTGACCCTCGCGCCGCGTTTTGACCAGGCCCAAAGCCCGCATCTTCCCGAGATGCTGTGATAACGCGGACTGGCTGAGTTCCACCCGTTCGGCGAGTTCACCGACCGAGAGTTCGCCCTGGAGAAGATTGCACAGCACCAGCAATCGCTTGGGGTGAGCCATCGAACCCAAAAGTTCGGCCGCGCGTGCCGCCTTTGGCGCGAGCGCTGTAAGGTCGAAAATGACAGAAGCAGGGCTTGACATATTAGCATTTCATCATATTATAACATACGAATATTAAGAAGAGTCTGGGGAATGGTCAACCCCTCGCATCGGAGCCGCACCCATGGTGACTGAATTCACGCCCATTTCGGCGCTCCTCGGCGGCGCACTCATCGGCTTTGCTGCAGCCGCTATGATGCTGCTGACCGGACGGATTGCCGGCATCAGCGGAATCGCCGCAAGGCTCCTGCCCCCGGCTGATCGCGAACGCTTCCCAGAAGGCCTGGCCTTCATCATCGGTCTCGTCGCGGCGCCCCTGCTCTGGACTGCCGCAACGGGATGGCCAGTCTCGCAGACTGTATCCGCCAACCTGCCCTTGATGATCGGCGCAGGTCTGCTGGTCGGTTTCGGCTCCGTTTACGGCAGCGGCTGCACCAGCGGTCATGGTGTCTGCGGCTTGGCACGTCTGTCTCCGCGTTCGCTGGTGGCTGTTGCAGCCTTCATGGGAACCGCCGCACTCACCGTCTTCCTGATGCGCCACGTGATCGGGAGCTAGGAAACATGCGTATTGCTGTTCATGCCATCATTGGTTTGATATTCGGTCTGGGGCTCGTCGTGTCCGGCATGGTCGACCCCGCCAAGGTCCAGAACTTCCTCGACATTTTCGGTATCTGGGATCCGAGCCTCGCCTTCGTCATGGCCGGCGCCGTCCTCGTCGCTTTTGCGGGCTATCGCCTGGCGTGGCGCAACGCGACGCCGATGCTCGACGACCAGTTCCATCTGCCGAAGTCGACTGCGATCGATCGGCGTCTCATATTGGGTGCGGCAGTCTTCGGCACCGGTTGGGGTCTCGGCGGCTATTGCCCCGGGCCGGCCCTAACCGCCATGGGCCTATTGGCACCCGGCACGATCGCTTTCGTTCCCGCCATGCTCATCGGCATGTGGCTCGCGCGCATGACGGCCAACGCGACCCAATCCGCCGCCATTGGCAGCAAGCCATGAATTCCAAGGAGGACCTCATGTCAGACATGCCCAAAGTCGACCTTAGCGTGAAACCCGAAGTTACCGCCTTCTTTGACGAGCCCACCAACACCATCAGCTATGTCGTCAAGGATCCGGCGTCGAACGCCTGTGCCGTCGTCGATTCGGTCATGGATATCGACTATGCCGCCGGCCGCATCACCTATGACGGCGCCGACAAGATCATCGCCTTCATCAAGGAGAACGGCCTTAAACTCGAATGGCTGATCGAGACGCATGTTCACGCCGATCATCTCTCCGCCGCGCCCTATATCCAGAAGCACTTGGGGGGCAAGCTCGGCATCGGCGACAAGATCACCGTCGTCCAGGAGACTTTCGGCAAGATTTTCAACGAAGGCACCGAATTCCAGCGCGACGGCTCGCAATTCGACCGTCTTTTCAAGGACGGTGATACTTACACCGTCGGCAAGATGCAGTGCTTCGCCATCCACACGCCCGGCCACACCCCGGCTTGCATGACCCATGTCATGGGCGACGCCGCCTTTGTCGGCGACACGCTCTTCATGCCGGACGGCGGCACGGCGCGCGCCGATTTTCCCGGAGGCGACGCACATGCACTCTATAAGTCGATCAAGCGGGTGCTCTCGCTGCCGAAGGAGACCCGCCTCTTCATGTGTCACGACTACGGCCCGAATGGGCGTGACATCCGCTGGGAAACGACCGTTGGCGATGAGCGCGAACATAACATCCATGTTCGCGATGGCGTGACCGAGGAAGAATTCGTCGCCATGCGGACAGCACGCGACAGCACCCTGAGCATGCCGAAACTGATCATTCCGTCGCTTCAGGTGAACATGCGCGCAGGCGATCTGCCGCCCCCCGACAAGAGTGGAAAGCGATTCCTCAAAGTACCGGTCAATACGTTGTGAACCCCGAGACCCGGGAGGTTATCATGGATGTGAAGCGCATTACCGATGATTTCGCGGTTGCGGCACAAATCGCTCCTGCCGAGCTCGCAGAAATTGCCGTGGCCGGCTTTCGCGCCATTATCGACAACCGCCCGGATGGCGAAGGCGCAGATCAGCCTTCATTCGCAGAGATCGCGGCGGCTGCGAAGCAACAGGGGCTTGTATCGCGCTACTTGCCGGTCGTGTCGGGAAAAGTCAGCGACGCGGACGCGCTGGCATTTGGCAAAGCGCTTTCCGAGCTTCCAAAACCGGTGCTCGCCTACTGCCGGACTGGCACCCGTTCGGCCACGCTCTGGTCCTTGTCCCAGGCAGGGCATCGCTCCCTTCCCGATATCCTGCAGCGGACCAAAGCGGCGGGCTATGACATGAGCGGTGTCGTCAAGCGCATCGCCAATGGCGGTCGCACCGTCGCCGATGAGACGGCATTGTCTCACGACATCGTCATTGTCGGCGGCGGATCGGCCGGAATTGCTGTGGCGGCCAGCCTCCTCGCGCGGCGCTCCGATCTCGACATCGCCATCATCGAGCCCGCCGACATTCACTATTACCAGCCCGGCTGGACCTTGGTCGGGGCCGGTGTATTCGATCCGCGACTGACGCGCCGGGATATGGCCTCGCTGATACCCGAGGGCGTCAAATGGATAAAGGCGGCGGTTGCAGCCTTCGAACCGGCGAGCAATGCCGTGATTCTCGAAGGTTGTCGCGTTGTGAACTACAAGCGCCTGATCGTTGCGCCGGGCATCAAGCTCAACTGGGATGCGGTAGAAGGGCTGCCGCAAACGCTCGGCCGCAACGGCGTCACATCAAACTACCGCTACGACCTGGCTCCTTATACTTGGGAACTCGTCCAGCAGTTCGCGTCGGGCAAGGCCATCTTCACGCAACCTCCCATGCCGATAAAATGTGCCGGCGCGCCGCAGAAGGCGATGTATCTCTCCTGCGATCACTGGCTCAAGGCCGGCAGGCTG
Organism: Hyphomicrobiales bacterium; assembly: GCA_016793355.1. Lineage (GTDB taxonomy): Bacteria > Pseudomonadota > Alphaproteobacteria > Rhizobiales > Aestuariivirgaceae > JAEUMG01. The sequence goes on from JAEUMG010000106.1 coordinate 13,065, forward strand.
GGCAGTATCGATGTCGAGTTCTGCAATGCCGGAGCCGTGCTCTTCGGCGTGCCCGACTATGTCCCGGCCCTGATGGACTACGTAAAGCGCTACGGCATCGCACTGAGCTTCGGCCACAATCTCAAAGCGATCGACGGGCCGGCCAAGACTGCGTGGTTCACGCACACGGATGCCGACGGTCACACACGGACAATCGAGAAACGGTTCGACATGATCCACGTCGTACCGCCGCAATCGGCACCGGATTTCATTCGCGTGAGCCCGCTGGCAAGTCCCGCCGGCTGGGTCGATGTCGACCAGTACACGCTTCGCCACAAGAGTTTTGGAAACATCTATAGTCTTGGCGACGTCATGAGCGCGCCCAATGCCAAGACCGCGGCGGCGGCGCGCAAGCAGGCGCCTGTCGTTGCCGAGAACGTGTTGATCGACATGGGTCTCTTGAGCGAGCCGCGCAATGCCGTGTATGACGGCTACGGCTCATGTCCCCTGACGGTGGAGAAGGGCAAGATTGTCCTCGCCGAGTTTGGCTATGGCGGTAAACGCCTGCCAAGCTTTCCAACATGGCTTATTGACGATCTGAAACCGAGCCGTGCCGCCTGGTTCCTGAAAGAGCGAGTCCTGCCGCCGGTCTACTGGCGCGCGATGCTGCGGGGGCGGGAGTATCTCGCGAAACCGGCACACCAGAACTAGCTTTTAACCAGCGCATGCGGCGTGTCGTGAAGACCGGGGCGAAACGAGAAATGGAACGCCCGCAACCCCAGTTGCGAAAATGGTCGGACTTCTTGCCGGCACTCGCATGGGCGCGCGATTATGGCTGGGCGGCTTTTGCCGGCGATGCGACGGCCGCGGTGATTGTGACGATCATGCTGATCCCGCAGTCGCTCGCCTATGCGATGCTGGCGGGACTGCCGCCTGAGATCGGCCTCTATGCCAGCATTCTTCCTCTGGTTGCCTATGCGCTCTTCGGCACCAGCCGCACATTGGCTGTCGGGCCGGTCGCCATTATTTCGCTCATGACCGCAACGGCGGCCGGCTCTGTCGCCGCCCAAGGCTCGTCGGAGTACTTGACTGCGGCCATCCTTCTGGCGGCTCTGTCGGGCCTCATGCTCTTCATCATGGGCGTCCTCAGGCTGGGATTTCTGGCCAATTTTTTGAGCCATCCGGTCATTGCAGGCTTCATCGCGTCATCGGCGGTCCTCATAGCGGTCGGGCAAATACGCCATCTCCTGGGCATCAGTGCCGGCGGTCAGACTCTGCAAAGCATGCTGGCGTCGCTGTTTCGGGAACTCGGTAGCGTGAACTGGGCCACGGCGGCGATAGGCCTTTTCTCTCTCGTCGCGCTGGTCCTTGCGCGCCGCTATCTGAAGACCGTATTGCTGCATATGGGTATGGCTTCTCGCGCCGCTGATTCCATCGCCCGATCGGGACCCGTATTCGTCGTCATCGCGGCAACGATCGCAGTTGCGGGATTGGGCCTGAAAGCGAAGGGTGTTGCTGTCGTGGGCGCAATCCCGGCGGGACTTCCGCCTTTGGGTTTCCCCGCCCTCGATCCCGATCTGGTTCTGCGGCTTGCTCTGCCGGCCTTCATGATCAGCCTCGTCGGTTTTGTTGAATCGGTTTCCGTCGCACAGACGCTGGCTGCAAAGCGCCGCCAGCGGATCGAGCCCAATCAGGAGCTGATCGGATTGGGCGTTTCCAATCTCGCCTCGGCGCTCTCGAGCGGATTTCCGGTAACGGGAGGATTTGCGCGCTCGGTCGTCAATTTTGGCGCGGGCGCCGAGACGCCGGCCGCGGGTGCCTTTGCCGCCGCGGGCATCGCGCTCGCGACAGTGTATTTGACGCCCTATCTTGCCGATCTGCCCCAGGCAACCCTTGCCGCCACGATTATCGTCGCCGTTCTGTCGCTGGTCGATTTCAGCGTGTTGAAGCGGACCTGGAGCTATTCCAAGGCTGATTTTGCCGCGATGGCGGCAACCATGCCGGTCACCTTGGCGGTTGGTGTCGAGCAGGGGATTCTTGCCGGTGTGGCCCTCTCGCTTGCTCTCTTCCTCTACCGCACCAGCCGGCCCCATATGGCGATCGTCGGCCTTGTTCCAGGCACCCAGCATTTCCGCAACATACGCCGCTACGACGTGCTCACTTCGGTCAAGGTCCTGACTCTGCGGATCGACGAAAGCCTCTATTTCGCCAATAGCCGCTATCTCGAGGATCGGGTGACCGAGCTTGTCGCGGAACGCCCAGGCTTGCGGCATTTGATCCTGATGTGCTCTGCGATCAATGCCATTGATGCAAGCGCGCTCGAGAGTCTCGAGGAGATAAACCGTCGGCTGGCGGATGCCGGCGTGACGCTCCATCTCTCGGAGGTCAAAGGCCCGGTCATGGATCGTCTGGCAAGGACTTCCTTCCTGAAAGATCTCACGGGAAAGGTTTTCCGTTCGCAGTATGATGCCGTGGCCGCCCTTGATCCCGCACTGCTCGGCCCCGCAGCTCATGCTGCCGTCACGGCAGAGTCACGCTAGGGAATCTATCCACTAAGGTTTGAGTGCAGCCAGACGGGTGGGGAGGCCGCCAATGGATGACAAGATCATCGTTACGAATGGCGCGGCTCTGACGAAAAAATACGGCAATACCGGCGTCGCCAGAATCAAGAAAGCGATCGACGCTCTGATCGTTGCCGATGGAAAGCGCGGCATAAAGAGCCGTCTTATTTACCTCGACAATGCCGCGACGATGAAAAAGTTCAAGGGCAAGGCGGTCACGGTTCCGAGCGCCCCCAAAGACAACAAGGACGCAATCGATGCGATTTTCAGATCCGCCGACCCGGAATATCTGATGATCCTGGGTGCTCCCGATGTCGTACCGCACCAGGACCTGAAGAACACGGCATTCAAGCCGGGCGGCGATGAGGATGAATGCGCGTATGGCGATCTGCCCTATGCCTGTGACGCCCCCTATTCGCGCGACATCGCCACGTTCAAGGGGCCGACCCGTGTCGTTGGACGCCTGCCGGATTTGACCGGAGCATCCGATCCGTCGCATCTGATCAGGCTTCTTTCGATCGCTGAAAAGTATAAGTCGAATGATGTGTCGGACTACAGCGCCTATTTCGGCCTTTCAGCGGATTCCTGGCGGAATTCGACCGAAACCAGCCTCCGCGACATCTTCGGGAATTCCGCTTCGCTCGTTCTGTCGCCCCCGAGCACGCACAAGCATCCGCCCAAACGCCTCGCCCCCAAAGCACATTTCATCAACTGTCACGGCGGCCTGACCGACCCGCAGTTCTACGGCCAGAAAGGCACCAAGTTCCCCGTATCGCTGAAGAGCACCGGCATAAAGGACAAGATCACGCCCGGCACGGTCGCAGCCGTCGAATGTTGTTTCGGCGCCGAACTCTACGATTCGGTGACCCTGGAACTGCCCTTGCCGATCTCCCAGCACTATCTCCTTCAGGGGGCCTATGGATATTTCGGCAGTACGACCATCGCCTACGGTCCGGCTGTGGGAAACGGCGTCGCCGATATCATCACCAAGGAGTTTCTGCTCGCCGTATTCGAAGGCGCTTCGCTGGGCCGTGCGGCGCTCATTGCCCGTCAGAAATACATCGCACAGGCCGGCGAGCTTGATCCGATCGATCTCAAAACGATCGGACAGTTCAATCTTCTTGGCGATCCCTCGATCCATCCGGTGAAGTCTGCAGGCGCGACACATGTTCCGAAGGGCGTTGACGTCAGCGAGGTCGCGCGCATCGACCGGCAGGGGCGGCGCGCGAAGCTGAAAGTGCAAGGCCAAATGCTGCGTGAAACAAAGCCGACGGCCTCGCAGAAGCTGAGAGACGTCAAGAAGCCGCCAACCGTTCAGAAAGCGCTCGCCAACATCGCGAGAGAAGTCGGCATCAAGACGGACGAGTTCATGGCCTTCAAGGTGAAGGCACCCAAGACCGCTTTGGCGAAAGCCACCAAATCGGCTCCCGTAGCCTCGCGCTACTATATTGCGGTATACCAGCCAGAGCCGACCGTTCCCGGCTCCGGTCCGCCCAAGAGCAGGGCTGCGGTCGCGAAGGAAATCGACGGCCGGATTGTCGAGTATCGGATTTATGAGGGGAAGTCGTGGGCGCCGATCGCGGCCGACCGAAAAGGATCGACGGCATGACCGGCAGGGTGGTTCGCGCCCCCTTCGGCGCCGGCAGCAAGAGCGAACATGACGCCGTCTGGCTCGAAACCGGCGAGGGACGCCTTGTTCTGCGCCACAAGGGTGGGCCTGCATTCGATGACAAAGCTCTCGCCAAATATGTGGGAAAGCAGGTGTCCTGCGACGGATTCATCGTCGGTCACACGCTGCTGGCTGAGAAGATCAGGATATTGCCATCGTAAGCACGCCCGGCCGCGAGCCGGCAGGTGCGGTTGTGGGAGGTCGAAATGGCATCCGCGGCAAAGCCGAAGAAAACCCGGAAGTCACCCAAATCGAAGACAGCGGCGCGACCGCGAAGCAAAGTAGCCGTTCCACCGCCGGTCGGGCCCGTGACGCTCGACGAAGCGAGAGCGCTGGCGCGGGCAAGGGAGCCGCAACTTGCAGCCAAGGCAGGGCGTAAGGAAGTTGCGCCGCCGACATCGCCCAGACGCGTCGGCGAAGAGCGCAAGATCCTCGAGAAGAAAACCAAGGAGGAACTCGATCGCCGTCTCAAGGAATACAAGGCGACAATGTCGATCATGAAAAAGCGCGGGGCGCGGCGGCCGAAGGGCGCAGCTGTCCCGGAGGAGGGCGAACCGGCCCCCAAGGCGGCGGGCTTTGCACCCCTTCAGGTTTTCGCCGAGGGCGACTCCTGGTTCGACTATCCGGTGCCGCTGTTCGGTGGCGGCATCATTCCTCGTTTGGAGGACAAGCTGGGCGTCCCCATCCTCAATCTCGCGAAGGCCGGCGACGAGGTCCGCTACATGCTGGGCGTCGATCAGCGAAAGAAGCTGACCAAGCATCTTAAACAGGGATGTCCGGCCGGCGGTCCCTGGGATGTGCTGCTGTTTTCCGGCGGCGGCAATGACATTGTCGACAATCCCATGGCCCTATGGATAGATGAATGGGATGCGACACGGCCGCCGGTTAGCCATCTGAACACTGCGCGGTTCGGAGCGGCCCTCGACCTCGTCAGAGCCGGATACGAGGACCTGATCATCCTTCGTGACCGGCATAGCCCAACCACCATGTTGATGTTTCATGGCTATGACTTCGCTATTCCCGACGGTCGCGGCGTGTGCTTTCTCGGGCCGTGGCTAAAGCCCACCTTCGATCTGAAGAACTTTCCGCCGGGAGCGCCGCGACAGGCGGTCGTCAATGAAATGCTTAAGCGATTTGCCGGCATGCTGACGACCTTGGCTGCGCAACCCAATGTCACCTTCCTGAACGGACAGGGCACCCTGCCGCAGGTACCGGCGTCGTGGCACAATGAGCTTCATCCCTCGAAGGCCGGGTTCAACACCTTTGCCAAGCTCTTTCGCGACAAGCTCAAGGCGCTGTTCCCCAGCCGCGTCGCCTGAGGGCCCGTCGGCAAAACCGCGCCATCTGCATGGTGCATTGGCGCGGCCTGGCTTGGCGGGCTCCTTGCGGTCCCGCAATTGGAAAGTCTGCGCCCGATATGGTTAGCAAACTGCAAACGGACGCGACACGACCGTCAATCCTTGATGAAAAGATCGGCATGCTCATGTGGCGCCGACCGCAAATATTGCGGCGGCGGCTTGATCCTGGCACCGAGTTCGGCGGCGGCGTGCCATGGCCAGCGCGGGTCGTAGAGCATGCCGCGGGCAAGCGCGACCATGTCTGCCTCGCCCTTGCGCAAGATTTGCTCCGCCTGCCGGGGATCGGTTATCAGACCGACCGCGATCGTCTGGATGCCAGCCTTTTCTTTGATCTCCTTGGAGAATGGCACCTGGTAATGCGGTTCCATCTTGATCAGCTGCTTGGGCGTCAGCCCGCCGCTTGAGACATGGATGGCCGCAGCGCCGCGCTGCTTGAGCGCCTTGGAGTATTCGACGCTCTCCGCGAGTGTCCAGCCGCCTTCCGCCCAATCCTGGGCCGAGAGGCGCACCCACACCGGCCGCCCGGCGGGAAAGGCCTCGCGCACGGCATCGAATATCTCGAGCGGAAAGCGCATCCGGTTCTCGAGACTGCCGCCATAGGAATCGGTCCGCTGATTGGCATGCGGCGACAGAAACTCGTGCAAGAGATAGCCATGCGCCGAATGGATCTCTATTCCGGCAAGACCGAGTCTTGCCGAGCGTTTTGCCGCGGCGACGAAGGCATCGCGCACGCGCTTCATCCCGGCCTTGTCGAGCGCGACCGGCGGATTGTCGGTCGGATGAAACCCCAATGACGACGGGCCAAAAGTCTGCCAGCCGTTCTTGGCGTCTGGCGCGATCTGCTTGCCGCCCACCCATGGCAGATCGGTCGAAGCCTTGCGGCCGGCATGGGCCAGTTGAATGGCGATCGGCATGGAGGAATAGCGCCTGACACCTTCCAGCACGCGGGCGAGCGCCTTCTCGGTGTGATCGGAATAGAGGCCCATATCGGCATAGGAGATACGACCTTCCGGCTCGACCCCCGTCGCTTCGATGATGAGAAGGCCGGCGCCGGAGAGCGCCAGGTGGCCGAGGTGGATCATGTGCCAGTCGGTGGCGGCGCCATTCTCCGACGAATATTGGCACATCGGCGCAATGACGATCCGGTTGTCCAGTTTGAGCGGGCCGAGCGAAACCGGCTCGAAAAGCATGCTTGTCATGAGGGACGCCTCAAATGGGAAGGGCTGTTGCGACACAACATAGGCAGGAAGCACGGCACATCGAATGCAATTCACAGGGGGTGGCAATGCGCGGATGGTAGGGCTCCGGCGCTATTCGGCGGCCTGCAGCCTTGCAGCCTTCTCGAGAAGATGAATGAGCCGGCCAAGCAGCCCTCCAATTCCGTCTCGTGAGTGAAACGGCCTGACCTTGGTGAGATGGGAATCTTCCCGCTTTCTCGGGATCTTGAACGCCATATTCGACTGCGCGGCGATAATTCCCGGGCTTCTGCAGCCTCCCGGCAAGTCTCTGTGCCCCAAGTGCTCTGGGGGCAAGCCTTGCGCCTCAGATTGTCACGAGGCGCAGATGATTGTCCCAAACCCAGTTCTGCAACACCGCCGTCTCGGCGGTCCTGCCATCAGTCGCAACGTCCCTGACGCCGGCATTGCCGGAGCTCATGAGAAAGCCGTTCCGGTGGCGCGCCACACCGCACACATCGGGGATCTGCGCGGCTCCCAGATAGTTTCCGTCGATCGACCAGAGCGCCGCGGTGCCGCCAACCGGGCTCGTCGCGGCGATGACGGAACCGCTCTTGTCCAGCGCGACCGAACCGACGTAATTTTTGAGCCGCGCCAACGCCTCTTCGGGCGCATCGAAGAGGCGCGTATTGCCGTTGCGATCGAGTACGCCCACGAGGGGCGGCAGTTCGTCCGCGTCGCCCTGATGCTGGCAGGCAAAGACCGTCCGGTCGTCTTCGGTGCGGGCAAGATGGCGAATGCTGAGTTTCCTGTAAACGCGTTCGAGCTCGAACACGCCTTCGAGCGAACCGCTCGCAAGATCGAGCACCGCAAGGTTTGGCGCGATATCGTCGCTGTTCAAGACTTCTCGGCCGGTCTCCGGGAGGGTCTTCAACCCGCCATTGGCGATGATCATCTGGCGCCCGCCGCCGAAGAGGTTTAGATCATGCGGCCCGATGCCGCCGGATTTGAATTCGCCGATCCGCGCATAGCCACCGCTTGCGTCATAGATGCCGATGATGCCGTCGCCGGTCTCGATGTCGTTCTCGCTCGCGTAGAGCAGGCGTCCGTCCGGCGAATACATGCCGTGGCCGAAAAAATGCCGGTCGGCACGGGCCGTGATGATCTGCGGTTCGCCGTTCCGGCTCGCATCGACGGCCACTGCCCAGCTGCCGGGACGGCGTGCAAACACCACGAATCGGCGCGCATGGGGATCCTGTGCGATATCATGACCGCGCGCCGGAAGTGCGGTTTCGAGCAGCACGTCGCCCTTCGCCGTCAGGACCGCGACAGAGGCCGCCCCTTTCCCGTCGACGCGGCAGGAGATGTAAAGCGCCTCGCCGGCCAGCGCCCGCGCCCCGCCAGTGCCCCAGCGCGCTGTGGCCGCCGCGGCGATGAGTGCGCCGAGGAGGCGGCGCCGGTCAATCGCCATCGAGGCTATTGAATCCGATGGTAATGCCAAGCGCATGGGGGATCTCCAGCTTGCAGACATCGCGCGCCGAGGTCGCCGCATCAAGGAGCAGCACGGCATCGCTGCGTCGCTTGGGCGAGATGACGAGCGCACTCAATTCTTCCGCCGACAGGCTGTCGGCGATCTTCACCGCCGATTTGAGCACCGACGGCGACGCGATCTCATCCTTGCTGTTCGCGAAGATGATCTCGGCGGCGTCGCGTAAGGTGGCGAAATTGATGGCGATCGCCCGAATGCTGCGTCCGCTGCGCCAGCCTTCGGCAAGCCGCGGCTTGGCGCTCTCGATCGATTTGCCGAGCGGCGCCTCAATCTTCGTGTCGCGGATCAACTGAAAGAGAGCGAGGAGATCGGTGGCGATCCGCGTTGTTGCTTCCTGCGCATAGCCCGGGTCGTCGAGCTTTTTCAGCACGCTGTCCGGCCCGCCTCGCCAGCCTGCAAGGATCTGACCGGCGATGATCTCGACATTGCGCGCTATCGCCAGTCCGACGCGCCGCCGCCTGTCGCCATCCGCATCATTGGCCAGCAGAAGGGTTTCGGCGTCATTATCGAACAACAGGCGTTCCAGCGCCGGTAGGCCTTGTCCGGCCGCACTTGACCTTGCGAATACGTCCGGAGCGAGACCGTCATCGCCCCTGCCGGCAAGCAGGATCGCCATGGCCTTGCCCGTCGCATTTTTGCGTTCCGGCCAGTAGGAGATGCGCTCGAAGCGGAAATCGGCGCCGGCCGGGCCGAAATGCAGGAACTCGATCGCGCTCCAGGCATCGGCAGTCTTGAGATAGGCGTTACGGAGCCCGGCGATCGCCGCGGCGTCAGGCTTTGCAGCAAAATCCGCCCAGAGCCCGGCTTGCACCTTGGCGGCATCATTCAGCTTTTCGTAGTTCGGTAGGATGAGCTTTGTCACCAGCTCGCGCGTAATGGCAACATTTGCCTCCGCCTGTGCGCGTGATGCTCCGGCGATAACAGACAGCATCGATCCCGCAAGAAGTGCCCGCCGTGAAATCATGTCAAAGCGCCTCGAGATAGCGAAGGAGCGCCGCGCGTTCCTCGGCGTCGAGCAGTTCGTAGGCCGTCCGCGCCTTCTCCGCCTCTCCGCCATGCCAGCGGATGGCCATGTCGATTGTCGCGGCGCGTCCGTCATGGAGATATCGCCGCTTGCCGTTGAGCGGATTGAGATCGATCAGCGGGGCGGTGCGCCACTCCGCCGGCGCGGCAAAATGATCGCCGATTTTTCCGGCAAGCGCCGGTCCCATGTCATGCAGGAGGAGATCAGTGAAGACCGGCAGGGGTTTCCCGGCTGCATCGGGGAGACTGGGAACATGACAGGCTGCGCATCCGCTGGCCGCGAACAACGCTTCGGCTTGCGCATCGGAATTGACTGCCGGGCGCGGCAAGACCGCGACATAGGCAGCAATCATGTCGACCATCTCGCCGGAGATCTCCTCATTCTCGAAGGCAGGGCTGTTGCCGGTTGCCATACCAAGGCAATCCTTCTGCGCGGGCGTGCAATCGCCATAGGCGGTCCGATGGACCGGCGAGGAAAGCCCGATATCGAGCGCGGCGGCATCGGCAGTCTGTTCGCGAAGGCTTGCCGCCGAGGCCTTGACGCCAAAGCGTCCCAGTCGTTCCCGTCCATCGTCGCTCAAGATGAGTCGCGCCCGCCCGGAGATTCCGTTGCCATCGCGATCATCGGGATCGGCGAGCGCCAGAACGGCATCTTTCGAAACCTGCTCGATGAGACCCCGGCCGGCCAGCGACGGCGCGATCCGTATCTCGCTCGAAGTACCATCCGCAAAACCCGGGCCGTTCAAGGTGAAGTCGACCGCGACGTCGCTGGTCCCAGTTCCAAACCCTGAGGCCACGCTGACAAGCCTGGTCGTAACCCTCGCCTCGGGCAGAAGCCCCGATACGGCGCGGTCCTGCAATTGATGGCCGTAAAAGGGATCGGGCTCTCCCATGGAGTTTCCGATGCGCACCACCAGTCCGCGCATGATCGCCTCGCCGTCGAGCACGATCAGCCGCGCCGCGCCGCCATCCTTGTGACAGGAGTTGCAGGCCTTTGCATTGAACAGCGGACCGAGTCCGTCGGAGGCATCTGTCGACGCCGGCGCCTGCACCCACTGCTTGTCGAACAACGCCTTTCCGACCGCGATGTCGAGGTCTTCCGCCTTTGCCGGGAGCGTCGCGGCCGCGGCAATTACCATGGCGATGGGAAGGCTGGCGCGCATCTCATGCCACCCGGATATAGCCCATCATGCCAGTCTCGATATGCTCGAGAATGTGACAATGGAACATCCAGTCGCCGGGAGCCGCGACGAAGGCAATTTCGACCCTTTCCTTGGGTGTCACCAGGACAGTATCGGCATAATGCACGGGGATCGTCCTCTTCGAGGCCGACAGGACCTTGCACGTATGACCATGCAGATGAATGGGGTGGCTGTGTGGCGTCGCGTTCTGCAGGGTAAATTTGTAACTTTTGCCGGCCGACAGCCTCGCGATCGGCGGCGGCAGGTTGCGATGGCCGTCATTGGGCCATGACCGCCTGTTGATGGCCCAGAAAGTCTGCGGACCGGCGCAGAGCGTATCGAGGATGATCGCGGTCAGCGGATCGTTGGGATCGAGGCTCTCGATGTATTCGCCAAGCGGGCCCGACGAGGCTCCGAACACGAAACTTTGCGCAATTGCCGTGCTCAGATCGGGCTCGGGGATGGGCGAGGGGATGAGCCGCGGCGGGTTCCGGCGGGCGGGCGCAATCCGGTCATCGGCAGTGAGGTGTGCGAGCGTATAGAGCTCGGCTTGTGCGTAGTCGATGACGCGCAGGCTTTCGCCGGGTTTCGGCGTCGCTATCGCAAGATCGAGCCGCATGGCCGGCCCCATGCGCCAGCTGTCAAGATGAAAGGGTTCGACCGCATTGCCGTCAATGGCGATGACCTGGGCTGATGCGCCTTCGACGCCGACTTCGATGATGCGGGTTGGATCAATATTGGCGATGCGCACACGAACATGACCCTGCGCCGGAACATTGCGTCGATATTGAGATACGCCGTTGACACTTCGGATATTCCCGAAAGTGCCGGCCCGGCTTGCGCCCTTGGGTGTATAGAGGGGCAGAAACTGCCCGTCATCGCCGATCCGCCAGTCCTTCACGACGACGGGGATGTCATCGTCGAAGGGCTCTGTTTCATCGCCGGTGACGATCAGCAGGCCGGCAAGCCCGCGCCCCACCTGGTCGGCCTCGTTGCAATGGGGGTGGAAGAAGAAGGTGCCGGCATCCGGCGGCGTGAATTCGTAGGTGAAGGTTTCGCCCGCATAGACGGGTTTCTGCGTGATGAAGGGCACGCCATCCATAGCATTGGGCACGCGGATTCCGTGCCAATGGATGCTCGTATGCTCGCTGAGCCTGTTTCCGAGCCGCACGCGCAACGGCTCGCCGCGCCTGACGCGCATGAGCGGCAACAGTCCCGGCACATAGCTCCAGAACGGTGTCGGTCTGGCTCCATCGACGAACGGACTTGAGAATTCCTGCGCGGTGAAGTCGAATGTTCTGACGCCCGCCTCGATCCGCGATGCCGGCATGGCGAGAATACTGGCCGGAAAAGCCCGGGCAAGCTGATGATATGGCGGGAGCGACGCGACAACACCTGCCGCGGCCGCCCCAGCCACAAATCGCCGCCGGTCGATCACGGCAGCAGCCCCGCGACTTTAGCACGCTGCTCTGAGACCCGCTCATTTTCACCTCGCCCTGAAGTGAATCGCGCAGCGATGCCTCGAAGGGCATGAAGCGGCGTGGTCTTGCTTATTACCCATGGTTCGAAGCTTCGCCTTCGGCGAAGCACCTCACCATGAGGTGTGCAGATGTGATTTGATCTTGTCGAAATCCGCTCTGGGCTGCCGCCGCTGCTCGCAAAATCAGTCCTTCTTGTCGGCGGAACTCGCCTGCAACTGGCCGTAATTCTCCGGACCGATCGTCTCGTAAAGCTTGAGTTCGGTCTCGATGAAATTGATATGGCCTTCCTCGTCCTTGAGCAGCTCTTCGAACAAGAGCATGGAGACATAATCTTCCTCCTGCCGGCAGCAGGCGCGCGCCTCCATATAGAGCGCCCGCGCGCTGTATTCGGCTTTAAGGTCGCTCTCCAAGACCTCTTTGATGTTCTGCCCGATCAGCAAGGGGTCGAGCGTTTGCAGATTGGGGTGCCCTTCGAGAAAGATGATCCGCTCGATCAGCTTGTCGGCGTGATGCATCTCCTCGATTGATTCCGCGCGCTCCTTCTGCGCGTATTTGTGAAAGCCCCAGTCCTCCAGCAGGCGGTAATGCAGCCAGTACTGGCTTACTGCCGTCAATTCGTGCCGCAGCGATTTGTTCAGATAGTCGATGACCTTCTGACTGCCCTTCATCTCCAACGCTCCCGTGAATTGGCTTGTTGGAAGACGCTAGTCTAGAATCATTATAAAGACAATCGGCGACCGTCGCGGCTTCGATTGCTGCGACAATTTCCCCGGCGATCGTAGGCATGCAGCCGCCGCACTGCGGGCGGCCCCCGCAGCAGCGGAACACCTTGCCCGGCGTCACCACGGCATAGGGATCGTCGCGAAGCGTCGTCTCCACGGCCTGCCTGATGTCGCCGCAGCGAATGACGTTGCAGTGACAGATGATCATGCGCGCGGATCGCTCGTTCCGGTCACGCCTGTCCGCCGGTCCGGCAGCGAGACGAGCGACTTGATCATGCGCCGCAACCTGCGGTTTTCATCCCTGAGCGCCGCGATCTGCGCATCCTTGTCGTCCCGCCCGCCCAGATAGCGCTTGCGCCAGTTATAGAGCGTCGAGTCGGTGATGCCCAGAATGCGGCTCACCTCATGGATCGGCTTGCCCGCGGCGCGCAATTCGTCGGCGAGCTTGAGCTTCTCCCCGATCTGGTCGGGCGTGAGATACTTGGTTCCTGCAGCACGCATTATTCGCCTCACTGCACCGCGGATGGATTGTCGAGACTGTCCGAACCTTCAACCTTGATGGTGAGGCCGAGATCCGCGACCACCGCTTCGATGGCGCGGGTCTGGGCGACCAGCGCATCGATCGCCGCCTGCACCAGCCTGTTGCCCTCCGGATTGTCGGGCCCGATCATCTCATCATACGCCATCTCGCCGCTGTCGGCTTTGTCCTTGATGGCCTGCAGCCTGGCGCGCGCCTCTTCAAAAGCCTTGTCAAGGGCGGCGGCCTTCTCCGGCGACTTCGCCGCCGCCAGTTCGCGGATGCCCGGACCGGTAATCTCCTCGCCGTCGCGGGTCTTGTAGGTGCCGGTGTAGAGCGCGATCATTCCCGTCTCATCATAGTAATGGGAATTGTGCGTGTTGTCGGAAAAGCAGTCATGCTCTTCCTCGGGATCATGCAGGATGAGGCCGAGCTTCATCCGCTCGCCGGCCAGTTCGCCGTACGACAGGCTGCCGAGCCCGGTGAGGATCGTCGCCAGGCCGCCTTCATCGCCCTTGGCCGCAAGCTCCTTGCGGGCGGCGCCATCGGCTTTCCAATTGCCGACCATCTCCTCGAGATCGGCGACCAGAAGATCGGTCGCGGCCTTCAGATACGCCGCGCGGCGATCGCAATGACCATTGGTGCAGTTAGCCGTATCGAAATCGGAAGCGGGACGCACACCGGCACCGGGTCCGGTGCCGTTCAGATCCTGGCCCCACAACAGGAATTCGATCGCGTGATAGCCGATCGCCACATTGGCTTCGACTTCACCGGCTTCATGCAATGACTTGATCGCTTCCGGGGTGATGGTCGCGACATTGATCGTATCATTGCCGATGCGGATCGAACTCGCCGCGATGACATTGGCAGTATAGAGCGGATTTTCGTCCGAAATATCGCCATAGGACTTGCCGTCGACATAGTCGATGAGGCCTTCATCGAGCGGCCAGGCATTCACCCGGCCTTCCCAGTCATCGACGATCGCATTGCCGAAACGCAGGCCCTCGGTCTGCTGGTACCAGGGACGCGAATCCTTCCAGGCCTTGCGCGCCGCGGCGAGCGTTTCGTCGCTAGGCTTGGCGATCAGCGCGTCGACCGCCTTCTGCAGATCGACCGCCGCGCCATGCGCATCCGAATACATGGCGAGCGCCACATCGCCATAGTGTGAGGTCACCGAAGACGGGGACACCTCGGCGCCCCTGGCGATCGACCACGCCGCCGACAGCGTCAGCACCGTGGTCGCAAGCAGGGCCAGGATGGGAGGGCGTCTCATGATGTTTCCTTTCGTCTTCGGTGGGTCTTTGAAGAGGGGGGTCAGTGGACAGCGCGCGCCGGACAGTCGCCCGCGCCGTTCTGGAAGGCGATGCTGCGAATGACGCTTTCGGGAACGGGAAGCAGTTTAAGCCCGAGATTCTTCAGTGCCGTCGCATAGCCGGCGGCGGCGTCGGAGACGCGCTCCGGCCCGTTCTCATTGGCAGGACCCAGAAGGTGACTGGCCGCATACTCCGCGAGATCGAGGCGGTTGTCCTGTATCCCCGAGATCATGGAGAGCGCCATGCATTCGTCATGGCAGACATGCTGGCAGCCATGCGGGAAGCAGGCGATGCGCCGGCGCGTTTCGCCGCGCACTGAGCGCACCCAATATTGCAATTCTCCCATCAGCGCGCGTGCTTCGCTCGCGCCGAGTTCCCCGACATAGAAGCGCCAGCCGGTTTCCCAGCATTCGATGTCGCCGAATTCATAGCCTGCCATGCAGCAGCGAAAGCCCGACACCACAAGCCGTTCGGGCTTGTAGTCGAGGAGCTTCGGCAGGATGCAGCCTGCGCAGGACCGGCCGGGAGAGTTCATGCGATAAATCCGACTATGTAAGTCGGTTAATCCAATCGGCCTTCACCGTCAAGCTGCAGAACGTCGCAGCAAGCTAAAATAATAGCATGATTTCAATAGTTTATAACTATTCTAAGGTGGTTTCTAAATATCGAATTCATCGATATTCGCGAATGCCGTGCGCAGGGCCTTTGACCAGTCGAGCGACAGCTTGCGGAAATAGCCGTCATCCGCCCCGATCCGCCTTGTCCGCTCCAATTTGAGCGAATCCCGGCTGTAGACCAGGATGTCGATCGGCAGCCCGACCGACAGATTCGACCGGATCGTCGAATCGAAGGAAAGTAAGAGCAGTTTCGCCGCCTGCCCGAGGCTCATATTCATCTGCGCGACGCGATCGAGAATGGGTTTTCCGTATTTGTGCTCGCCGATCTGCAGGAACGGGGTATCGACGCTCGCCTCGATGAAATTGCCGGCCGAATAGATCTGGAACAATCGCGGGCGTTCAGTGCCGATCTGGCCGCCGAAAATGAAGCTTGCATGGAAGGTTTCATTCGACTGCAGCAAGGCTTCGGCGTCGCTCTTGCGGATTTCGCGCGAGGCTTCTCCGACGATCCGTGCCGCTTGGAACATGGTTTCGGCGGCGAAGAGATTGGGCGGCGCGCCGCGTCGCTTGGTCGAATGCGTGCCTTCGGTGAGGAGGCTTACCACCGCCTGGGTCACCGCGAGATTGCCTGACGAGAGCAGCACGAAAACCCGCTCGCCCGGCTGCTGCCAGGTATGGAGCTTGCGGAACGTGGCGATATTGTCGACGCCGGCATTGGTACGGGTATCCACCGCCATCACCAGGCCTTCTTCGAGCATGATCCCTACGCCATAGGTCATCGGCAGCCTTTCGAAATCGCCTCTACTGTGCCGTAACGTTAACCTCGACGGCCATCGTTTCGGCCTCGCCGCCGCGCCGGCTGCCCATCACGGGTACCACGCCGGAGGCATCGAGCCCGGCCGCCACTCGCACATATTGCTCGGTCGGGCAAACCCCGTTCGCCGCATCGAATCCGGTCCAGCCAAGCGTCGGGATCAGCACTTCCGCCCAGGCATGGCTGGCGGTTGCCGACTGCTCCTCGCCGGTCACGATGTAGCCTGTCACATAGCGCGACGGCAGCCCCAGATGGCGCGCCGCGGCGAGAAACACATGCGCATGGTCCTGGCAGACGCCACGACCTTCCGCGAGGGCTTCGGCGGCTGTCGTATGCGCGGTCGTCGCCCCGATCTCGTAGGATATGCGCGCGCGGATGTCGTGCATGAGGACGTGCAGTTGCGCGATCGTATCGCCCCCGCCCTGCCGCGCCGCATCGGCAATGGCCGCGATTTCGGCGTTCGGCTTGGTCGCCTTGGTATGGCGCAGGAACACGGCTTCCGGCATCGGGCTCGCCAGTCCGCGCACCACGCCCGCCGCATCGCTCGTCTCGACGATGCCGTGCGCGACCACGGTCACTTCCTCGATCATGCCGCGCGATGTGACGACATGCACGACATTGCCGAAGGCATCGCGATAGGAAAGCGCCTCCGCGATACCGGGTGCCTCGATCGTCCAGGTTCTCACCTTCTGCGAGGCGAAATCGAGTGGCGTGAGGAGCAGCCGCTGCACGGCATAGCTTGCCGGGATCCGGTAGCGGTAATGCGTGACATGGCGAACCGTGAGCTGCATGGTCTTCAGGGGAAATTGTAGGTGCGGGCGATTTCCGCCGACAGGGCGTTGTTGCCGGCCATGAAGTCACCGAGGAATTCGTGAAGCCCGCTCTGGAAAATATCCTCCATCCTGGCGGTCTTCAGCATGTCATAGGTCTGCCGCGCCGCGTTGTGGCAGTCATAGCGCTTGCCATAGAGGCGGCCGAGCCCGTCCATCGCCGTGTTGATCCACTGGTAGCAGAACACCAGCGAGCGCGGCATCTCCTCGCGGAGGATCAGGAACTCCGCGATGAGCCAAGGCCGGTAGCGGCTGTCGTGATAGAACCACCGATAAGCGCGGTGGCCCGAGACCGAGCGCAGGATCGTCGCCCATTGCTGCATGTCGAGCTCGCTGCCGACGTCGCTCGGTTGCGGAAGCAGGATATAATACTTCACGTCGAGGATGCGCGCGGTATTGTCGGCGCGCTCGATGAACGTGCCGAGCTGGCTGAAGTAATAAGTGTCATAGCGCAACAGCGTGCCGAGCAGGGCGCCGCGAAACAGCATGGCCCGCTGCTTGACCCAGTCGAGGAAGCCCGGCAGCCGGTCGGATGTTATGGCTTGGGGCTTGATTTGCGCAAGCTCATTCCACGTACCGTTCAGACTCTCCCACAGATCGCGCGTGAGCGCGGTGCGCACCGCGCGGCCGTTATTGCGCGCCGCCTTGATGCTCGATTTGACGCTTGAGGAATTGTCTTCGTCGAAGAGCAGATGATGGATGACCTTGGTCGTCGTCACGTCCTTGTGCTTCTTGAAGTAGCTCGCTTCGCAGGCCGCACTCGTCAGGGTCGACCGCCATTCGTCGCGGTGCCCCTCGATGGCGCCGGGCATCAGTGAGATGCGGTAGCCGAC
>JAEUMG010000111.1 GCA_016793355.1 Hyphomicrobiales bacterium
GGTCCGCCGGTGCGGTTGAGGATAATATGGCCTTCCCAGTTGCCGGCCGGCGTCGCGTTATATGTCTCGGCGAAAAACGGAAAGTCTGTTTCGGGCAGGAGGGCCTTGAGTTCGTCGTAGGACCAGACGTAGTACCGGCCCTCCTCGCCTTCCGAATCGGCATCGTAGCTTGCGGCGAACGCGCCGCCTGCGGTGGTCATGTCGCGCAGGAGGAACGCGACGGTCTCGGCGGCGCGCGCGGCGTAAAGCGGTTCGCGCGTGCTGATGAAGGCGCGGGCGAGGAGGCTCAGATACTGGGCATTGTCATAGAGCATTTTCTCGAAATGCGGCACGAGCCAGCGGCCGTCGACGGAGTAGCGGGCGATGCCGCCGCCCAGATGATCGTAGATGCCGCCCTGGGAGATTTCGGTGAGGGTCCTGGTCAGCGCCTGGAGCAGGCGAGGCTCGCCCGAGCGGCGGTATTGTGCGTGAAGGAAGGCGAAGACAGGGGCTTGGGGGAATTTGGGGGCGCCGCGCAGTCCGCCATGGGTGAAATCGACGGCGCCGAGATAGGCGTTGGCGGCGTTTTGGAGGAAGGAGGGATCGAGGGTCTCGCCGGGATCTTGCCGGCGGGGCTGGGTGAGGGCGGCGCGCAGGGCGGTGGCATTGGTGGTCACCTTGTCGCGCTCGTCGCGCCAGATGCGGGCGATTTCGGCGAGGACATGGCGGAAGCTCGGACGGCCATAGCGCGTCTCGGGCGGGAAGTAGGTGCCGCCCCAAAAGGGCTCGCCATCCGGCGTCAGGAACATAGTCAAGGGCCAGCCGCCCTGTTCGCCCAGACTATGCAGCGCCTCCATATAGAGGCGATCGACATCCGGGCGCTCTTCGCGGTCAACCTTGATATTGATGAAGTTGGCGTTCATGAGAGCGGCGGTTTGAGGATCTTCGAAGCTCTCATGCGCCATGACATGGCACCAGTGGCAGGCGGCATAGCCGACGGACAGGAGGACCGGGCGACCGGTCTTACGGGCTTCGGCGAAGGCCGCGTCGCCCCACGGCATCCAGTGAACGGGATTGTCGCGGTGTTGCAGGAGATAGGGACTGGTTTCGCTGCCAAGCTGGTTCATCGGGTGAGTCTAGGCCGGATACGCATCGGGGCCAAGGAAGCGGCCGATTCGCTGCCGAAATGAGCGGTGGAGACACGATTTTCGCGTTGAGTTCCGGGGCCGGTATGGCCGGTGTGGCGGTGATCCGTGTCAGCGGGAGCGCTGCCGGGCCGGCTCTCAAGGCATTGACGGGGAGGCTGCCGCAGGCGCGGCAAGCCGTTATCGCCAGGCTGCGGGATCCGGCACGTGATGAGTTGATCGATGAGGCGCTGGTTTTGTGGATGCCGGGGCCGGGAAGCTTCACCGGGGAAGATGTGGCGGAGTTTCATGTCCATGGCAGTCCCGCAGTGGTGGCGGAGCTCCTCGCTGTTCTTGGAGGGATGGGCGGATTGCGTCCGGCCGAAGCCGGCGAGTTCAGCCGGCGGGCCTTCCGGAACGGCCGGATGGATCTGGTCGAGGCTGAAGGTCTGGGCGATCTGATCCAGGCGCGGACCGCGGCGCAGAAGCGTCAGGCTCTCGAACACATGACCGGTATGGCGAGCCGCGATTACGAGCGCTGGCGGGAAATGCTGGTCGGGTGCCTGGCAAGGGTTGAGGCTTCGGTCGATTTCAGCGAGGAGGAGGATATTGCGGCGGGTGCTCTGGCCGGGGTTCGCGAGCGACTGATTCAGCTCCGAAACGAGCTTGTGACCGCGCTTGCGGATTCAGGACGGGGGCGGGCGATCCGCGAAGGCGTGAAGGTGGTATTCGCCGGTGCCCCCAACACCGGCAAGTCGTCGCTGTTGAACCGGATCGCGCGGCGCGAGGCGGCGATCGTTTCGGCTATTGCGGGAACGACACGCGACGTGATCGAGGTGCCGGTCGATCTGGGCGGCATTCCGGTCATTCTGACCGATACGGCCGGGTTGCGATCGGGTAGTGCCGATCCCATCGAGCGGATCGGGATCGCGCGTGCGGAGGCTGAAATTCGAGGGGGCGATCTGACCATCTGGGTAACGTCGCCGGATATTCCGGCCGAAGAGCCTCCGCCGGGATTCGATTCGGATACGGTACGAGTATTGAACAAGAGCGATTTAAGCCAGGACTCGAGTCGCAACCGTAACGAGTCCGGGGACTCGCAGTACTACCGGGCATCGGCGCTGACGGGTGAGGGTATTCCGGCGCTTCTGGCGGCGATCGAGAGGAAGGTTCGGGAGCGCTTTGGCCGGGGCGAAGCGCCGGTTGCGGTGCGGACGCGCCATATCCAGGCTCTCAGGCGTTGCGTTGACTGTTTGAACGCGGCAATCGATTCGCCTGCGGAACAGATCGAAGTCATGGCTGAAAACCTGCGCGCGGCAGCCGCGGAACTGGGTCGTGTCACCGGCAGGATCGATGTCGAGGATCTGCTCGATTCCATCTTCCGCGATTTCTGCATCGGGAAGTAGTTCTTCTGTTTCACGTGAAACGCCGCTTTGACGAAAATGATCGCGCAAGCTAGAGAGCGCGCATGAACCGGACATTCGACGTCATCATCGTGGGCGGCGGCCATGCCGGCAGCGAAGCCGCTGCCGCGGCGGCGCGGCTTGGCGCGCGCACGGCGCTGGTGACCCATCGCCATGCGACGATCGGCGAGATGTCCTGCAATCCGGCGATCGGCGGCCTCGGCAAGGGTCACCTGGTGCGCGAGATCGACGCGTTGGACGGATTGATGGGACGTGCCGCGGATCAGGCGGGTATTCAGTTCCGCCTGCTCAACCGTTCGAAGGGACCGGCCGTCCGCGGGCCGCGTACCCAGGCCGATCGCGCCCTCTATCGCCAGGCAATGCAGGGTCTGATCGCCCAAACCGCCAATCTGACCGTCGTCGAGGCCGGTGTGGAGGCTCTTTCGCTCGATGCGGGAAGGATTGCCGGAGTCATTGCCGATGGCGAAACGCTCCGCGCCAAGGCGGTCGTGCTGACCACCGGAACCTTCCTGCGCGGCCTGATTCATATCGGGGACGTTACGATTCCGGCCGGGCGGTTCAGCGAGGCGCCCGCCCTGGGGCTTTCGGATCAAATGGCGGCTGCCGGCCTATCGCTCGGGCGGCTCAAGACCGGCACTCCGGCACGGCTCGACGGCCATACCATCGCCTTGGAGAAGCTCGAGCGGCAGGAGGCGGATGCCGATCCGGTGCCGTTTTCGCTCCTCACCGAGCGGATCATGACGCCGCAGATCGCCTGCCATATCACCCATACGACGGCTGAGACGCACCGCATCATCGGCGAGAATCTCGCCCTTTCGCCGATGTTTTCGGGCCAGATCGGCAGTGTGGGCCCGCGTTATTGCCCCTCGATCGAGGACAAGATCTTCCGCTTTCAGGAGAAGCAGTCGCACCAGATTTTTCTCGAGCCGGAAGGCCTCGACGATCCGACGGTCTATCCCAATGGCGTCTCGACATCGCTTCCCGAGGAGGTCCAGCACGCCTTCCTCAAGACCATTCCGGGACTTGAGAATGTCAGGATCATCAGGCCGGGCTATGCCATCGAATATGACTATGTCGATCCGCGCGAACTGACGCCGGCGCTCGAAGTCAAGAAAATCCCGGGGCTTTATCTGGCCGGGCAGATCAACGGCACGACCGGCTATGAGGAGGCGGCGGCACAGGGGCTGGTGGCGGGCCTCAATGCGGCGCGGGCCGGTGGCGGGCTGGCGCCGGTCATCTTCGATCGGGCCCAGGCCTATCTCGGCGTGATGATCGACGATCTCGTCACCCGCGGGGTGAGCGAGCCCTACCGCATGTTTACCTCGCGTGCCGAGTACCGCCTGTCACTGCGCGCCGACAATGCCGATGAACGGCTGACACCGATCGGCGAGGCGCATGGCCTGATCGGAGAGGAGCGGCGCCGGAAATTCGCAAGGCGGATGTCCGAACTGGAGCAAGGCAGGGTCCTGGCGCGGTCGCTCTCGCTGACCTCCGCGCAGGCCGCCAGGGCCGGGCTCAAGGTGAACCAGGATGGCCAGCGGCGGACCGCGCTCGAACTCATCGCCGCGCCGCATGTGGGATTCGCGGCGGTGGCCCAAATCTGGCCGGAACTCGCAGCCCTACCGGCGCATGTCGTGGCGGCGCTCGAGGCGGACGCGCTTTATGCAGGCTATATGAACCGGCAGGCGGCCGATATCGACGCCATGCGCAAGGATGACCAGTTGGCGCTGCCGGTCGACCTCGATTATGGCGCGCTCCCCAGCCTGTCCGCTGAGGTGAAGCAGAAACTGCAGCGGACACGGCCTGCCACGATCGGCCAGGCTTCGCGCATCGAAGGCATGACGCCGGCCGCGCTGGCGCAGCTGCTCGGCCATGTGAAGCGCGGCCGGATGAGGAAATCGGCGTGAGCGACGATGCGGCGGACGTGCTGCGCGGCTTCAATGTTTCACGTGAATCAGAACAGAAATTGCGGGCCTTCGTCGATCTGTTGCGCGAATGGCAAGCGAAGATGAATCTGGTCAGCAAGACGAGTATGGCCGATGTCTGGCGCCGCCATGTCGCCGATTCGCTCCAGCTTCTGCGGCTCATGCCGCAAACCCCGCAAGTGATCGCCGATCTCGGCAGCGGCGCGGGCTTTCCCGGTCTGGTGCTCGCACTCGCGGGCCGGCACCAGGTCCACCTCTATGAAAGCATCGGCAAGAAGGCCCTCTTCCTGCGCGAAGCGATCCGCGCCACTGGCGCCACCGCCGAGGTGCACCAGATGCGGATCGAGGACATCAAGGAGCCGCCCAGGGTCGATTTCGTAACCGCACGGGCACTCGCGCCGCTCGACCGCCTGCTTGCGCTGGCGCTTCCCTTCCTCGATCGCGGCGCGACCGGTCTCTTCATGAAGGGACAAGATGTGGACGAAGAATTGACCAAGGCCACCAAATCTTGGAGAATCAAATTCGATAAACATCCGAGCCTGACTGATTCCCGATCGGTCATCCTCGCCGTCACGGAGGCTCGCCATGGCTGAGATTCATAGGCCGGATCAATCGGTGCCCGGCATGCGCATTCTGGCCGTCGCCAACCAGAAGGGCGGGGTCGGCAAGACCACGACCGCGATCAATCTCGGAACCGCGCTCGCGGCGGTCGGCGAGCAGGTGCTGATCGTCGATCTCGACCCGCAAGGCAATGCCTCGACGGGGCTCGGCATTCAGCGGCATCACGGGCAGGTCTCGACCTATCATGTACTGATGGGAGATTCATCCCTTCAACAGGTTATTATCCCATCGGGCATACCGCGGCTCGATTGCGCGCCCTCGACCATGGACCTCCTGGGTGCGGAGCTCGAGCTTGCCGAGATCGACCGCAAGACCTACCGGCTGTTCGATGCCCTGCACGCCCTGGCGGCTCAACCCGAAAGCCCGCGCTATACCTATGTCATCGCCGACTGCCCGCCGTCGCTCAATCTTCTGACCGTCAATGCGCTGTGCGCGGCGGATGCGGTGCTGGTGCCGCTGCAATGCGAGTTCTTCGCGCTCGAGGGCCTGAGCCAGTTGCTCAAGACGGTTGAACGGGTGCGGTCGAACCTCAATCCCAGGCTTGCGGTGCAGGGCGTGGTCTTGACCATGTTCGACCGGCGTAACAGCCTCTCCGAACAGGTGGCGCAGGACGTGCGCGGCGTGCTGGGCGAGAAGGTCTATCACACGGTCATACCGCGCAATGTGCGGGTTTCCGAAGCGCCGTCCTACGGCAAGCCGGTGCTGCTCTATGACAATGCCTGCCCGGGATCGCAGGCGTATATCAGGCTCGCTTCGGAAGTGATCAGGCGCGAGCGCGAACTACGCGCCGCGTGACAGGCAAAGACGAAAAAGGTGTGACGGCATGAACAGTCTTCCCAAACGCCGCCTGGGCCGCGGGCTTGCGGCCCTGATCGGCGATGACGCAGCCGACGAGCTGCCGGCGGCGGATCAGCGCGCCTTGCGGCAGATCCCGATCGACCTCGTTCGTCCCAATCCGAACAATCCGCGCCATCACTTCGATGACGAGACGATCGAGGAGCTTGCGGTCTCCATCCGCGCCAAGGGCCTGCTTCAGCCGCTGATGGTACGCCAGCGCGAAGCCGGCCACTACGAAATCGTCGCCGGCGAACGCCGCTGGCGCGCGGCGCAACGGGCGGGCATCCACGAGGTCCCGGCGATCGTCCGTGAGCTGAGCGATGGCGAGGCGCTCGAAATCGCGCTGATCGAGAATATCCAGCGCGCCGACCTCAATCCGCTGGAAGAGGCGCGCGGCTATGCGCAGCTGATGAACGAATTCGCCTATACGCAGCAGCAGCTCGCCGATTCCCTGGGCAAGAGCCGCAGCCACATCGCCAACACCCTGCGGCTGCTCAATTTGCCGGAAAGCGTCCGCGCCCATATCGAGGCGGGTAGATTGACCGCCGGACACGCGCGCACCCTGGTTGCGGCCGACGATCCCGCAAGCCTCGCGGCGCGCATCATCGAAATGGGGCTCAATGTCCGCCAAGCGGAGGAACTGACCCGGGACGTCTCCACGGCCAAGCGCAAGACGCCCAAGCCAAAACCGGAGAAGAGCCCGGACATCAAGGCGCTCGAAGCCCAGCTTGGCGAAAGCCTCGGACTGCAGGTTTCGATCGCCGATCATGGCGAAAAAGGCGGCACGGTGTCGATCACCTACTCAACCCTCGAACAGTTCGATGAGATCACGCGCCGCTTGATGCGGGGCGGCTGGCACAGCCCGTAGGACCCGCGCTCTCCTGCCTCGAGGCCCGCTATGCGGGCAACTCGCCATGGAGCCCCGCGATATTCATCAGTCTGCGGACTGACGCCTTTTCCGGCGAAGTTGCATTACTTCGCCAATAGGGATACGCGCCAAGTCGAAGTCCCTGCTTGTTGTCATCCCCGCACTTGTTGCGGGATCCATCGTGCCGAAACTACAAAGCCGCAAATACGGCCCCATGGAGTGCCGGGACAAGCGCGGCAATGACAGGATCGGAAGCCAACGACACGTGCGGACATTCATCAGTCTACGGACTAACCGAAGCGCAGGCGCGTGCCGCGGGCACGGCGCGCCAGGGCAAGCAGGCAGCGATGCGCGATCGCCTCGGCGGGGCCCGGCTCGCCGCGCATCTGACGCGTCGCCGCGCCCAGCGCGTTGCCGGCGGCGGCAAGCCCTTCGAGATCCCAGGCACCGAGCTGGCGGACCATGCCGGCCTGGCGACTGAAGAAGATTGGCGGCCTGATGCCGCGCACCACATCCTCGCTGCGCCGGCCGCCATCCGCCTGGATGCGCATGGATGCAAGGCGCGCCGCATGCTGGTTCGCAACGGCGATCATGCGATCCGGCGCGGTGCCGGACTCGAGAAGGGTCTGGTAGACCGAATCGGCGGTCTCGAGATCGCCCTCGAAGACGGCATCGACCAGATCGTCGAGCGTGTGTTCGGCGGCGTCGCCGCAGACAGCCTCGACATCGGCAAGGGTCACGCGCCCGGTTCCATGCGCGTAGGTGGCGAGCTTTGCCAATTCCTGACGGCTCAAGGCCCGATCGGCGCCGAGAAGACCGCCCAGATGCTCGCGCGCATCATCGTCGATCGACAGTTTCGCGGCACGCATCTCGGCTGCGATCAGCGCGTCGATCTCGCGCGCGCCGTCGGCATAGCAGGCGATCGCCACGGCGCTCCCGGACGATTCGAAGAGCGTGCGCAGAGGCGATTTCTTCTGCAGGTTGCCGGCCTCGGCGACGATCAGATTGCCGGGGCGCGAGCCGGCGAGGATCGGCGTGACCGCCTTCAGAAACGCGCCGCCCGCTTCGGTGATCCAGATCACCCGCCTGCCGCCCATCAGCGACAAGGAGGCCTGCTCGTCGGCGAGCCGCGCAGGATCGCCGGCGAGGACCTCGTCGGAAAGCCGCACCACCGCAAAGGCATCGTCGAGCGATCCGGCGACCGCGCGCACGATCGCGCTCGCCCGTTCGCGCACGCCGCCGGAATCGGGTCCGTGGATGAGGGCCGCCAGAACGGCAGGATCGGGCTTGTGCAGGAACCGGTCGATCGCCGCGCCGGATAGGGTCGCCATGCCGGTAAGGTCAGTTGGTTGCGAAATAGGCGGCGACGCGGGTGCGGATGTCGGTGCTCACGACCTTGGCGGCGCGCTCGATCGCATTGTTGTAGGCCTGCAGATCGGCAAAGCTCTGGCCGGTGCGGTCATAGGAGACGACGGAGAACGTCTTGCCCTGGAAGACCGGCTTGCCCGAAGCGATGTCCTTGAGGACAAAGGCGGCATTCACGCGCACGGTACGCCGGGCAATATGGGAGTCCTCCTCTTCGACGGCATTTTCGTCGCGCGAGCGGGAATTGATCACCAGGACATAGCGGTCAGGCGCGCCGCTGCCAGCCGGGCGCAGGCCGGAAATGAGTTCATTGCGGATAAGCTGGCCGAGGCGGCTGTCGGCTTCGGGAATCGTCACCGATTCGAGCGCCTCGGGCACGCTGCCATCGGCCGAGGCGGTTCCGTAAAGCGGGCGCATGGCGCAGCCGCCGAGCGGACTCACCGCCATCAGCATCAGACAGGCTGCGGCGAGGGCGCGGAGCATGCTCAGGCGCTCACGATATTGGCGATACGATCCGGCACGACGATCACCTTCCTGACGGGCTTGCCGTCCAGGGCACGCACGACATTGTCGAGCTTGAGCACAGCCGATTCGACCTCCTCGCGCGCCAGCCCCTTCGGCAACCTAATCTCGTCGCGGCGCTTGCCATTGACCTGGACGGCGATCGTCACATGGTCGGCCAAGACCAGCGCGGCGATGGGCTCGGGCCATGCCGTCTCGGCTACAATAGACTCATGGCCGAGAAGCTTCCAGCATTCTTCCGCAAGATGCGGCATCATCGGGGCGAAGGTCAAAACCAGCGTCTCGGCTGCCTCGCGCAGCGCAAAGCGCATCGCCGGGGAACGGTTGGGCGATTGGAGGGCAGAGCCCAGCGCATTGGAAAGTTCATAAACCCGCGCGATCGCGCGGTTGAAGCGGAGCGCGGCGATGTCTTCGGTGATCGCAGCGAGGGCGCGGTGGGTGGCGCGGCGCAGGTCGAGGGCCTCGGGGTCGCTTTCCTCTGCGGGCGCCTCGCCCGGCCGGGTCTCGCGGGCGGCGTCGGCGATCTGCCGCCACAGGCGCTGGGTGAACCGCCAGGCCCCTTCGACGCCGCTCTCCGTCCATTCGATATCGCGTTCGGGCGGGGTGTCGGACAACATGAACCAGCGCGCCGTATCGGCTCCGAAACGATCGATGATCGCCTCCGGATCGACGACATTCTTCTTCGACTTCGACATTTTCTCGACCCCGCCGGTGGTCAGCGGCGCGCCGGTCAGGGCATGCTTCCAGCCGCCCGCCTCGGTCTTCACCGCATCGGCCGGCAGGACCCAGTCGCCGGCCGGATCGCGGAAGGTCTCATGGATCACCATGCCCTGGGTGAAGAGACTGGCGAAGGGCTCGTCGAGCGCCAGATGCCCGGTCCTGGTCATGGCGCGGGCATAGAATCGGGAATAGAGGAGGTGCAGGATCGCATGTTCCACGCCGCCAATATACTGGTCGACCGGCAGCCAGTAGGACGCGGCCGCGGGATCGGCGGGACGATCGGCATGGGGCGAACAGAAGCGCACGAAGTACCACGACGAATCGATGAAAGTATCGAAGGTGTCGGTTTCGCGCTCTGCCTTGCCGCCGCAAACCGGACAGGTCACATGCTTCCAGGTCGGATGGTGGCTCAGCGGATTGCCGGGCTTGTCGAAGCTGACATCCTCGGGGAGCGTCACCGGCAAATCCTGTTTCGGGACCGGTACGACCCCGCATGACGGGCAGTGGATGACCGGGATCGGGCAGCCCCAGTAGCGCTGGCGCGACACGCCCCAGTCGCGCAGGCGGAAATTCACCCGGCGCTCGCCGGTGCCTGCCTTTTCAAGGCGTTGGGCGATTTCTTCCTTGGCCTGCCCGACGCTCATGCCATCGAGAAAATCGGAATTGATGAGGACGACATTGTCGCCTTCGGTCTCGGTAAAGGCCTGGTTTGCGATCGTGACTCGATTCGGGTCCGTTCCTTTCGGTGCCACCACCGGAATGACCGGCAAATCATACTTGCGGGCAAAGTCGAGGTCGCGCTGGTCATGCGCCGGGCAGCCGAAGATCGCGCCCTCGCCATAGCTCATCAGCACGAAATTGGCGGCATAGACCGGCAGGCGCACAGCGGGACGGAAAGGATGGCGGGCATAGAGGCCGAGAGGGTAGCCGCGCTTTTCGGCGCGTTCGATCGTCTCTTCGCTGGTGCCAAGCGCCGCCGCCTCGCGGCGGAACGCAGCAAGGCCGGGATCGCCCTGTTCGCGGTGCCTCGCCAGCGGATGATCGGCGGAAACGGCGCAGAAGCTCGCCCCGAAAATCGTGTCGTGCCGCGTCGTGTAGACGGTCAGGCGTTCATCGAGGAGATTACCGCTCTCATCCTCGAGCGCGAAGGAAAAGCGCAAGCCTTCGGAGCGGCCGATCCAGTTCCTCTGCATGAGGCGCACTTTCTCCGGCCAGCGATCGAGCCCGTCGAGGGCCGAGAGCAGATCCTGCGAATAGGCGGTGATCTTCAGGAACCACTGGGCCAGTTCGCGCTTCTCGACCAGTGCGCCGGAGCGCCAGCCGCGGCCGTCAATGACCTGCTCATTGGCGAGCACCGTGTGATCGACCGGATCCCAGTTGACCTGCGAGACCTTGCGCTCGACAAGACCGGCCTTGAGAAAATCGACGAACATCGCCTGCTCGTGGACGTAATAGGCCGGATCGCAGGTGGCGATTTCGCGGCTCCAGTCGAGCGACAATCCCATGGATTTGAGCTGCCGCCGCATGGTGGCGATGTTCTCATAGGTCCAGGATTTGGGATGGATGCCGCGCTCGATGGCGGCATTCTCGGCCGGCATGCCGAAGGCGTCCCAGCCCATGGGATGGAGCACATTATACCCGCGCGCGCGCATGAAGCGGGCAATGACATCGCCCATGGCATAATTGCGCACGTGACCCATGTGGATGCGGCCGGAGGGGTAGGGAAACATCTCGAGCACGTAATATTTGGGCCGCGAGCGATCTTCCCTGGCCTCGAAGCAGCGGCGTTCGGTCCATACCGCCTGCCAATGCGGCTCCGATTCCCGCGGATTGTAACGTTCGGTACTCACGCGCAAAGTTCCATGAATGCTGACGGTCGGGGCCCGCAGTACCAGCCCTTGTCAAGCCCCGCAAGCTTGGTCATATGCGCGGGATCATGACCGAGACGATGAGCAGCATCGCGCGCCTCGAAGAGGTCCGCAAACATATCGCCGCCGCGGCTCATGCCGCCGGACGAAAAGCACAAGATGTCCGTCTCATTGCGGTGAGCAAGACTTTCGAGGCTCCCGACATCGCCCCGGTCATCGCGGCGGGGCAGCGCTGCTTCGGAGAGAACCGGGTGCAGGAGGCGATGCGCAAATGGCCGGAGTTGCGGGCCCGCCATGGCAATCTCGAGCTGCATCTGATCGGCCCGCTGCAGACCAACAAGGCGGCGGATGCGGTCGGCTTCTTCGACGCCGTGCAGAGCGTGGACCGGCCGAAGCTTGCCGCGACGCTGGCGCGCGAAATGGAAAAGCAGGGGCGCCGGCCAAATCTGTATATACAGGTCAATACAGGCGATGAATCGCAAAAGGCCGGTATTGCCGTTGCCGAGGCGGACGGTTTCATCCGCTCATGTCTCTGCGATCTCGGCCTGCCGGTGATCGGCCTGATGTGCATTCCGCCGGTCGATGCCGATCCGGTGCCGCATTTCCGGCTGCTCGCCGGAATCGCCCGGCGCCATGGCCTGGCACGGTTGAGCATGGGCATGAGCGGAGACTACGAGGCGGCGATCGCCTGCGGCGCTACCGATGTGCGGGTCGGTTCGGCGATTTTCGGCGCGCGGTAACGCCGATCACGATCTGCGCGTGCGGTCCGCAAAGGGCAAGCAGGCGCTGCATGTGGGCCCGCGCCAGCGCAATGCAGCCGGCGGTCGGCCCGCCTCGCGGATCGGCCAGATGAAGAAAGACGGCACTCCCGTGGTAGTGCCGGCGGGGCCGTTCATTATGCGAAAGGACGGCCACGAGGTCGTAGAGATGATCATCGCGCCAGAGCCTCTCATGGCTCGCCGGGTAGGGCAGCCGCACCGGCCGGTTGTAGTTGCGGTCCCGCGGCGCATCGCACCAGCCATCGCGGGGCGCGATCGGCGCGACCGGCAGCCGGGTTTTCGGCCGCGCCACCCGGTCGGGCCTGAACAGCACGCGACGCAGCGTCCAGCGCCCGGCCGGGGTCGCGCCATCGCCTTCCCGTTTCGCAGCAGCGACGCCGGAGCGGCCGATCCGGCAGGGCATGACCAAATTGCCGATCCGCAGGCGGCCCTGCGTGGCGGAGCGATTGCGGATTTCAAGACGGATCGAGGTCACGCCGGGAGGGGCCTTTCAAAAGCGACCGCGCGACCCTAACATTACGCCCGGACGAGGCAACACAGATAGCGGCTATGGGTACGGCCAAGAAAATCCTGATCATCGACGACGACGACATTCTGCGCGAGACACTCAAGGAGCAGTTCCTGCTGCATGACGAATTTGCCATCGCCGATTCCGCGACCGCCGGCGCCGGGATCAAGGCGGTCAAGGCCGATCATGTCGACCTCGTGATTCTCGACGTCAATCTCCCCGACATGGACGGCCGCGAAGCCTGCAAGATCATGCGCAAGAACGGCTTCAAGGGCCCGGTGGTCATGCTCACCGCGCAAGGATCCGATCCCGACCAGATTCTCGGCCTCGATGCCGGCGCCAACGACTACATCGCAAAGCCCTTCCGCTTCGCCGTGCTCCTGGCGCGGGTGCGCGCGCATCTGCGCCAGCACGAACAGAGCGAGGATGCGGTCTTCAAGGTCGGGCCCTACACGTTCAAACCCGGCGCCAAGATCCTGATCCGCGAGGACAGCCGCAAGATCAGGCTCACCGAGAAGGAAACCGCGATCATCAAGTTTCTCTATCGCGCCGGCGAGAAAACGGTGAGCCGCGACGTTTTGCTGCATGATGTGTGGGGCTATAATGCCGG
>JAEUMG010000052.1 GCA_016793355.1 Hyphomicrobiales bacterium
GCGCCCGGCGAGGGTGAGAGTTATATTCACGATCTCGTCGGCCTCACTGTCGTCACGTGCGACGGTTCGGCATTCGGCAAGGTGGTCGATGTGGTAAATTATGGTGCCGGTGATCTTCTCGACATCGCGCGGCCTGGCGAAGCGAACATATTTGTTCCTTACGCCGCTGCCTTCGTGCCCGAAGTCGATATCGCCGGAGGCCGGCTGACCATCGATCTGCCCGAAGGCTATCTCGACGAAAAATGAGCTTTGCCGCGACCATATTGACCCTCTTCCCCGAAATGTTTCCGGGGCCGTTGGCCGTATCTCTGGCCGGCAAGGCGCTAACGTCGGGCCTCTGGTCGCTCGACATTCGCGACATCCGCGATTCGGCAACCGACAGGCACCGTACCGTCGATGATTCACCGGCGGGAGGCGGACCCGGCATGGTGATGCGGCCCGATGTGCTGGCCGCGGCCATTGATGCCATCGGTGAGGATGGCCGGCCGCGCCTCCTCATGAGCCCGCGGGGGAGACCTCTAACCCAGACCTTGGTCAAGGATCTGGCCGCCGGACCGGGTGCGGTGATCGTCTGCGGGCGTTTCGAAGGCGTCGATGAAAGGGTGATCGAGCGGCGTAACCTGATCGAGGTTTCGCTTGGCGACTTCGTCCTGTCGGGGGGCGAGCCCGCCGCGATTGCGCTCCTAGATGCCGTCATCAGGCTGCTGCCCGGCGTGATGGGCAGGCCTGAGAGCGCCAGCGAGGAAAGCTTCGAGGACGGGCTTCTCGAACAGCCGCAATATACACGGCCCCGGACCTGGGAAGGGCTTGAGATTCCCGAGATTCTCCTCTCCGGCGACCATGGCGCCGTGGCCCGCTGGAAGCGCGAGCAGCGCGAAGCGCTGACGGCTTCCCGACGCCCTGATCTCTGGGCCCGCTACCGTGACAGAAACCATTGATTTTCCGGGCCGATGAGTCTATAGGCCCGCAACCCCAAAAGGAATTACGTCCATGAATATCATCGAGCAGCTCGAGAAAGAGCAGGCAGCGGCTGTTGCCGCCAAGCGCGCCGTCCCCGAATTCGGCCCTGGCGACACCGTTATCGTCAATGTCCGCGTCAAAGAGGGCGAGCGTACCCGCGTCCAGGCCTATGAAGGCGTGGTCATCGGCCGCTCCGGCGGCGGCCTGAACGAGAATTTCACCGTCCGCAAAATCTCCTATGGCGAAGGCGTGGAGCGCGTGTTTCCCGTCTATTCGCCACTGATCGACTCGATCAAGGTGGTTCGCCGCGGCAAGGTCCGTCGCGCCAAACTCTATTATTTGCGCGGCCGCACTGGTAAGTCCGCCCGCATCGCCGAAAAGCAGAGGTCGCTCCTCTCAGGCATGGGTGCCAATGCCGCCGCTCCGGCTACGGAGGCCGAGAAGGCCTAAACTGTTTTTCGCGATCCTGTGTCGAAGGCCGGCCGTCGCGCCGGCCTTTTTGCTTCGGAGGGACCGATCATGCAGGAGTTCTTCGATGCCAATCGCCGTTCCTGGGATGAGCGTGTGGCAATCCATGCAGAAGACGAGACCGGCTTCTATCAAGTGGCCAAGGTGCTCAATGGCGAGGACAAGCTCAATGCCATCGAAGCGCGCGAGATCGGCGATATTGCCGGATTGCGCATCGCGCATCTGCAGTGTCATTTCGGGCTCGACAGTTTCTGCCTCGAACGCCGCGGCGCGGATGTCGTCGGCCTCGATTTTTCGCCGGCCGCGATCGCCAAGGCGCGCGAACTTGCCGCGACGATGCAGCTCAAGACGCGCTTCGTCGAAGGCAATGTCTATGACGCGCGGCGCCTGCTCGATGGCGATTTCGACATGGTCTATGTAACCTGGGGCGCCATCAACTGGCTGCCCGATATTGCCGGCTGGGCGAAAATTGTCGGTTCGCTCCTGAAACCCGGCGGGCACCTTTACCTCGCCGAATCGCATCCAACGACGCTGTGTTTCGAATGGGTCGACGGCAAGATCGTGCCGCATTACGACTGGCGCACGCCGATCGACAAGCCTTTCGCGGCCGATGATCCGACGACCTATAACGGCTCACAAAAGCAATTGCGCAACAAGCGCGTCTATGAATGGATCCATCCATTGTCGGACATCATCAACAGCCTCAAGGCGGCGGGACTTTCGCTCGCATGGCTGCATGAGCATGATGCGCTGACCTGGGATCTGTTTCCAAACATGGTGGCAAGTGAAAACGGGCTCTACCGCTTGCCCGCCGACTTTCCGCAACTGCCCCTGTCGTTCTCGCTGAAGGCGGTGAAGGGGTAGCTGACAAGAGCCTGCGACTTCTCAAGCTTAATGGTGGGGTGGCGGCGCGGCCGCCCTCGAACCATGACCATGCCTCGAGGTATCGCTACGCGATGCACCGCAGGATGAGGATGTTTGCCTTCGCAGATCACTTGCACGCGGTGTCGATGGCGGCGAGCGCGGCGGAGAGGCCGTCCAGCGAATAGGTATCGGTGGTGGCCGTGCCCCGCATCGAGGTTCCTTTCACCGACAGGGTCTGGCCCTTACGCATCGCCGTGACGATCTCCTTGTCCTTGGCCGAGGTGTCGGCCCATGCGCCGTCGCCATTGGTGAAAAGATCGAAGGCAGTCTTGTCGACGGTTACCTTGACGATCGCTTCCTTCTTGAACGGATATCCGATGATCGTGCTGACCTCGTTGCGCACGCCTTGCCCCGGTCGGTGCGTCACCAGGAAGAAGATCGGATCGCGCTTGGCATTCTTGGGCTCCGAGGCCTTGGGCTGCGACACGACATAGCAAACCGCGCCGCCCGAGGTCTTGTAGGTGTAGGCGGCCCAATCCTTGAATTCGCCGAGCAGTTTTGGGTCCTGGTTCTGGGCGGCAGCGGTGCCCGCCAGTGAGATGGTGAGCGCCATGGCGCCAAGAATTCGCGGAAGAATCATGCTGTCGATCATATCCTCGCGGCTTTTTGCAGGCTAGCCTGGACAAATGCGCGAAGAATCGGGCTCAAATTTGACAAGTCTGTGCTGCGCCGGTTTGCGCCTTGCCTCGCCCGAGGCGCTGGTATAGTCGCGGGCAAGCAGCATTTTCCGTCGAAGCGTCGATCCATCGCCAATCGGCAAATGCTGCGATTTCATTGCTGGCGCATATCCGGTCACAGTGTTGG
>JAEUMG010000233.1 GCA_016793355.1 Hyphomicrobiales bacterium
GGCCTTTTCGTTTGGCGGAACCAAGACTCCTGTCAGCGAGATGCCGACGACCGCCACCGCGTCCTACAAGGGCGCCTACGGTGCGACGGTGAAATCGTGGAACTGGGCAACACCGGATACGATCGACCCCGAGATTGGCAATATCAACCCGAACGGCCTCTTCATGGTGAACGGGCTGGCGGAGATTCAAGCTGACTTCGGCGCGGCGACCATAAACGGCACGCTTACGCCGACATCCTGGAAGTTTGCGGGCACCGACTACTGGTATTACTATGATGTTATCGATAATTCGCTGTATACGCGCGGTGCGGACAACACGGCGAATTACGTGACACAGGGGCAGTTTGTCCCGGCATTCTTCAATACAAAGACATACCTTTCGGGACCCATTGCGGGCAACAGCTACTCGGGCAAAGCCAAGCTTGGCGACGGCTTCGTGAGTGCCGACAATCCGATGTACGGTGCATTCTTCGGCGCGGGGGCGAGGGAAACGACCGGCATATTCAGCGTCCTCGGCGTCACGCCGCAGCCGATGGGCGGTGAGTATCCGATCAACGATGACCGCCGCGCCTATGTTCAGCAGAGCGGTGTGTTCAATGCCCAGTGCCAGGCCGGTGGCGCGTGCACGCCCTGACAGCGTGTTTGCCTGAATCATTGGGGCGCGTCATCAGACGCGCCCTTTATTGCGCGATCCTAGCACTGCTGCTCGTAGGCCAGGGCGGCGGCGCGGCCCTTGCGGCGGTAGAGCCGACCGATGAGCAGATCGCGGTCTATGAGGCGATGAACGAGGCGCAGCGCGTGAAGCTCCTGATCGAGCTGACCAAGCGCGACAATCCCGACCTCGCCGAATATCTGCTCAAGGCCTATCCGCTGACCGGCCAATATGCCGAAAACCGCACGCTCTTCATCGAAGGCATGATCTTGAAGGCGCGCAAGAAATATTCCGCGGCCGCAAAGAAATTCCGCGCCGCCCTCGCCGACGACCCGACCCTGACGCTGGTGCGCGCCGAACTCGCCGAAACGCTTTATCTCATGGGCGATGACGACAGCGCCAAACACCATCTCGATCTCTTGCTTGGCGTCGCCCCGACCGCCGAACAGGCGCGCAACATCGAGGACTTCATCGCGGCGATCGACGCCCGCCGGCCCTTCACGATGAATGCCTATGTGTCGCTCGCGCCCTCGACCAACATCAATAACGGCACCAAGAAGAACGTCATCTATATCGACGGCCTGCCCTTCGTGATCGATAGTCAGAGCAAGCAGAAGAGCGGCGTCGGCATCGGCGCCGGCTTCAATGCCGGCTACAGCAAGCGCCTCGATGAATACATGACCGCCGTCGTCGCCGGCGGCGCCAATGTGCTCCTGTATGACGAGAGCAAGTATAATCAGTACCTGATCAACCAGGTCGCCGAACTGCGCCTCGATACCGACGCCGGCTATCTCGGCATCGGCGCCATCGCCTCCCAGCAGCTCTATGGCGATCTGGTGAGCGAAGAAACCTTCCCCGACCTGACGGGCAGCGTTACATCCTATTCGGTCGGCCCGCGCCTCAGCCTGTTCCACCGCTTCGCGCAGGACCTCGCCTTCAACGGCGATGTGATCCTTCAGCGCCAGGAATTCACCGATCGCTCCTATCAGAATGCCTGGAACACCACCGTCGACGGCAAGCTCTCCAAGATCTTCGCAACCGATCTGAGCGGCTATGTCCAGGGCTCGGTCCAGCGCAACCAGACCGCCGATCGCGAGGATCTCGACTACTGGGCGTTCTTCGCCGGCGCCGGCGTCTACAAGGAACTGACCTGGGGCATCACCACCACGGCCGATCTCGATGTCGGCCGCACGCTCTATGACGGCAATTTTCCGCTCATGAGCACTCCCCGGCAGGACTGGCAGTTCGATGCCACGATCAGCCTGTGGAAGCGCGACTGGAACCTGTGGGGCGTGGCGCCGGTGATCGAATACAGCTTCACCTACAACCACTCCAACGTCGCCTTCTACGAATATACCGACAACACGATCGACTTCCGCCTGACCAAGCAGTTCTAGCGCCGCCGGGTGCATGGGCACATTCGATGCGTCCGGCATGGGAATATCCGTGGACCCACTCGCTCAGTGGACGGAGTATCGGCACAATGGATCGCCGGACTGAGTCCGGCGATGACAAGTAAGAAAGTACCCTTCCCGTCTCCCCGCGCGGGAGAAGGCGGACGCCGCGAAACGGCAGCCGGATGAGGGGTGTGTGGGACTCAGTCCGTACACTGACCGTCATGCCGGCGAAAGCTGGCATCCCCTGAGACGGTGCCGTTGTTGAAATGATTCAGGGGACCCCGGCTTTGCGCCGGGGTGACGGAGAACAAGCAGGCGCGCGGTGTTATTCGTCACCCCTTCTCCCCTCGTGGGAGAAGGCGGACGCCGCAAAGCGGCGGCCGGATGAGGGGGCGGCGCAACGCGAGAAGCGTTTGACAACTGGCGATACCCCCTCACCCGCCTCGGGCCTGCCGGCCCTCGTCGCCCTCTCCCACGAGGGGAGAGGGGTAAAATATGATCTGTATACGGATGAGTACGTCTAAG
>JAEUMG010000247.1 GCA_016793355.1 Hyphomicrobiales bacterium
CGAGCCTTCAAGGAGCGTGGGTGACGCTTCGGCGGAGTTCCCGGCCTCCGAGACGGACCTGGTCTCGATCTTGTCGCTGTCATCCGTGGCGTCCGCCCCGGATACCAACGGCACGGTTGGCACGACGCCGCCAAGCGCCGCAAGTCGCTTGCGCGCCGGTTCGAAATTCGGGTTCTCGGCTAGCACGAGCATAAGCGCACGGCGGGCCTCCAGGGGCCGGTTCAGGGCTTCCTGAGTCAGCGCTTCGCCGAAGCGCGCCAGGTAGGCTTGCGGATAGTTGTAGCGGAGCGCTTTCTCAAAGTCGCTCAGCGCGAAAAGGTATTGCCCGCTGTCGCGCAACACGTTTCCGCGCCCATAGTAGGCATGGGCAAATTTGGGGTCGAGAAACAGCGCGCCGGTGAAGTCTTCGATGGCCAGCGCCGGACGGTTGCTGCTCTGATAGGCAAGAGCCCGGTTGTAGAGCGCGGTGGCGCGCATCTTGGCGTCTAGCGCGTCGATGCCGACTGCCGCCGTGTAGTCGTCTATCGCCTTCTTGAATTCGTTGCGGCGCTGATGGGCAAGCCCGCGATTGAGAAGCGCATTGGCAAGTGTCTCGACCGGCAATTGCCGGGATTCGATCGCGGCCGAATAGGCCGAAATCGCTTGCGCATAATCGCGCGCGTTCAATGCTTTGTAGCCCTGATCGACGAGCTGAAGCGTCGCCTTGCTTGGCGTCGCGGCGAGCCCGGTCGCTGCCGATGGCAGCAGCACCAACGCGGCACAAACCGAAGCAAGAAGTACAGACCGGACGCTCATGTCCGAGACTGTCGCCGATTAAGGTTAAAGCTTGCCTAAAGCCGCCGGCGCTATTCGACCGTGACCGACTTCGCGAGATTGCGCGGCTGGTCCACATCGGTTCCGATGATCACCGCTGCGTGATAGGCAAGTAATTGCACGGGAACGGCATAGAGCAGCGGACTGATGAACGGATTGGCATGGGGGATGGAGATCCGCTCGAACCGGTCGTGCGCGGCTCCCGCCGCGTCAGCCTCGGTCAGCAGCACGATCCGTCCGCCCCGCGCCGCGACCTCCTCCATGTTGGAGACTGTCTTTTCGTAGAGTTCATCGCGCGGAGCGATGACAATGACCGGTACGGTCTCGTCAATGAGCGCGATCGGGCCGTGCTTGAGCTCGCCCGCCGCATAGCCCTCGGCGTGGATATAGGAGATTTCCTTGAGCTTCAGCGCCCCTTCGAGCGCGATCGGATAGTTTATGCCGCGTCCGAGGAAGAGGACGTCACGGGCATGAGAAATCTGCTTGGCGATATCGGCAACATGCTTCTCCTGCTTCAGGATTTCGGCCATGTGCCGCGGCGCCTCGACGAGCGCGCTCACCAATTCATTCTCCTTCTCGGCCGAAATCGCCCCGCGCTGCCGGGCGGCGCCGATCGCAAGACAGGCAAGCACCGTGAGCTGGCAGGTGAAGGCCTTGGTAGAGGCGACGCCGATCTCGGGCCCGGCATAGGTGCGGAAGACGATCTCGGCTTCCCGCGCGATTGTCGATTCGGGCACATTGACGATCGCCAGCGTATGCTGACCTTGCGACTTGCAGTAGCGCAGCGCGGCCAGCGTGTCCGCCGTTTCGCCCGACTGCGAGATCACTATGGCGAGTCCGTTCTTCGGCAATGGCGCCTCGCGATAGCGGAACTCCGATGCAATATCGACTTCGACCGGCAGGCGCGCAAACCGCTCGAACCAGTACTTGGCAACAAGACCGGCATAGGCGGCGGTGCCGCATGCAGTGATCGTCAGGCGGTCGAGCTTGGCAAAATCGAATCGCAGTTTGTCCGGAAGCCTGATCTTCCGCTCGGCGAAATCGACATATTCGGCGAGCGTGTGCCCGACCACTTCCGGCTGCTCGGCGATTTCCTTCGCCATGAAATGCCGGTGATTGCCCTTGTCGACGAGGTTCGATGAAACCTGGGAAAAGCTCATCGGCCTCACCGTCTGCCGGCCCTCGACGTCGTAGAGCTCCATCGAACGCCGGGTCAGCGCCACCCAGTCGCCATCCTCGAGATAGGTGATACGGTTGGTGAAGGGCGCAAGCGCCATGGCGTCGCTGCCGATGAACATCTGGCCTTCGCCATGACCGACCGCGAGCGGCGCGCCCTTGCGCGCGCCGATCAGCAGATCGGGCTCGTCGCGGAACATGATAGCGAGCGCGAATGCGCCCTCGAGGCGGGCGAGCGTGGTGCGCACCGCCTCGCGCGGCGACATGCCGCCGGCCCGCGCCCGCGCCACCAGTTGCGCCACCACTTCGGTATCGGTCTGGGTTTCGAACGTCGCGCCGTCGGCGATCAGTTCCTGCTTCAGTTCGGCGAAATTCTCGATGATGCCGTTGTGGACGATCACCACATCGCCCACCATATGCGGATGCGCATTGCCTTCCGTCGGCGCGCCATGCGTCGCCCAGCGGGTGTGGCCGATGCCGGCAAGACCGTCGAGCGGGCTTTCGCGCAGGCGATCTTCGAGATTGCGTAACTTTCCGGGCGCGCGCCGCCGGCCGATCTTGCCGTTCTCGAGCGTGGCGATGCCGGCCGAATCATAACCGCGGTATTCGAGCCTGCGCAGCGCATCGACGATATCGGCCGCGACCGGCTTCGTACCCAAAATGCCGACTATGCCGCACATACGCTGCTCCTCATTCTCAACCCTTGGCTTTCTTGCGCGATGCCTTCGCCGCGCGGAAGCGCGCCGACCATCCCGCCAGCATCTTGACCGGCGCACGCGTCAGCGCCAGGGCATCCCGCTCGACCTCGCTGGTGATGACGCTGCCCGCGCCGATCGTCGCGCCGTCGCCGATCGTCACCGGCGCCACCAGCACCGCATTGGAGCCGATCGAGACACCCGCGCCGATCTCGGTATGGTGCTTGTCGAAACCGTCGTAATTGGCGGTGATCGTTCCCGCCCCGACATTGCTGCCCGCGCCGACATGGGCATCGCCGATGTAGGAAAGATGATTGGCCTTCGCGCCCCGGTCGAC
>JAEUMG010000258.1 GCA_016793355.1 Hyphomicrobiales bacterium
ATTAGAACATCAAGATAACTCTGTCAAGTGTCATGTGGAAGAAGGGGTTCAACTCTCAAATCACCCCCACCCGGAATTTGCTCGCGCAAATTCCCGCCTCCCCACAAGGGGGAGGCTGATGGCGGCTCGGGACGAGGGCAAGACTTGCTCGCTTTTCGAACCGGGTGAAGAAGCGGGACATGCTCCGTATACGGACCGTCATGCTGAAGGAGCGATGCAATGTGAGAAGCGTTTGATGAACGGCAGCGCCCCCTCACCCGCCTCGGGCCTTGCGGCCCTCGTCGCCCGGCCCGGCCCTCCGCTCGCGCTCCGGGCGTTCGTCGCTCAAATCGCTCCACTGGAGCGATTTGCCGGCTGCGCCGTCGCGCCTCACCCCACGGAGGGGAGAGGGATGATGAGACTCAGTCCGTATACGGACCGTCATGCCGGCGAAAGCCGGCATCCCCTGAGCCGGTGCCGCTGCTGAGATGATTCAGGGGACCCCGGCTTTGCGCCGGGGTGACGGGGCACAACAGGCACGCAGCATTGTCGTTCACCGCTTCTCCCACGAGGGGAGAGGGGGAGAAAGTCCGTGTGCGGATCGTTTCAGGGGGGCGTGGAAATCTCACCCTAAAGCTGGATATAGGTGTGCTTGATCTGCTGATACTTCTCGAGCGCGTGGAGCGATTTGTCGCGGCCAATGCCCGACTGCTTGTAGCCGCCGAAGGGCGCCGTGATATCGCCGCCGTCGGTGGCGTTAATGTTGACGGTTCCGGCCTTGAGCGCGCGCGCCACCTTGTGGGCGCGGGTGATATCGCGGGTCCACAGATTGGCCTGCAAGCCGTAGATCGAGTCATTGGCGATCCGGACGGCTTCGGCATCGTCCTTGAAGGAGATGGTCGAGAGCACCGGTCCGAAGATTTCCTCCTGGGCGATGCGCATGGAGTTCTTCACCTCGGTGAATATCGTCGGCTCGACATAATAGCCGCCGGTGTTCCTGCGGGCGCGCTCGCCGCCGAAAGCGATCTTCGCACCTTCCTTCCTGCCGATGTCGATATAGGAGAGCACGCGATCCATCTGGGCTTCATCGACCATGGAGCCCATCTGGGTCTTGGGGTCGAGCGGATCCTGCGGGCGCCATTTTTCGGCATGCCTGGCGACGAGCTC
Organism: Hyphomicrobiales bacterium; assembly: GCA_016793355.1. Classification (GTDB taxonomy): domain Bacteria; phylum Pseudomonadota; class Alphaproteobacteria; order Rhizobiales; family Aestuariivirgaceae; genus JAEUMG01. Next base: position 1,147 of record JAEUMG010000258.1, read on the forward strand.
GATGAACTGGTCCTTGATCTTCTCATCGACGATGACGCGGCTGGCCGCGGTGCAGACCTGGCCGGAATTGTAGAAGATGCCGCCGGCCGCTGTCGCCGCGGCCTTGTCCATGTCGGGAATGTCGGCAAAGATGATGTTGGGGGATTTACCGCCGGTTTCGAGCGCAATGTGCTTCATGTTGCTCTCGCCGGAATAGCGCAGGAAGTACTTGCCGACTTCGGTCGAGCCGGTGAAGGCGATCATGTCGACATCCATGTGCCGTCCGAGCGCCTGGCCGGCGGTTTCGCCAAAGCCCGGCAGCACATTCAGCACGCCATCGGGAATGCCCGCTTCGGCGGCGAGTTCGGCAATGCGGATCGCCGTCAGCGGCGATTGCTCGGCCGGCTTCAGGATGACCGAATTGCCGGTGGCAAGCGCCGGACCCAGCTTCCACGATGCCATGAGCAAGGGAAAGTTCCACGGCACCACCGCGCCGACGACGCCGATGGGTTCGCGCGTGATCATCGAGATCGAATCCGGGCGCGCCGGCGCCAATTCGTCATAGACCTTGTCGCAGGTCTCGGCATACCACTGGATGCAGCGGATGGAGGAGGGAAGGTCGCCGCCGGCCGAATTGGCGATCGGCTTGCCCATGTCGAGCGTCTCGAGGAGGGCGAGCTCTTCCTTGTGCTTCTCGATGAGCGACACCCATTTGAGCATGATCTTCTTGCGGTAGGCGGGCGCGACGCCCGACCACACGCCCTTGTCGAAGGCGGCGCGCGCGGCCTTCACCGCGCGATCGACATCTTCCTTGTCGCATTCGGCGACCCTGGTCAGCAGCTTGCCGTCGATCGGCGAGATGCAGTCGAAGGTCTTGCCCGAGGCCGCGGCCGTGAACTTGCCGGCAATGAAGGCCTGGTTGCGGTAGGTGAGGGAGGGAAGGTGCGAGCGATAGTCTTCGGCGGCAGCCATGGCGGGACTCCTTGGAACGGTTCCGGGATAGGGGGGATCATAGCAAAAGGGCACCGCCTTGAGAGCGGTGCCCCGGGTCATGCCCTTATGCAAATTCTACTTGATCTTGGTTTCCTTGAACTCGACGTGCTTGCGCGCGACGGGATCGTATTTCTTGAGCGCCATCTTGTCGGTCTTGGTGCGCGCGTTCTTCTTGGTCACGTAGAAATAGCCGGTATCCGCAGTGGACTGCAGCTTGATCTTGATAACGTTGCCTTTGGCCATGATCTCTCCTCGGGCGACGGCGGCCCGCTAAAGGTTTGGCTGGGGGGTATGGCGGAGGGCCTGTTCTAAGTCAAGCCGGGCAAGGATCGGCAATGGTTTCCACTGGCGAAGGACTCGCGCGGCGGGTATGAGGGAGGCAGCAGCCCGCTTTACGTCCGGCAAATTCTGCCGACGCTGCCATAGCGCATATCCCGCCAAAGCGTAGGCACTTTGGCGAAAAGGATATGCGCCAACAGATTTGGTTTTGGCGCGTTTCCTGAGCGGCGAAGCGATTCCACTTCGCCGGGAAACGCTCGAGGCGCGAGGTTCGGGATGCTGATCCGCTACGGCTATGAAATGACCTTCGAGGTCTCGCAGGCGACCCCGATGATCTGCCTCCTGTCGGTGCATAGCGAGCGTTCGGCCGATATCCGGCGCGAGTCATTCGGGACGACGCCCGACGTGCCCGTCACATCCTATTTCGACATGTTCGGCAATGTCTGCCGAAGATTTGTCGTGCCGCCGGAAGGCCTCACCCTAATGGCCGACGGCGTCATCAAGGATAGCGGCCTTCCTGATGCGGTCGTTCCCGATGCGCCGGAGGCGCCGGTTGCACAATTGCCGGACGAATGCCTCGTCTACCTGCTCGGGAGCCGGTATTGCGAGACCGACAGGCTCAGCCAGTTCGCCTGGGACATGTTCGGCGGCACACGGCCGGGCTGGGCGCGGGTGCAGGCGATCTGCGACTTCGTGCACGGCCACCTGGAATTCGGCTACAAGCATGCCCGCGCGACGCGCACCGCGTTCGATGCCTTCAGCGAGCGCGTTGGCGTGTGCCGCGATTTCGCCCATCTGGCGCTGACGCTGACGCGCTGTATGAACATCCCGGCGCGCTATGTGAACGGCTATCTCGGCGATATCGGCATTCCACCAGAGCCGTTTCCAATGGATTTCAGCGCCTGGTTCGAGGCCTATCTCGGCGGGAGATGGTACACATTCGACGCGCGTCACAACACACCGCGCATCGGCCGCATCGTGCTGGCGCGCGGCCGCGATGCGACGGATATTCCGCTCGTTCATTCCTTCGGGCAACACACGCTCAAAACTTTCAAGGTGTGGACGGATGTCGCCGAGAGCGTGAACGGTTAGCCCGGTTTCGTTTCGCGGCCATGTTCCAAGGCTTGGCTGCCAGCGAAGCGCCGCGCCACAGGGAATCCTGAACCGGGGTTGCGAGTTATTGCGCCAGGCTCTCGATATAAGCGGAAAGGGCGGATGCCTGTTCGGGGGTCATCTCCCATTCCGGCATGGCCGGATGGCCGACTACGATCCCTTCAACAAAGGCCTCCTCG
>JAEUMG010000281.1 GCA_016793355.1 Hyphomicrobiales bacterium
AGATAGTTCCAGCGGGCTCCGCCCGACGTCTTCGGATTCGGCGTGATCACCGAAACGCCGTCCTTGGCGAGATCGCCCCAATCATGGATCGCCTTCGGATTGCCGTTCCGAACGAGGAAAACGATCGTCGAAGTGTAAGGCGCACTGTTGTGCGGCAGGCGTGCCTGCCAGTCGGCCGGAATCTTGCCGGTCTTCTCGGCAACCTGGTCGATGTCATAGGCGAGCGCCAGTGTCACGACATCGGCGTCGAGGCCGTCGATCACCGCGCGAGCCTGTTTGCCCGAGCCGCCATGCGACTGCTTGATCGTCACGGCCTCGCCGGTCTTGGCTTTCCAGTCGGCAGCAAAAGCCTCGTTGAAGGCTTTGTAGAACTCGCGCGTCGGATCGTAGGAAACGTTGAGAAGTTCAACAGCGCCAGCGGCCGTCGCGCTCAGCATCAATGACGTGCCGGCGACGGCGCCAGCTACCCTGCGGATGAATGAGGATATGGACTTCATAGGAGGTTCCCCTGTTGCAATTATGAGTATGTTGATCAAATAGGTCGACAAAATCAACAAATAAATTCGAGGACCATGTCGATAGAGCTAAGCCCCTGATTTGATTATGTTTAGGCGCCGCCGGCCGGCACTCTCTGCTTCCGGGAGTTCCGCGGCATGACTTCAGCGGCTTTCAAGGCGCTCGCGAGTGTCTGCCCCTCGAGCACATTGAGCATCTTGCCATAGACCTCGGCAAACACCCGCCGCAGGTCGCAGCTTGCCTCGTCCGCGCAGTCATCGCAGCGCCGGTAAGCGGTCTTCGAGAGGCACGGCAATGGTGCGAATGGTCCATCCAGCAGGCGCAGAACCGAAGCAATGCTGATCTGCGAAGGGTCGCGCAACAGGAAGTAACCGCCCTCCTTGCCGCGCCGGCTGCCGAGAAATCCGGAACGCTTCAGCTCAAGCAGAATCTGCTCGAGAAACGGCCGCGGTATCTGGTCGGCCTCGCAGATGTCCTTGATCTGGACGGACTCGCCGACGCCCGCCCGCGCCAGTCGGAACAGCGCCTTGAAGGCATAGCGGGCCCGCTGCGAGATCATTCACGTCCCTCGCTAGAATTGCACCGAGATCGAGCCGAGATGATCGTAGGTGGCCTCGACCCGATCGCCGAGATTGGAAGTGAACACGCCGACGACAACACCCGTCGAGACTATATCGCCGGCACGAAGATAGAGACCCTTGTCGATAAGATCATTCGCGAGCCACGTGAGCACGACCTCCGGTCCGCCCAGCGCTTCCGCGCCGGTGCCCTCGCCGACGAGCGTGCCGTTCTGCTTTGCCTCAACCCGCAGCTTCGCATAGGCCTCGCGCGGCAGCGGTTTCACGGGTTTGCCCAGTACGATCGAGTCGTTGAGCGCCCCGTCGGCGATATACCATTCGACGACATCGCCGAACCCCTTGGGCAGGCGTGGATTGACGATCTCGATCGAGGGGTGAACGGATTCCACTGCCGCGAGGACGTCGTCGACGGCATAAACCTTGCCCCTTGGCTTGAGATCGCGCGCCATCGAGAAAGCAATCTCCGGCTCGGTCACCCGCGAATTGGACGGATGCGTCGCGACATGGCTGCCCGATTCGAAGAGGCGCTCGCGATAGAGCGGTCCCGGAAACGGCGCATCCGTGCCGAGCGATTCCTGCGCCCGCTTGCTGGTACAACCGCATTTCCAGCCGATCCGCTCCCAGCCGAGAAGCTCGCGCGCCATGGTCTGGATGGCAAAGGCATGCGTCTTGTCGCGCGGCGTCGGCCCCGGATAGGCGGCGAGCTTTTCTCCCGATTTGCGACCGTCCGCCAGAGCCTGGGCGATATGTCGATCGTCACTCATCATGCAACCTTGTAAAGTCCGTCTGCTGAATATTTGTGCGTCGTGCCGTTGTCGCTGAAGCCTGGATGCGCCATGGCGAGCATGGAGCGCGCCACCTCGCGCGCATGCGGCAGCGTCGCCGGATCCTCGCCCGGCATCGCCTGGGCGCGCATCCGCGTCGCCGTGGCGCCCGGACTGAACAGATTTGCGGTTGCCCTGGTCGATTGCAGCTCGGCGGCATAGGTCTTGACCAGCGCTTCAAGCGCGGCCTTCGACACCGAATAGGCACCCCAATAGGCCCAGCAGCGATGCGCAAGCCCGGAGGTGACGAAGATCGCCCTGCCCGCTTCGGATTGCCGCAAGAGCGGATCGAGCGAACGGATCAACCGCCAGTTGGCGGTGACGTTGATCGCCATGACATCGTCCCAGACCTTGGGATCGATATGGCCGAGCGGGCTGAGCTTGCCGAGGATGCCGGCATTGCCGACCAGGATGTCGAGCTTCTTCCAGCGTTCGAAGATCGCGGCACCCAGCCGGTCGATGCCGGCGAAGTCCTTGAGGTCGAGCGGGACGAGCGTGGCGGTCCCGCCCGCCTTCCTGATCTCGTCGTCGATTTCCTCAAGCCCGCCTTGCGTGCGCGCGACCGCGATCACATGCGCGCCGAGTTCGGCAAGCCCCAATGCGATTTCGCGGCCGATGCCGCGCGACGCGCCGGTGACGACGGCGACTTTGTCCTTGAGCTGCTTGTCCACGAGGAGCGTCAGCCGGCTTCGGCCAGGAGCGACAATTGCTGCTTGGCCGATTCACCCACCAGATCGGTGAGATGGGTCGGATAATCGCCGGTGAAGCAGTGGTCGGTGAATTGCGGCCGGTGCGGATCGCGGCGCTCGAAACCGACCGACCTGTAGACGCCGTCAACCGAGAGAAAGGCGAGCGAGGTCACGCCCATGAATTCCCGCATCTCTTCGATCGTATGCGTTGCCGCCAGCAGCGACTGCCGCTCCGGTGTGTCGATGCCGTAATAATCCGGAAACGCGATCGGCGGGCTCGCCACCCGCATATGCACTTCCCGCGCCCCCGCCTCGTACATCATGCGCACGATCTTCACCGAGGTGGTGCCGCGCACCACGCTGTCATCGACGAGCAGGATGCGCTTGCCCTGCACGACCGCGCGGTTGGCATTGTGCTTGAGCTTGACGCCCAGCGAGCGGATGGTCTGCGTCGGCTCGATGAAGGTGCGCCCGACATAATGGTTGCGGATGATGCCGAGTTCGAAGGGAACGCCAAGCTCGCGGGCATAGCCGAGCGCCGCCGGCACGCCCGAATCCGGTATCGGCACGATGACATCGACATCGGCCGGGGCTTCGCGGGCCAATTGCCGGCCCATCTGCTTGCGCACTTCATAGACGGAACGCCCGCCCAGCACCGAATCCGGCCGCGAGAAATAGATATATTCGAAGATGCAGGGCCTGGGCGCCACCCTCGGGAAGGGTCGCAATGACTCCACCCCTGCATCCGAGATAACGACGACCTCGCCATTCTCCACCTCGCGCACAAAGCGCGCCCCGATGATGTCGAGCGCGCAGGTTTCCGAGCAGAGGATATGGGCGCCGTTCAATTCGCCCAGGATCAGCGGCCGGATTCCCAGGGGATCGCGCGCGCCGATCAGCTTCTTGTTGGTGAGCGCCACCAGCGAATAGGCGCCTTCCAGCGCCCGCAAGGCATCGATGTAGCGCTCGACGATCCGCGGTTTCTGCGAGCGCGCCACGAGATGAAGGATCACTTCGGTGTCCGAGGTCGACTGGCAGATCGCACCCTGCGACACGAGTTCGCGCCGCAGCGTCAGTCCGTTTGTGAGATTGCCGTTATGCGCGACCGCCAGGCCCCCCGAGGCGAGTTCGGCGAAAAGCGGCTGCACATTGCGCAGGATGGTCTCGCCGGTCGTCGAATAGCGGACATGACCGAGCGCCATCCTGCCGCGCAGCCGTCCGATGGTCTTCTCGCTTGAGAAGTGGTCGCCGACGAGGCCGAGCCGGCGTTCGGAGTGGAAGCGCTCGCCGTCATAGGAGACCATGCCGGCGGCTTCCTGGCCGCGATGCTGGAGCGCATGCAGGCCGAGCGCGGTCAGCGCCGCCGCGTCGGGATGCCCGAATATGCCGAATACCCCGCATTCTTCGCGCAAGAGATCGCCATCGAGGTCGAAATCATCGTCATGTCCGTTTGAATGCATCATGCGTCTCAGTTTGGATTGGTTTGCCCGCCGAAGGTCGGCTGCTGGCCCTCCCCCGACTGTCCGCCCTGGATGAGCTGGTCCAACCCTTGCGTCTCGTCATTCTGGTAGCCGGGCTGCTCGGGCTGATCCGGTTGTCCCGGCTCTCCCGTTGCAGGTTCGGCGCGCTGCCCCTGGCTCGACCCGACATTGGTGGCATTGGTGATGGATTCGGCGATGTCCGGCGGAATGACCGATTTCACCATTTCGGCGACCGACAGGATGACCGGCAGCGAATGCGCATTGCGGACGCCCGCATATTGCCGGTCGGGCGGCACCAGATAGCTGTAGATCATGTAGGCGATGACCACGAGCACGAGGCC
>JAEUMG010000305.1 GCA_016793355.1 Hyphomicrobiales bacterium
ATGCTGTCGCGCGCCGATTCGATCGGCGTCTTTCAGGTTGAAAGCCGCGCGCAAATGTCGATGCTGCCGCGCCTGAAGCCGCGCGAATTCTACGATCTCGTCATTGAAGTGGCGATTGTGCGGCCCGGCCCCATCCAGGGCGACATGGTGCATCCCTATTTGCGCCGGCGCGACGGCATCGATGAGGCATATTATCCATCGCCCAGCCCCGAATTCGGGCCCGCCAATGAGTTGGAGGAAGTCTTGAAACGCACCCTTGGCGTGCCCCTTTTCCAGGAACAGGCGATGCAGATCGCCATCACGGCGGCGGAATTTTCGCCCGACGAGGCCGATGGCTTGCGCCGCGCCATGGCGACCTTCCGCCATAATGGAACCGTTCATCTTTATCGCGACAAATTCATCGAGGGCATGACGCGCCGCGGCTATGAGCGCGAATTTGCCGAACGCTGCTTCAGCCAGATCGAAGGCTTCGGCGAATATGGCTTCCCCGAAAGTCATGCCGCGAGCTTCGCGCTCCTTGTCTATGTCTCGTCCTGGATCAAGTGCCACTATCCGGATGTCTTCTGCGCCGCCATTCTCAACAGCCAGCCCATGGGCTTCTACCAGCCGGCGCAATTGGTGCGCGATGCGAAGGAACATGGCGTCGAGATTCGTGCAGTGGACGTCAATTTCAGCGACTGGGACTCGACGCTTGAATCGGCTTCGCCCGGCTCAAGACATGCTTTTGCGGTGCGCCTTGGCTTCAACCAGGTCAAGGGTCTGCAGGCCGAAGAGATCGTGCGTCTCGTCGGAAATCGCGGCAATTTCTATGCGAGCATCGAGCGTCTGTCGGCCGTGGCTTGCCTCTCCGCGGCGACGATCCAGCGCCTGGCCGAGGCCGATGCCTTCGGCTCGTTGAACATCGACCGCCGCGCCGCGCTCTGGATGGCGCGCCGGCTTGGCCGCCTTGATGGGCAGATCTGGAAGAAATCCTCAAAGACGAAGCCGGAGCCGGCCTTGTCGCTCTTTGCCGCGCATCTGGGCGATGAACTCTTCGATGAGCCGCAAGTTCCCTTGTCGCCGATGCGCGCCGGCGAACAGGTGCTTGAGGATTATGTGATGACCGGTCTGTCGCTCAAGGCCCATCCCTGCTCCTTCTTCCGCGACGATCTCGAAAGGCAGGGCGTCATGCGCAATGGCGATCATCGCAATGAAAGCCTGCGCCAGGGCAAGATCATCACCGTCGCTGGCCTGGTTCTGGTGCGCCAGCGCCCCGGCACATCGAAAGGCGTCGTCTTCATGACGCTCGAAGACGAGACCGGCGTCGCCAACATCATCGTCTGGCCCAAGATCTTCGAAGCCAACCGGCGAATCGTCATGACCTCGCGCTTTCTTGCCGTGAAAGGCAGCCTGCAGCGTGCCGGGCTTGTGGTTCATGTGGTGGCGCAGAGTTTCATCGATCTCACCGGTGAACTGCGCCGCCTCGCCGATCGCGAGGATACTTCATTGCTCAAGAGTCGTGACTTCCACTAACTCCTCTCCCCTCCGTGGGAGAGGGCGGGAGCCGCGCAGCGGCGACCGGGTGAGGGGGCGTCTCCCCCACACAGACCGTCAACCCCCCAACTGCTCCTTCGTCACCCAGAAGACCTCGCCCGAACTTTCTTCCGTATCGATCCACAGGAAATCGACATCGGGATAGGCCGCTTCGAGCGCATCTCTACACCGACCCACTTCGCAAAGAAGTCCGCCACCGGGATTCAGATGTAGCACCGCTTCGGCAAGGATCCGCCGCACGATCGCGATGCCTTGCTCGCCGCCATCGAGTGCCAGCGCCGGCTCATGGCGATACTCTTCCGGCAGTTCCGCCATGCCTTCTTCATCGACATAGGGCGGATTGCTGATGATGAGATCGTAACTCGCCCTGCCGACAGGACCGAAAAGATCGCCTTTCTTCAGATGCACGCGGGCTTTCAATCCCTGATCGGCGACATTGAGCCGCGCCAGCGCCAGCGCATCGCCCGAAATATCGGTCGCATCGACGCGCGCTCGCGGAAAGGCCATCGCGGCAAGGATTGCCAATGAACCCGAGCCGGTGCACAGATCGAGCACGCTTTCGATCGTGTCGGGATCGGCGAGCAAGGGCGCATCGCCCCCGAAATGTTCTGAGAACAGCAACTCGCCGATATAGGAGCGCGGCACCAGCGCCCGCTCATCGGCGCGCAACCGCACCCCCTGGATATAGGTGTGGCCGAGCAGATAGGCGGCGGGTCTGCGCGTTTCGATGCGCGCCTCAATGAGTTTCAGGATCGCCTTCCGCTCCTCCGGCAACAGGCGCGCATCGAGCCACGGATTAATATCTTCGACTGGCAATCTCAGCGACTCGAGAATGATGAAGGCCGCCTCGTCGATCGCCGATGTCGTGCCATGGCCATGCGCGATGCCGGCCCTGGCGAATTCGCTCATCGCATGGCGCAGCATGTCGCGCACCGTGATGAGATAGATGCTGCGCTCAGCGATGATGTCGCGATCGGCCGCCTGCTTCTTCTTCATCGCACCTTCCCCGGCTTGACCGGCACCGCTTGCCGCGGATCTTCCGGCCAGACATGTTTCGGATAGCGCCCGCGCATCTCCGCCCTGACATGCGGATAGGCGTTCGTCCAGAAAGTTTCGAGGCTTTGGGTTACCGCAAGCGGACGCCCAGCCGGCGACAGAAGTTCGAGCCGCAATGGCACGCGTCCTTCCGCGACCTTGGGCGTGCGGGTGAGGCCGAACATTTCCTGCAATCGCGCCCGGACAACCGGGTCGCCTTCACCTTCGTAATCGACAGTGATCTCGGCGCCCGAAGGAATGGCGATGCGCGTTGGCGCCAGTTGGTCGAGACGCCGCCTTAAGCTTGGCGGCACCAGGTTCAAGAGAATCGGGTGAAGCTCCAGGCGTTCGAGATGCGAAGCCCGCATCATGCCGGCCAGATAAGGCTTGAGCCAGTCATCGAGACTGGCCAGCAGAGTCTCATCCGAAAGATCGGGCCAGCCTTCATCCGGAAAATGCCGCCGCAGAAAGCCGATGCGCGCCCGCAAGCGCCGGTCGCCCTCGCTCCACGGCAATGCTGCAAGTCCCATCTCGCGAATGCCGGCCAGCATTGCATCGGCGACAATGTCGGGATCGGGCATGTTCAGCGGCTTGTCTTCCAGCAACAATGCGCCGAAGCGTTCCTGCCGGTTGGCGATCACCATGCGCGCGCGCGAATCCCAAGCGATCACTTCATGCATCTCGATGTGACTTGCGAAGTGCTCGCGTATCTCCGCCCTGCCCAGCTTTGCGGCGAGAAAGATGCGCTGGTCGCCCGGTTTGCCATCGGTGGTGGCAATCGCCAGAAACTCCTCGCCGGCCAATGGATCATGTTCGGGGAGGGCAGCGCCGCCGCCGCCCATCATGCGGAAGCGCCCGCGTCCGCCGCGCTTCTGGCCGATCCGGTCCGGCCAGGCGAGCGCAACGAGAAGTCCGATGCTCGCCTCTTCTGCCTCGCTATCAATATCCGCGATCGCACGGATCTGCCGGGCCGCTTCGCGCACCCGCTCCTTGGCGCCGCGATGGGCGAGGGCGCGCCCGCCGTGCAGGGCTTCGATGCGCGCGGCAAGATCGGCGTCGCCGTCACGCTCCAGAAGGTCACGCTCCGAAAGCAAAGCTGCAAGATCGGCGGCAAGCCGCCCCGCCTTGAGCCGCTTTCCTGCGACGACCATATGCGCGAGCCTCGGATGCAACGGCAATCGCGCCATTGCCTTGCCCGTTTCGGTAATCGCGCCTTGCGCATCGATCGCGTCGAGATTCTGCAGGAGTTCGCGCGCTTGCGCGAAGGCAGGTCTAGGCGGCACATCGAGCCAGGCCAATTGCGAAGGCTCGCTGACACCCCAGGCGGCCAGTTCGAGCGCCAAGGGTGCGAGATCGGCCTCAAGGATCTCAGGCAGATCGAAAGCAGCGAGAGCTCGGTCCTCCGCTTCCGGCCACAAGCGATAGCACACGCCCGGCCCCAGGCGCCCGGCGCGCCCGCGCCTTTGCTCGGCTGCAGCCAGTGACACGCGCACCGTCTCGAGCCGCGTCATGCCATTCGCCGGATCGAAGCTGGGCTTGCGCTTGTAGCCGCAATCAACCACCGCGCTGATCCCGTCGATGGTGAGGCTCGTCTCGGCGATCGTCGTTGCCAGCACCACCTTGCGCCGCCCCTCTGGCGAAGCTCGTATCGCCTCGTCCTGCGCTTCGGCTGACATGGCGCCGTAGAGCGGCATGATGTCGGTGCCTGCAGGCAGCGATGCCTCGGCAAGCAATGCGGCAGTCCGCCGGATCTCGCCTTCGCCCGGAAGGAAAGCCAGTACGCTTCCCGTCTGCTCACGCAGGGCAGCCGCGATTGCGCGCGCCACCGGTTCGGCAAGCGCCTTTGCCACCGCTCGCGCGCCGTAAATCGTCTCGACCGGAAAGATGCGGCCGGGCGCATCCACAACGGGGGCGCCTCCCAGAAATTCCGATAGCCTTGCCGAATCGAGCGTCGCTGACATCACCAGCATTTTGAGATCGGGCCTAAGTCCATGTCTTGCATCGAGCGTCAGGGCCAATGCCAGGTCGCCGTCGAGGGTGCGCTCATGAAACTCGTCGAAGATCACGATCGCCACATCGCTCAGAGCCGGATCGGCCTGCAGCCGGCGCGTCAACAGGCCTTCGGTCACGACTTCGATCCTGGTCTTCGCCGAAACCTTGCGCTCATGCCTCATCGCATAGCCGACCGTCTCGCCGACGGCGTCGCCGCGCGTCGCCGCCATGCGCCGTGCCGCCGCCCGGGCCGCGATCCGCCGCGGCTCGAGCATGACGATCTTGCCCGAACCCGCCAGACCCGCATCCAGCAGGGCCAGCGGCACCCGCGTCGTCTTGCCGGCGCCGGGCTCCGCCACCAGCACGGCGGCTGAATGCCCGGCAAGCGCGGCGCAAATCTCGGGCAGCACATCGTCTATCGGCAAGGGCGGTATCATCGGCCTCTCAAGCCCGGGTCCCAACCATTCTGTCAAGTATTACAGGCATTTGAGCATTATGGGTTGCGCGTCCGGGCATCCGCGACTAGTAAGGGGCAGGATTTTGTGCAGTGCAACAAAAGCAATGACGACCCGTACCATACCCGTTTCCGTCTTCGATCTCGTGGTCTTCGGCGCCACCGGCGATCTGTCGCGCCGCAAATTATTGCCGGCTCTCTTCCATCGCGACGAGCAGGGCCAGATTCCGCCTGGCGCCCGCATCATCGGCGTCTCGCGCCGGTCCTTGTCGCGCGTCGAATTCCGCGCCCTTGCCGAAAAGGCGATCACCGATCACGTGCCGAAGGCCCTTCAGACGCCCGAGGTCTGCCATCGTTTCCTCAACCGCCTCGATTATGTTTCGGCCGATGCGAGCCGCGACGACGGCTGGGCCGATCTCGAAAAGCTTCTCGCGGAGGCGCCCGACCGCATTCGCGTCTTCTACCTGGCCGTCGGCCCCGATCTCTTCGGACCCTTGTGCGAGCGCCTCGGCCGGCACGGCCTCGTAACGCCGCAATCGCGCGTTGTCGTCGAAAAGCCGCTCGGCAAGGATCTGGCCTCGGCGCGCGCCGTGAACGAGGCGATCGGCCAGGTCTTCCGTGAACAGAATATTTATCGCATCGATCATTATCTCGGCAAGGAGACGGTGCAGAACCTCATGGCCTTGCGCTTCGCCAATGCCCTGTTCGAGCCGGTCTGGAATGCCGCCCATATCGATCACGTGCAGATCACTGTCGCCGAAACCTTGGGGGTGGAGGGACGCGCCGGTTACTACGATACCGCCGGCGCGTTGCGCGACATGGTGCAGAACCACATCCTGCAATTGCTCTGCCTCGTCGCCATGGAGCCGCCGACGTCCGTCGATGCGGATGCGGTGCGAGACGAGAAACTCAAGGTCCTCAAATCGCTGAAGCCGATCACCGACCGCAATGCCGCGAATGTCACGGTGCGCGGCCAGTATCGCGCCGGGGCGTCGGGCAACGGGCCGGTGCCCGGCTATCTCGAAGAGCTTGGCGCGCCGTCGAGCAAGACCGAGACATTCGTTGCGATCAAGGCCGAGATCGAGAATTGGCGCTGGGCCGGCGTTCCCTTCTTCCTGCGCACCGGCAAGCGTCTCGGAGCGCGCCTTTCCGAGATCGTCGTCGGCTTCAAGCATATCCCGCATTCGGTCTTCGACGGCACGGCGGGTCCCATCACCGAGAACCGCCTCGTCATTCGCCTCCAGCCCGATGAGGGCGTGCGCCTCTGGCTCATGATCAAGGATCCGGGCCCCGGCGGCATGCGGCTTCAGCTCGTGCCGCTCGACATGAGCTTTGCCAAGGCCTTCGGCGTGCGCAATCCCGATGCCTATGAGCGATTGCTGATGGATGTCGTGCGCGGCAACCAGACTCTCTTCATGCGCCGCGACGAAGTCGAAGCCGCCTGGAGCTGGATCGATCCCGTGCTCGAAGCCTGGGCCGCGTCCCCCGATCTCCCCAAGACCTATACGTCTGGCACCTGGGGCCCTTCGGCGGCCGTCGCCCTGATCGAGCGCGAAGGCCGCACCTGGCATGATGATGATGGTGACGCCCGATGATTGCCGTACGCAAACTCAGATCGGACCGTCAGGCGCTCGCCGAAACGCTCGCCGAGGATCTGGCTCACATCCTCCGCCGGAGGATCGTTGCCGATGGCGCGGCCGTCATCGCCGTCTCCGGCGGCAATACGCCGAAACTGATGTTTGATCATCTGAGCCTGCAGGATCTGGCTTGGGACAAGGTCACGATCACCTTGGTCGATGAGCGCCAGGTGCCGATCTCGAGCGATCGCTCCAATGCCCGCCTCGTGACGCAGCATCTTCTGAAGAACAACGCCGCCAGGGCCCGTTTCGTACCGCTGTTTGAGAATGTCGCGGCCGCCGCGAAGCTCCCGGCCTTCGATGCCGTCGTCCTCGGCATGGGCGATGACGGCCACACCGCCTCGTTCTTTCCCGCTGGCGACAATCTGGCCAGGGCGCTCGATCCCGCAACGCCGGAGCGCATCGTCACCATGCGCGCTCCGGATGCCGGCGAGCCGCGCCTCACATTCACGCTGAAGGCCTTGCTCGCAAGCCCCTTCCTGGCGCTACACATCGAAGGCGACGACAAGATGCAGGTCCTCGAAAAAGCCTTGACACCTGGACCTGTCGCCGAGATGCCGATCCGTGCCGTGCTTCAAGCGACCCATCCCGTCACTCTCTACTGGGCTCCATGACAGGAGGATCGCCATGGCGCTGAACGCGACCGTTGCATCCGTTACCGAAGACATCGTCAGGCGCAGCCGCGACAGGCGCGCGTCTTATCTCGACCGCATCGCCAGGGCGGCTAGCACCGTGCCGAAGCGCAAATCCTTGGGCTGTGCCAATCTCGCCCATGGCTTTGCCGGTTGCGGTCATGCCGACAAGCAGGCCTTGCGTGACGGCACCGCTCCCAACCTCGCGATTGTTACGTCGTATAATGACATGCTCTCGGCGCATCAGCCTTTCGAGCGTTTTCCGGAGATCATCCGCCAAGCGGCGCGTGCCGCCGGTGCGACCGCGCAGGTGGCGGGCGGCGTTCCCGCCATGTGCGACGGCATCACCCAGGGCGAAGCCGGCATGGAATTGTCGCTCTTCTCGCGCGATCTGATCGCGATGGCGACAGCGGTCGCGCTCTCGCATCAGATGTTCGATGCCGCCGTCTATCTCGGTGTCTGCGACAAGATCGTACCCGGCCTGTTGATCGGTGCGCTGAGCTTCGGTCACCTCCCCGCGGTCTTCATCCCGGCGGGTCCGATGGGTTCGGGGCTTGGCAATGACGAGAAGTCGAAGATCCGCCAATTGCATGCCGAAGGCAAAGTCGGCCGCGAGGCGTTACTCGAGGCGGAAGCGCGATCGTACCACAGTCCCGGCACCTGCACCTTTTACGGCACCGCCAATTCCAACCAGATGCTCATGGAGACCATGGGCCTGCATCTGCCGGGCGCAACCTTCATCAATCCGGGAAGCGAATTGCGCGATGAACTGACCCGCGCCGCCACGGCGCGTGCACTCGCCATCACCGCGCTCGGCAATGACTATACTCCGATCGGCCGCGTCGTTGACGAACGCGCCATCGTCAATGGCGTTGTTGGCCTGCTCGCCACCGGCGGCTCGACCAATCACACCATCCATCTGATCGCCATGGCGGCGGCCGCCGGCATTGCGCTCGCCTGGAGCGATCTTGCCCATCTGTCTCAGGTCGTTCCCTTGCTTACCCGCATTTATCCCAATGGCAAGGCGGATGTGAATCACTTCCAGGCCGCCGGCGGCATGGGCTTTCTCATCCGCGAACTGCTGGGTGCGGGCCTTCTCCACGGCGATGTCACGACGATCTGGGGCACTGGGCTCGACGGCTATGCGATCGAGCCGCGCCTTGACGCGCATGGCCGGCTCGCCTGGCGGGAGTCGGTGAAGCAAAGCGGCGATACCGCAGTGCTGCGGGGTTGCGCCCATGCCTTCCAGGCGACCGGCGGCTTGAGCGTGCTGGAAGGCCCGCTTGGTCGCGCCGTCATCAAGACTTCCGCCGTGCCCGCCGATCGCCTCGTCATCGAGGCGCCGGTGCGCATTTTCCATGATCAGGCCGAATTGCAGCAGGCCTTCAAGGCTGGCGAACTCGATCGCGATGTCATCGCAGTGGTGCGCTTCCAGGGGCCGAAAGCCAATGGCATGCCGGAGCTTCACAAGCTCATGCCGCCCTTGGGCGTGCTCCAGGATCGCGGCCATCGCGTCGCCCTTGTCACCGATGGCCGCATGTCGGGCGCCTCGGGAAAGGTGCCCGCCGCCATCCATGTCTCGCCGGAAGCCGCCGAGGGCGGCGCCATCGCCTTGTTGCGCGATGGCGACCGCATGCGTCTCGACGCCGTCACCGGCAAACTCGAAGTCCTCGTCGATCAGGATGAATGGTCGGTGCGCGAACCCGAGACTGTCGATCTCAGCCGCAGTGACTGGGGCGTCGGTCGCGAGCTCTTCGCCCCCTTCCGCCGCGCCGTCGGCCGCGCCGATCATGGCGCCAGCGTTTTCGGAGTGCAGTGAATGGCGAAGACGTCGCTTGAATCGATTCTCAAGCTTGCAACCGTAATTCCCGTCCTCGTCATCGAGGACGTCGCCGATGCCTTGCCGCTTGCGCGCGCATTGGTCAAGGCCGGCCTGCCGGTTCTTGAGATCACCCTGCGCACGGGCAAGGCGCTCGACTGCATCCGCGCCATCATGAGCGATGTTGAGGGTGCCGTTGTCGGCGCCGGCACGGTGCTCAACGCCGATCAGCTTGAAGAGGTCGCGGGACTCGATTGCGCTTTTGCGGTCTCGCCGGGTGCGACGCCCGCGCTCCTCGACGCAGCCGCGGAGTCCCCGGTACCGCTTCTGCCCGGTGCCGCGACCGCAAGCGAGGCGATGCTGCTGCTCGAACGCGGATATCGCGTTCAGAAATTCTTCCCCGCCGAGCCTGCCGGCGGCGTGTCATACCTTTCCGCGCTCGCCTCGCCCTTGCCGCAGATCCGCTTCTGCCCCACGGGGAGCATCTCGCCCGGTACCGCTTCGGCCTATCTGGCGCTTCCCAATGTCATCGCCATTGGCGGCTCCTGGATGGTTCCGCGCAAGATTCTTGCCGCCAGGGATTGGGCATCGGTCGAACTCCTCTCCCGCGAAGCCGCGCAATTGAAGCGCTAATTGATACTACCCTCTCCCCTCGTGGGAGAGGGCGACGAGGACCGAAGGTCCGAGGCGGGTGAGGGGGCGGTGACAGATGACGGGCGATTGCAGAAAGGATGCACCCCCTCACCCGGTTCTTCGCACTGCTCAGAACC
>JAEUMG010000344.1 GCA_016793355.1 Hyphomicrobiales bacterium
GCGCTTTGGTGCGCAGGCTGAGTTCGGGACCGTCTTTCAGCGCACGCGAAACAGTCGTGACGCCAAGACCGGTCAGTTCGGCAATCGTCTTGAGCGTCGGTCGTGCATTTCGGGTCACGTTGACCGCCATTTCAGCCGCAGATTGGGGTACCGGTGCATGACACCCGTAACGTTTCAGAACATGCCCGAAAGCCAGGCAACCTTAACCCCTTCTCTTGTGTATGAACGCTTATATCAAGCCCTTTTTCCAGATTGTTGGCATTTCGGCCAATTGACTCAAGCGATCTGTAACGTTACAGGCGCGCGACGGCTCATCGTGCTTTCGAGCCGCCATAGCGCTTCACGGGCGCTGCCGTTGCCTTCATGCCTAAGTTGCGCAAAGCTGTTTTTACGACACCATAGCGCCGCAGAAGCAAAGAGGTCACAGGCGGGTTTTCACGATCGATCTCGGACCGGGGCAAAGGCGCCGGGCCGGCTGCAACTCAAGGGAGGATATCTGAATGTTGCGCAAGTTCTTACTCACGACAGTTTTCGCGTCCGGCTTCGCGCTTGCCGCCAACGCCGCCGAGCAGGTTGAAGTCCTGCACTGGTGGACTTCGGGCGGCGAGGCCGCGGCACTCGACGTGCTCAAGCAGAAGCTCGAAAGCCAGGGCGTGACCTGGAAGGATATGCCGGTTGCCGGCGGCGGCGGCGAACAGGCGATGACCGCGTTGCGCGCCCGCGTCACGGCCGGCGATCCGCCGACCGCGGTTCAGGCGCTGGGCTTCGACATCACCGATTGGGCCAAGCAGGGCGTGGTCGGCGATCTCGGCGACGTGGCGGGCAAGGAAGGTTGGGACAAGGTGGTTCCCACCGCACTGCAGAATTTCGCCATGTATGATGGCAAGTGGATCGCAGCACCGGTCAATGTCCACTCCACCAATTGGGTATGGATCAACAAGAAGGCGCTCGACGCGGCCGGCGGCAAGGCGCCGGAATCCTGGGACGAACTGATCGCCGTGCTCGACAAGATGAAGGAAAACGGGATCACGCCGCTCGCTCATGGCGGCCAGGCCTGGCAGGATGCGACGATCTTCGATGCCGTCGTGCTTTCGCTCGGCACCGACTTTTACAAGGCTGCAATGATCGATCTCGACCCGGCCGCACTCAATTCCGACAAGATGAAGGAAGCCTTCGACCGCATGGCGAAGCTTCGCAGCTATGTCGATGACAACTTCTCCGGCCGCGACTGGAACCTCGCCTCCGCCATGGTGATCGAGGGCAAGGGCGGCATGCAGATGATGGGCGACTGGGCGAAGGGCGAATTCCTGAAAGCCGGGCAGAAGCCGGGCGAAGACTTCGTCTGCATCCGCTTCCCGGGCACGCAGGGCGCGGTCACCTTCAACTCCGACATGTTCATGATGTTCAAGGTCGGCGACGCCAACAAGAACGCGCAGTTGATGATGGCTTCCGACATCATGAGCCCGGACTTCCAGTCCTCCTTCAACGTGGTGAAGGGTTCGGTGCCGGCGCGCACCGACGTGCCGGACGCCGCCTTCGACGATTGCGGCAAGAAGGGCATGAAGGATCTCGCCGAAGCCAACAGCTCCGGCGAGCTCTTCGGCTCGATGGCGCATGGATACGCCGCTCCCGCGGCGGTCAAGAACGCGCTTTATGACGTCGTGACCCGCCATTTCAACGGCGAGATCGACTCGGCCGAAGCGGCCAAGCAACTGGCCGACGCGGTCGCAGCCGCCAGGGGCTGATCCGCCTCAATCAGTGCCCTGGCCCATGGCCGGGGCACACCGTTTGCCGGGGAGGGGGCCATGGCAGATGTGACGGTCATCGTCCCGCGCCGGGCGAGCGAGCGGCGCTTAGCAATTCAGGAACTGATACCGAAGCTGGTGCTGGCGCCAAGCTTCGCGCTGATTCTGCTCTTCGTCTATGGCTTCATCCTCTTCACCATCGTGCTGTCCTTCTCGGGCTCGAAGCTTCTGCCCGATTTCAGCACCTGGGTCGGATTCGGCAACTACCAGAGGCTCTTCGCGCATCCGAACTGGATCACGGCGCTGAAGAATCTGGCGATCTTCGCAAGCCTCTATATCGTCATCTGCAGCGCCTTGGGTCTCGGCCTCGCCATCCTGCTCGACCAGAAGATCCGCGGCGAAGGCGCGCTTCGGCCGATCTATCTTTATC
This sequence comes from Hyphomicrobiales bacterium, assembly GCA_016793355.1. GTDB lineage: Bacteria > Pseudomonadota > Alphaproteobacteria > Rhizobiales > Aestuariivirgaceae > JAEUMG01. The sequence continues at coordinate 2,176 of JAEUMG010000344.1, forward strand.
CGATGGCGCTTTCCTTCATCGTCACCGGCGTTGCGTGGAAGTGGTTCCTCGATCCGGGCATCGGTCTGGAACATGTCATGCACCAATGGGGATGGGAGAGTTTCTCATTCCGATGGATCAAGGAAGGCAAATACGCGATCTATACGATCGTCATTGCCGCGGTTTGGCAGTCATCGGGCTTCGTCATGGCCATGTTCCTTGCCGGGCTGCGCGGCGTCGACAATGAAGTGATCAAGGCGGCTCAGATCGACGGCGCCTCGACCTTCACCATCTATCGCCGCATCATCATTCCCCTGATGCGCCCCGTTTTCCTCTCGGCCTTCGTGGTGCTCGCGCATCTCGCGATCAAGTCCTACGACCTCGTTGTCGCCATGACCGATGGTGGGCCGGGCACCGCGACCTGGACGCCCGCCCTCTTCATGCAGAAGTTCACCTTCGGCCGAAACGAAATGGGCATGGGCGCTTCATCCGCCATCATCATGATGATCATGATATTCTCGATCATCATTCCCTATCTCTACTCCGAACTGCGCATGGGGCGACGGGCATGAGCGCCGCCAGTCAGGATAACGCTGCGCGCACCGGTGTCATAGCGCGCGCGGCGATCTATGCGGTGCTGATTCTCTTCGCCGTCTACTACCTGCTGCCGCTCTATGTGATGCTTGTCAATTCGCTGAAGCCGCTCGAAGAGATCCGGCAGGGCAACATGCTGGCGCTGCCGCAGCAATGGACGATCGCGCCCTGGCTTTCGGCGTGGTCGACGGCACAGATCGGGGTGCAGCCGATCGGGCTCAGGCCCTATTTCATCAACTCCGTGCTGATGGTGGTGCCGGCCGTGTTTATCTCGACGATGCTCGGGGCGATGAACGGCTATGTGCTGACCAAGTGGAGGTTTCGCGGCGACAGTTTCGTGTTCGGAATGATGCTGCTCGCCTGTTTCATCCCGTTCCAGATCGTGTTGATCCCGTCGGCGCGCATTCTCGGCCTACTTGACCTGTCGGGGACGGTGAGCGGACTCATACTCATTCACGCGGTTTATGGCCTGGGTTTCACGACTCTGTTCTTCCGCAACTACTACGAGGCGTTTCCGACGGAACTGGTGCGCGCGGCACAGATCGACGGGGCGAGCTTCTTCCAGATTTTCCGGCGTATTCTGCTGCCGTCGTCGGGGCCGATCATCGTGGTGACGGTGATCTGGCAGTTCACCAATATCTGGAACGACTTCCTGTTCGGATCGTCCTTCTCGAGCGTCGATTCGATTCCGCTGACCGTGGCGCTCAACAACCTGGTCAATTCGTCGACAGGCGTGAAGGAGTATAATGTGCATTTCGCGGGCGCGATCCTGGCCGCGCTGCCGACGCTTGTCGTTTATATCGTGTCCGGCCGCTATTTCGTGCGTGGGCTCATGGCCGGCGCCGTCAAAGGGTGACGCATGGCGTTTCTTGAAATCGAAGGACTGCAGAAGAAGTTCGGCGCCGCCGATGTGCTCAAAGGCATCACGCTCGAGATCGACGAGGGCGGGTTTCTGGTGCTGGTCGGGCCTTCGGGCTGTGGGAAGTCCACGCTCCTCAACACGATTGCCGGGCTTGAATCGGTCAGTGCGGGCGAGATCCGTATCAATGGCAAGCGGGTGAACGAGCTGCATCCATCGCAGCGAGACATCGCCATGGTGTTTCAGTCCTATGCGCTCTATCCGAACATGACGGTGGCGCAGAACATCGCATTCGGCATGGAAATCCGCGGCGTGCCAAAGCCAGAGCGAGACAAGGCCGTGGCGGAGGTCGCCGAGATGCTGCAGATCAAGCACCTCCTTGCGCGCAAGCCGAGCCAGCTTTCCGGCGGCCAGCGGCAGCGCGTCGCGATGGGCCGCGCGCTGGTCAGGCGGCCGCAGGTGTTTCTCTTCGACGAACCGCTTTCCAACCTCGACGCCAAGCTTCGCGTCGACATGCGCACCGAAATCAAGCGGCTGCACCAGTCGATGAAACGCACGATCGTCTATGTGACGCACGACCAGATCGAGGCGATGACCCTGGCCAGCAAGATCGCGGTGCTGAAAGACGGCGTGCTGCAGCAATTCGGATCGCCCGCGGAAATTTACAACCGACCGGCCAATATGTTCGTTGCCGATTTCATGGGTTCGCCGGCAATGAACCTGATTCCGGCCGAGATCGCACGAGAGGGCAATGACACGCGGCTCAAGGTCGAGCAGCGTTCGGGGGAGCCCCTGTCGCTGGCTCTTGGCGAGGCGGGCGCGGCACTCAAGCCCGGCAAGGTCGTTTTCGGCATCAGGCCGGAAGCGGTGACCGATCCGGACGGCGCGGATCGGACTTCGCGCAATGTCGTCGAGGCACCTTGCCTCATCGAAGTGGTCGAGCCCGCAGGGTCGGACACTTTCGCGGTGACCAATCTGGGCGGCAAGGAAGCGGTGGTCCGCTTGCGGGCCGATGCCAAGGTCTCGCCCGGCCAGACGGCGATGCTCGCCTTCAATCTCGACAAGGCTGTGTTCTTCGATCCGGAGACGCAACTGCGTCTCACATGAGCGCGCGAAATTTCGATTATGTCATTGTCGGCGGCGGCTCTGCCGGATGCGTGCTGGCGGCGCGCCTGAGCGAGGACAAGGATGTCAGCGTCCTGCTCGTTGAAGCCGGCGGCAATGATCGCCATCCGCTGTTTCACATCCCGGCCGGCTTTGCAAAAATGACCAAGGGTATCGCGAGCTGGGGCTGGTCTACGGTTCCGCAGAGGCATCTCGACGGACGCGTGCTCTGGTACACGCAGGCCAAGGTGATCGGCGGCGGCTCAACGATCAATGCACAGGTTTATACGCGCGGCCATTCACTCGACTACGACGGCTGGGCGCAGGCCGGATGCACGGGCTGGAGCTTTCGCGAAGTCTTGCCCTATTTCCGCAAGGCCGAGGACAACGACACGTTCGACAATGAATGGCATGGCAAGGGCGGCCCGCTCAGCGTCTCCCGGCCCGGCGCGCCCTTGCCGATCTCGGAAGCGTTCTTCAAGGCGGCCGGCGAGATGGGCATTCCCTTCTGCGCCGATCTTGCCGGCCCGGATCCGCAAGGTGTCGGCTACTATCAAGTGTCGCAGAAGCGGCGGCGACGCTCATCCGCGGCGAGGGGTTATCTCAAGCCCGCGCTCGATCGGCCAAATCTGTCGGTCATGCTGTCGCAATCGGTGCTGCGGGTCGTCGTGGAAAAAGGCAGAGCGATCGGAATTGAAATCGCGCGCGATGGCGCTGTCGATATCATTCGCGCCGGGCGCGAAGTCATCCTGACGGCCGGTGCCATCGGGTCGCCGAAGCTGCTGCTGCAATCAGGCATTGGCCCGGCAGCGCATATTGAGAGCGTTGGATTGCGGGTTGTGCATGATCTGCCCGGGGTGGGAAGCAATCTGCAGGACCATCTCGATCTCTGCGTCATCTGCGAATGCACCGGCGATCACACGTATGACAAGTACAGCAAGCCGCATTGGGCGGCGTTTGCAGGTCTGCGATACACGCTGTTTCGCGACGGCCCGGCGGCCTCGAGCCTTTTCGAAACGGGCGGCTTCTGGTTCGTCGACCGAAATGCGCAATCGCCCGACATCCAGTTTCACCTCGGCATGGGTTCGGGGATCGAGGCGGGGATCGCCAAGCTTGCCAATGCCGGCGTCACGCTCAACACCGCGTATTTGCGGCCGCGCTCGCGCGGCACAGTGAGGCTTTCGGCGAAAGACCCGTATGCGGCGCCCTTGATCGATCCCAACTATTGGGACGACCCCTATGACCGGCAAATGTCGATCGAAGGACTGCGACTCGCGCGCGAAATCATGCGGCAGAAGTCGCTAGTGCCCTATGTACTTGCAGAGCGCGTGCCGGGGCCGTCATGCGTCAATGACGACGAATTTGCGCAGTATGCCTATCGCAGCGCCAAGACGGATCATCATCCCGCGGGGACGTGTGCGATGGGCACAGGAACGCTCGCCGTGGTCTCGCCGGACCTGAAGCTTCGCGGAATCGACGGGTTGCGGGTGTGCGACGCCTCGATCATGCCGTTTCTTGTTTCTTCGAACACCAATGCCCCGGTCATCATGATCGCCGAGAAAGCGGCCGACATGATCCGCGATCGCTCGGCGCCTATGCTGTCACCGTGAAAAGAGCGTCACGCTCTGCCGCGAAGCTGGCGAGCTTCGCGTCAAGGTAATCGCGGGCGAGCGCGCGTGGCGTTTCCGGATCCTCCGGTCGCCCGGTCAATGCGTAGCGAAGCCACAATCCGTCGATCAGTGCGGCGATATTGAGCGCCATCGAACGGGCCGCAGACCTTCCGACGAGCGCACTCAGGTCATGTCTAAGGTTGGAGTCGAGCCGCCGATGGTAGATGCGCAGGATACGCTGCAGCTGGGCGGAGGTGCGGGCATTGCCGTAGAGCGCGAGCCAGGCGGAGAACACCTCCTCGCCAAATTGCGCATCGCCGAATGAGGCATGGATGACCGCGTCGACGCGGGCACGGTGCGTTCGCGCCGCCCGCAACCGCTCAACAGCCTCGCGCCGGAGGATTTCAAGAAGGGCCCGCATGGTTGCGACAAGAAGGTCGTTCTTGTCGGCGAAATAGTGATGGACGATGCCGGTCGAAACGCCGGCCTTGGCCGCAATGCGGGCGACCGTCGCTTCGGCGAAGCCATAATCATGAATTGCGGCGATCGCGGCGTCGATCAGCTGCTTGCGGCGGACCGGGGCCATGCCGAGCTTGGGCATCTCACTCTCCTTAGACGAGAGCCTATCCGGGTTCTTGGACGGCCGTCCAATAAAAAACTTGACGGCACCGGGCGTCCCCGCGCTAGATTTCCTTTACAACTATAATATTTGGGAGGTTTTCGAATGACCAAGACGAAAAATCCGCGTTCGCGCCTGAGCCGCCGCGGACTTCTGACCGGCGCTAGCAAATTGGTGCTCGGGGCCGGCGTATTCATGGCTGCACCCGCCATTGTCGGCCGTGCCCCCGTTCATACGGCCAAGGCCGCCTTTGCAGGCGAAGGCCTGATCGCGGTCTCCTGGTCGGGAAATTACGAGCAGGTCTTCAAGTCGGAGGTGATCGAGCCGTTCAACGCCAAATACGGGACAAAGGCCGAAACGGTCGGCGGCTGGGATCAGATGGTGAGCCAGATCAAGGCAGCGCCCGCCGACAACCCGCCCTTCGATATCTCGGTCGGTGAAGAATATGTTTCATCATCAGGCATGGCCGAGGGCGTTTGGGTCGAGCAGGACAAGTCGAAGATCCCCAATCTCGAGGCGATCTACTCCTGGTTCTACGATACGCGCCCGGCGGAAATGGCAAAATACGGCATTCCCTTTGGCGGCGGCACCACGATGCTCGTGATGAGAAACTCGCTGGGTATCACCGACAACAGCTGGAAGTCGCTATGGAGCGACAAGCTCGCCAGGAAGACGACGCTTGACGGTTCCGCCTGGTGGTGGTCGCTCTCGGTCCCCGCGGTGATGAGCTCAACAAAGGCCGGCCTCGAGGAGATGTGGGACTATCCCGACGGAACCGAGCCGCTCTTCCAGGAGCTGGAGAAGCTCAAGGTGGCCAAGTGGTTCAAGGACGGTGCCGAGCAGGCCAATCTTCTCAACCAGGAAGAAGCGGACGCCGCGATGAGCTATTCCTCCGACGCGCTCACCTTCCTCAACGAGAATCCGGGCGTCTACAGCGCTACCGTGCCGGTCGAAGGCACGTCCGCCTGGACGGACTGGTACTTCAAGATTCGCGGCAGCAAGCATAACGACCTGTCGGACCTGTTCCTCAACTACCTGCTCGAGAAGGAGACCCAGGACCGGTTCCTGTCCAAGTCCTTGATCTTCGTTGCGCGCAGGGACGTGACCGTGCCGCCGCATTGGGGCGACAACTATCCCAAGTCGAACGATGATTATCAGAAGATGTTCCAGCTTCTCACGATCGAGGGCTGGGAGAAGCTCGGCTCGGCGTGGAACGACATCGACGCCCGCTTCAAAAAGATCATCGAGATCACGACGGCGGGTTGATCGCGCCGCAGATCGTGCAAGAATGAGCGCCCGTCCGGTCAACCGGGCGGGCGTTTTGACAAGACCGGATAGCCGGCGGGAGGGAAGGGGACGTGACGACAGCGCCAGCGCTGGAACTCGACCACATTCGCAGAACCTATGGCCTGGTGACGGCCGTCGACGACGTTTCGCTGACGGTGGCAAAGGGCGAGTTTCTGACGCTGCTCGGGCCCTCGGGTTCCGGGAAGACCTCGACCTTGCGCCTCATTGGCGGGTTCGAACGCCCCGATTCCGGCGAAATCCGCATCAATGGCCGGCGTGTCGATCACCTGCCGCCCTATGCGCGCGACACCGCGACCATATTTCAAACCGGCGCGCTCTTCCCCCACAAGACGGTGGCGGAGAACGTCGTCTACGGCCTGAAGATGCACAAAATCGACAAGGCAGAGAGCGAAAAGCGTGTCAAGGACGCACTCGCGATGGTGCGCTTGACCGGCTTTGAGCAACGCTATCCCGCGCAGCTTTCCGGCGGCCAGAAGCAGCGCGTCGCACTGGCACGCTCGATGGCGCTGAGGCCGGCGATCCTGCTATTCGACGAGCCGCTTTCGGCGCTCGACTTGTCATTGCGGCTGCAGCTGCGCGCCGAGATCAAGCGCCTGCATGACGAGCTCGGTTTCAGTGCCATCTATGTGACCCACGACCAGAGCGAGGCAATGGCCATGTCAAGCCGGGTCGCGGTCATGAACAAGGGGCATATCGTCCAGATCGACAAGCCGGACATCATTTTCCACGAGCCGAAGAGCGAATTCGTTTTCACCTTCATCGGGGAATCGTGCTGCCTGCCGGTGACGATCCGGAATGGCGAGGTCAGGGACAAGTCCGGCGAACCGGTCGATCTCAAGCTAGCCAGGCCGCCGGCAGCGGGCGAATGGCGCCTCTATGTGCGGCCGTCACGCGTCGTCATGGGAGAGGCGGCAGCAGCGGCGGAAAACCGTATCGCCGCGAATGTCGCCTTTGCCGAGTTTCTGGGCGACGTCTATCGCTATCACTTCAAGTCAGGAGCGCTCGAACTCTTCTGCGACTATGGCGGACCGGAGCGATTCCAGCCCGGCGATCGCTGCGTGGTCGGCTGGGACAGCGCTCATATGTCGGTCTTCCAATGACCGCCGTCACCGAAACCCACGCGCCGGTTTTGACGACCGAGGCCCGTCGCGCGCGCCGGGTCGAGCGGCTTCTGCCGTGGGCGCTCATGTCGCCGGCACTGGTAATCTCGATCATCTTTTTCGGGATTCCGATGCTTCTGATGCTGCGCATGAGCTTCAACGAACATGCGCCGCAGCGCCTCTATGTTCCGGGCTTCACGGCCCGGCACTATGTGCAGCTCCTCACCGAGGAGAGATTCGTCAATGCAGTCTGGACGACGATGAAGCTGTCGCTGGTCGCCTCCCTCGCGACCCTGATTATCGGTTATGCCTTTGCCATGCTGGTATGGCTCAAGCCGGCGCGCTGGCGCCTTGCCTTTATCGGGCTTGCGCTGTGCCCGCTGCTCATCTCCGAAATCTCGATCATCTTCGGCTGGTGGATGTTTTTCCCCAAGAACGGGCTGCTGTCCTATGCGCTGACATCGGCCGGCATTCTCAGCGACAAGATCAGCCTGATGTATACGGAATTCGCCGCCTTCGTCGGCCTTGTCTATGTCACCTTGCCGTTCTGCTTCTTCATCCTGCTGTCGATCCTCGACGGCATCGACAAGCGCCTGATCGAGGCAAGCGGCGATCTTGGCGCCAAGCCCTTGACGACTTTTCGCGAGGTCCTGCTGCCGCTTACCTGGACCGGCATCCTGGTGGCTTTCGCGCAATCCTTCATCTGGGCCATGGGCACATATGCGACGCCCTCCGCACTTGGCCCCGACACTTTGTGGACCATGGGATACCTTATACAGGAGCAGATGCTGGGCAAGTCGAACTGGCCGCTCGCTTCGGCCTTTTCAATGATACTGGTGGTGGCGGTTGCGGTCGTAATGATGTTTACGCGCAGTCTGAACGCCAGGCGGACATCCTTCCATGCCTGAGCTTGCCGTGGAGCGGAGCGGCAGTCGCGGCGGCGGGTTTCAGCCGGCGTTTCTGAAAGCGGTCTCCATTGCGTTTACGATCTTTGTCGTCGGCTATATCCTGATTCCCATCGTCGTGACCCTGATCATGTCGTTCAACGATGCGAACATGATCCGCTTTCCCATCAACACCTGGTCCCTGAAGTGGTACAGGGACTTTCTCGGTAGTGCGCAGTTCACCGGGGCCCTGCTTAACAGCCTCATTGTCGCGATCGGCACGACGATCATCGCCACCACCTCGGGTGTATTGGCGGCCTGGGCCTTTGAGCGCTATCCGATCCCCTTCAAGAACGGGCTGTATCTCATCATCATGCTGCCACTCTTCATGCCGGGCGTCGTGCTGGGGCTCGGCGTGGCGATCGCTTTCGGTGGCATCAACATTTTTGGCTTCCAGCTTTACGGATCGCGCCTGCTCCTGATGATCGCGCACTCGCTCTGGGCGATGCCGCTTGTCTTCATGCTGATGGAAGCGACCTTCCGGACCATCGACCATCGCATTGTCGAGGCTTCATACGATCTTGGCGGCAAGCCCTTGCAGACATTCTTCGAGATTGTCGTGCCATCGGTCTCGACGGGGATCATCTCATCGGCGCTTTTCGCCTTCGTCATTTCGCTCAATGAATTCGTAATGGCGCTGTTTCTCACCGATCGCGATACACAGACCCTGCCGGTGCTCATGTGGCTCAGCCTGCGCTCAGCCGGGACGCCAAGGCTCGCAGTCTCGGCCGTGATCCTGGCCTGCGCGGTGTTTGCCTGCCTTACCGTCATCATGGTCTGGTATATCAGGCAACTGCGTAAGACGGCACGGTGAAGGGAATGCGTATTCGCGCCATTGTCGCAACCGCCAAGGGCGGCCCGGAGGTGTTCAGCGAGCAGCCTGTCGAACTGGAATGGCCGCGCGGACCGGGCGATGTGCTTGTCAGGCTCTCGGCGGCGAGCGTCAATCCGGCAGACTGCTTCTTTCGTCAGCTTGGCGGATATATCGAGAATCCAGGACCCCTAGTGCTCGGGCACGACGGGGCAGGCATCGTCGAGGCAGTTGGCTCGGAGGCAAAACGCGTCAGCCCTGGAATGCGGGTTGCCTTCTGCAATGGCGGGATAGGCGGTGCGCCCGGCACTTACGCGGACTATGCAGTCGTGCCTGAAGACCAGCTGGCTGCCATTCCCGATACTGTCTCGTTCGAACAGGCGGCCGCTTTGCCCCTTGTCGCCATCACGGCCTGGGAATCGCTGAACTGGCGGGCAAGGCTGGCGGCGGGCGAGCGCGCCCTTATCCACGGCGGCGCCGGAGGCACCGGGCACATGGCCATCCAGCTTGCGAAGCTGGCCGGCGCTCAGGTGGCAACGACGGTCAGTTCCCCTGAGAAGGCCCGGTTTGCTGCGACGCTTGGCGCCGAACTCTGCATCAATTACCGCCAAGAGGATTTTGTCGCCCAGGCGCTGGAGTGGTCTGGCGGCAAGGGGGTGGACGTTGCGCTCGACAATGCCGGCGCCGACATTCTCAGGCGCACCTATGCCTGCATGGTGCCCTATGGCCGAATCGTAACCTTGATGGGCCTGGCCGACGATGACGAGCAGCTTACGGCCTATAACAACAATCTGTCGGTCATCGCGGAGATGATGCTGCTGCCCATGTGGCGCGGCCTTGCCGAGCGACTTGCTGCGCAGGCCGGGATTGTCGAGACCTGTCTCTCGCTGCTGTCGTCCGGGAAGCTTAGCGTCCACATCTCGCACAGCCTGCCCCTGGATCAAGTGGCCGAAGCGCACAGACTGCTTGAAGCCGGCGGCATGACAGGCAAGATTGTTTTGCAGATCAGAGCTTGATAGCCTGTGGCAAAAGCCAGGAAGGAGATCGCTCATGAATGTGATTCCGCGCCATGTCTGCGACATTGGGAAATTCGACCGGGACCCGGAGAAATCCTACACCATACCGGCGCAGTATTATTTCGACCGCGACATCTACGAACGCGAGCAGGAAACGATCTTCTTCAAATCCTGGAATTTCGTCTGCCATGTGAGCCAGGTCGCCGAACCCAATTCCTTCGTGACCTGCATGATCGGCGATCAGAACATCGCGGTGACACGTGGTGCCGACGGCATCCTGCGCGCCTTTTACAATGTGTGCTCGCACCGCGCTCACGAATTGCTGAAGGGATGCGGCAAGGCGAAGATGATCGTCTGCCCCTATCATGCCTGGACCTATCACATGGACGGGCGGTTGCGCACGGCAACAGGCCAGAAGCGCGTCAAAGATTTCGACATGAACGAATTCAACCTCAAACAGGTGCGGCTCGAAGAATTTGCCGGCTTCGTGTTCGTCAATCTCGATTCCAATGCGACGACGCTCAAGGAACAGACCGGCGACCTCGAGCGCGAGATGCGCAGTTTTTGCGCCGAGCCCGAGAAACTCAAATTCGCGCACCGGCTCACCTATGAGCTCAAGGCGAACTGGAAGAACGTCGTCGACAATTTTCTCGAATGCTATCACTGCTCGGTGGCGCATCCGGCCTTTGTCGATCTCGTGGACATCCAGAAATATCGTACCAAGACCTATGGCATCTATTCGAGCCACATCTCGCCGCCGGGGCGGCCGGATAACACGGCCTATCATTTCGATGCCGGCGAAGAGCGCGACTTTGCGGCCTGGTGGCTGTGGCCGAATGTGACTTTCAACATTTTCCCGGGCACCCCGAATGTAACGGTGCTCCACATCATGCCGACCGGACCAGAGACGACGCTTGAACATTTCGACGTTTTTCTCACCGACGAGAAACCGTCCGAATGCGAGTGGAGCGCCATCGAGTATATCGACAAGGTTCTGCAGCCGGAGGATATCGGCCTTGTCGAAAGCGTGCAGCGCGGGCTTCACTCGAAAGCCTATGCGCAAGGACGCTTCATCGTCGACAAGGATCGCACCTATATTTCCGAGCACGGACTGCACCATTTCCATTCGCTGGTGCTCGATGCGCTGGGAGACCTGCCAAAAGTACCGAAGTGACCGGCAACTGCCGCCGCAGGCTTGTCGTCCAAGAACGAGTCATTCCAGCCGCCTCACGACAGGAACCATGATGAAGGTCGCGCTCTTTGCCGCTTCGGCTGTTTCGTTCCTGCTGTCCTGGTCAGGCGGATCCGCTGTGGCGTTCGATTGCGCGAAGGCATCGAGCCGAACCGAACGGGCGATATGCGCCGAGCCGACACTCAAGGCGGCGGATGATGCGATGGGCGAGGCCTATGCCGCGCTTCGGCATTCCCTGCAGGGCAGCGAGGTCGGCATGCTCCAACTTGCCCAGAAGCGCTGGCTCAAACTTCGCGATGATCGCTGTGCTTCGGAGAGCGGCAAGGAGCTTACATCCTGCTTGTTCAAATTGACCACGGAGAGGAGGTTGCTGCTCGAGGGCGCGCCCGAGTCCGGCCCCGGCGCAGGGGCGCGGATCGTTCCAGTCTTCATCCAGCAGGAGGGCGACGCCAAACAGTATGATGTCGATTACACACTGCTGCGCTTTGCCGAGGCTACCTCCCCGGGGCAGGAATTGTTCAACCGCCGACTCGGCGAGATCGGCAAGAAGGCACCGCTCGGCCCTCATAACGAGGAGGTGTTGGAGGGCATGCAGCTTTCGGCGATTGCATCGGCCTCTCTCAGCTATGCCTCGCCGAAGGTTGTTTCAAGCGCCATCAGTATCTGGAGTTTCGATGGCGGGGCGCATGGCAATGGCGGGCTCACCAATGTGAATGTCGATCTCGCCGGGGGCCGGATGATTACGTTCGATTCATTGTTCGACGCAGCCGACAAGGAACCGCTCGTCGTCTCCTGCAGGCAGCAGATCAAGGACCAGAAGATCGAGAAGATGGGTGGTGAGGATTTCAAGCCGGACGATGACCCGAATTATCAGGATTCGACCATCGAGGAGCATGTCGGCGATCTGAGCCGCTGGACCTTCACTGCCGAGGATGCGGTTGTCACTTTCGATGCCTATGCGATCGGTTCCTACGCCGAGGGCAGCTACACTTGCACCTATGCCATAGGATTGCTGCGCAGCCTGGCACGGGATCCGGCGCTGCTGCCGGAGGAGTGAGAAGGATGATCGATCACATTGGCTTGCCGGTAGAGAATTACGCGAAGTCGAAAGCCTTCTATGAAAAAGCGCTCGCCCCTCTGGGTATTTCGATTGTCATGGAAGTCTCGCCCGAAATGACGGGCGGTGAGGATTCGGCCTGCGGTTTCGGTATCGGCGCCAAGCCCTTTTTCTGGATCGGCCCCGGCCGGCCCAGTGGGAATCAGGTCCATGTCGCCTTCGCGGCCGCCGACCGGAAGCAGGTCGATGCCTTCTATGGGGCGGCCATCGCCGCGGGCGGCCGCGACAATGGCGCACCGGGATTGCGCCCGCATTATCACAAGGATTATTACGGTGCCTTCGTCCTCGATCCGGACGGTTACAACATAGAGGCGGTTTGCCACACGCCGCCAATGCCATGACCAAGCAGCGGCCTGCGGACCAGGCGCCGTGGATGTCGCCACCCGACTACGGACGCAGCCTCAGGCCCGGCGCGAGTTTCAATCTCCTGGTGCGCGACGTCGAAAGGGCGGTGCGCTTCGCCGAAGACGTCCTGGGCGCAACCGCCAGCTATTGGGACAGGGATTTTGCCGCCATGCGCTGGGCCGGCGGCGAGTGGCAGTATCACGCCGATCACACCTACTCCGACAATCCATTGTCAGGATTTCTCGAAGGCGTTGAAGGGCGCGGCGTGGGAGTCGAACTTCGTGTTTATGGCGTTGATCCCGATCGCGCCGAGGCGGCGGCCCGGGCCGGCGGGTGGACCGTGCTTGCCGGCACGATGGACAAGCCGCATGGGCTCCGGGAATGCATCCTCATCGATGATGACGGCTATGCCTGGGTGCCCGGTATTGCGATTTAGCGCAAGGCTCCGTCACATGATTGCGGGTCGCGCAGACCGCGCGCTGTGGCACCTGACCAGCGCGACGCCGGCCGCGCCCGCAGGTCGGCCAGCATGTCGCGTGGCGGAGGCTGCCAGTAGCGGGTGAATTCCTTCACTGCGGCCATTCGATCACTGCGGTTACGAAGCCATTGGCATCCTGCCAGCCTTCGCGCAGGAGCGAGGCGGGGGTCGGCCAGGCGGGGTCGAGCTTGCCGATGACCTCATCCTGATCGAAGCTAAGTCGCGCGCCGAATTTCCGCGCCACATGCTGCATGACGCCGTTCTCGCGCAGGCAAATCATGTAGATCTGGCTTACACGCCGGTTCTGGGCGCTGACGAGGAGGCGGTCCATCAATTGCGAAGCAAGGCCGCGATTGCGCCAGGTCGTCTCGACCGTGATTGCGGCCTCGGCTGTGGGCGTGAAGGCGAAACTCAGACCGCGCAGTTCGGCTGCGGCACGGATGCGGGAGCCTTCGAAATGGGCGAGTATGATGGAGTCAAGCCGGAAGGCCGTCCTCGCATAGTCTGCGATGAAACTGTCGGAGACCGGCGCGCCGAAGCGTGATCGGCGGCTAGCCTCGTCCAGGCGGAGGAGATGGTCACGAAAGGCCGAACGGTCCGCCGGCCAGAGCTTGCGAATCGTGCCGGCGGCCTGATCGTTACCGGACATGGTTCACCTCTTTTCATTTATTTTCTCATTGGGTGCCGAATGTGAAAATTACGCTGCATTGCAGCAAAAACAAGGCACCAAAGCGAAGATTTTTTGCATCGCACACTGAATTCCGTGGTGTGTCAGAAAAACGTGCAATTTGGTGTCGCAATCGCACCTGCAGGCGCAAGGAAATTTCATCTGCGCTGGGCGGCTTGCGAGGCTGAAAGGGCCAGCGTAAGGACAGCCCATACAAACAGGGAGCGTGCCGGGCATATCGAGACCGGCGCGAATAGGTCATGGTCAAGGAAATCGGCCACTTCATCGGTGGCAAGCGCGTGGCGGGCAAGTCCGGACGATTCAGCGATGTTTTCAACCCCAATACCGGCGAAATTTCGGGGCGTGTCGCCCTTGCATCAGGCGCCGAGGTTCGCGCGGCGGTTGAAAATGCCAAGGCGGCGCAACCCGAGTGGGCGGCCAAGAACCCGCAGGTCCGCGCCCGCGTCATGATGCGCTTCCTTGATCTTGCCAATCAGCATCGCGAGGAACTCGCGCGTCTCATCTCGGAAGAGCATGGCAAGACCATTCCCGACGCGCTTGGCGACCTGCAGCGCGGACTTGAAGTCGCCGAATTCACCGTCGGCGTGCCGCATCTCGTCAAGGGCGAATTCACCGACGGCGCGGGTCCGGGAATCGACATGTATTCGATGCGCCAGCCGCTCGGCATCGCCGCCGGGATCACACCCTTCAATTTCCCGGCGATGATTCCCTTGTGGAAGGCGGCCCCCGCGATCGCCTGCGGCAACGCCTTCATTCTCAAGCCTTCGGAGCGCGATCCGTCGTGCCCGATGCGGCTTGCCGAGCTCTTCATCGAAGCGGGCCTGCCGCCCGGCATCCTCAATGTCGTCAATGGCGACAAGGAAGCTGTCGATGCGATCCTCGACGACCCCGATATTGCGGCCGTCGGCTTCGTCGGTTCGACGCCGATCGCGCAATATGTCTATTCCCGTGCCGCCGCGCACGGAAAGCGTGCCGCCTGTTTCGGCGGCGCCAAGAATCACATGATCGTCATGCCCGATGCCGACATGGACAAAGCCGTCGATGCCCTGATCGGCGCCGGCTATGGCTCGGCGGGCGAGCGCTGCATGGCAATCTCCGTTGCGGTGCCGGTCGGCAAGGCGACGGCCGACGCTCTCATGGAGAAGCTCGTTCCGCGCGTCGAGAGATTGAAAGTCGGGCTTTCGACGGATCGCGAAGCCGATTACGGGCCGCTCGTCACCAAGCAGCACCTCGACAAGGTGAAGGGCTATATCGATTTGGGTATCAAAGAGGGCGCAACACTCGCCGTCGACGGCCGCGGCTTCAGGATGCAAGGCTATGAGAACGGCTTTTTCCTCGGTGGCTCGCTTTTCGACAACGTCACCAAGGACATGCGCATCTACAAGGAAGAAATTTTCGGCCCCGTGCTGTCGGTCGTGCGAGCGCAGACCTATGAGGAAGGCCTTGGCCTCGCCAATGACCATGAATATGGCAACGGCGTTGCGATCTTCACGCGCGATGGCGATGCGGCGCGCGATTTCGCGTCGCGGGTCCAGGTTGGCATGGTCGGCATCAATGTGCCGATCCCGGTCCCGCTCGCCTATCACACTTTCGGCGGGTGGAAGCGATCCGCCTTCGGCGACCTCAACCAGCATGGGCCGGATGCGATCCGCTTCTATACGCACACCAAGACGGTCACCGCACGCTGGCCCTCGGGCATCAAGGAAGGGGCGCAGTTCTCGATCCCGACCATGCGCTGAAGCGATCACGGAAAACTTACGTACCAGGCAGGGCAGTCATCCTGCCTGCAACCCTCGACTTGACCGGCGAATCGCGTTCATTTCCGGGTTTCGAAAGGGCGCGTGGGGATGGACAACCCTCTGCTTGATTTGCTCAGCCAGGCTTCGGTCTCGTTCCTGCTTCTCATCGGGCTCGTCTCGTTCCTCAGCATCAGGCGGCCGATCTCGGTGCGCGCCTCGACCTACATTCGAAAGCCGGCGGCGGATGTCTTCGCGATTGTTGATTTTGCGCCCGGTTCGCAGGCCTGGCACAGGGGCGAAGCCACGATCCGGGTACTCGACGCACACAAGGACATCTACCGCGTGACCTATACGACCTTGTCGCCGGGTTCGGCCGACCACATTTCGGAGGCCGATTTCCAGGTTATTGAGCGTTCGCCGCCGAACCATCTCGTAGCGATCCGGCACGGGCTTGGACGGCGCGTCACCAACCAGCTCCTGAGGCTTGACGCGAAAGTCGCCGATGAGCCGGGCGGTTCGCGGCTGGCGCTTCAGTATGACTGGGGGCCGCGCAGTCTGCTTGCACATTTGCTCGCGCGGATGGATCTTAGAGCGAGCCTCGACCGGATCAAGAGCGTTGCCGAAACGGGCAAGGTCGACCATAGCCGCGAAGCGCGCATGGGTGTTCTCGTCGCCATCGCCACGGGCGCGATCAGCGTAGCCGCCTTCGGGTTGTGGCTTGGTTGGTATTCGGCCGCGTTGCTCATCGTGGTCTTGAGTTTCCACGAGCTTGGCCACCTCGTTGCGTTCCGGCTGATCGGTCAACCCTGGGGTCGCATCCTGTTCATTCCGTTTCTCGGTGCACTTGCCATGCCGCGGCTCCCGTTCAGAAACGAGAAGGAGCATGCCTTTGCCGCACTGATGGGCCCGGGCTTCAGCCTGTTGCTGCTGCTTGCGGGGATCGTTCTGGCCTATCTGGGCGTGCCGCATGCCGGCCAGCTGATCTTCGTCACCGCCCTCATCAACGGACTCAATCTCTTGCCGGTGATGCCTCTCGACGGCGGGCATGCGGTCCAGTCAATCCTGCAATCGTTCTTTCCGAAGAATATCCGTGCCGGGCTCACCGTCTGCGCGATCCTGATCGCGGCAGCGAGCTTCTTTACGATGCAGCCGATCCTGCTGGCGGTTGCGCTCATCGCTGCATTCGGCGCGAGCTACGGCGAGCGTCGTGCCGCCCATTCACGCGTTCCCATGGGCGTAACGGCCGGGGTCGCCACGGCGCTTGCCATGATTCTGATGGGCGCGATCTATGGCGGCATCCTCTCTTGGGGCTTTGAAGTCAGGCCTTCGATCAGCTCGTGAACGAATACTCGAACACCGCCGACGGCACGTTCCTGGCGCGCTATCGATCCCTCGTTGCAGCCGGGCAGCTCAGGCCCGATCCGGCGCAGGAACGCATCGCAGCCCGTCTCGACGCCCTCGGCCGGGCTCTCGCATCCTTTCGCCGCCGGCCGGAGCGCGGGATCCTGTCGCGATTGATCTTTCCCGGAAATACGGTCGCTCCGCCGCGCAGCATTTACATCTTCGGCGAGGTCGGGCGCGGCAAGACCATGCTCATGGACATATTCGCCAAGAGCGCGACGGTCTCGCCCAGACAGCGCGTGCATTTTCATGCCTTCATGCAGGACGTGCATGCGCGAATCTTCGCGCTTCGGCAATCGATGCACAACGGCGATGCCGTGGCGCAGGTCGCTGCGGCGCTCGGTGACGAACTTGCCCTGCTCTGTCTCGATGAAATGCAGATCAACGACATCGCGGACGCGATGATCGTCGGGCGCCTGTTCGAGGGATTGCTGGCCAAAGGAACGGTCATCGTCACGACCTCGAACGTCGCCCCGGGCGGGCTTTATCCCGACGGGTTGAACCGGCAGCTCTTCCTGCCATTCGTGAAGTTGATCGAGGATCGTTTCGATGTTCTCGCCGCGGATGGGACGCGCGACTATCGGCTGGGCCGGGTCAAGGGCGATCAGACTTTCATCACTCCTCTCGGCCCCGAAGCCGATGCGAGGCTTGAGAGCATCTGGGAGCAGCTAACCGACACGGAGCGGGGCGTACCGGCTTCCCTAACCGTCAATGGCCGCAGCCTTGAAATCCCCGAGGCGGCGCGCGATTGCGCCCGCTTCACCTTTGCTCAACTCTGCCAGGCGCCCCTCGGGGCTGCAGACTTCCTGGCAATCGCCGCCGCCTACCGCACTATCTTCGTCGAGAACATTCCGCAGTTGAGCCAAGACCGGCGCAACGAGATCCGCCGCCTGGTGCTTTTCGTCGATACGCTTTACGACGCCCAAAGACGCCTCGTGGCGACCGCCGAGGTCGCGCCGCGCGATCTTTTCACAGGGTCCCGGCAGCCGCCGGAGACGGCGCGCACCATCTCACGGCTCGAGGAAATGCAGTCGGCAGGCTGGTGGGAGAAGACCGGCGGGATCTGACGCATTTTACGCCGAACGTATGAGCCATTCGGTCTTGAAGCCGTAACCGGAGGGGAGTAGACGAGGGCGGCGCTTTTTTGCAGCGCAAAATGACACCTGTCCGTTAGGGAAATCACGATGGCTCGTAACAAGATTGCGCTGATCGGCGGAGGCATGATCGGCGGGACGCTCGCGCATCTCGCCGGTCTCAAGGAACTTGGGGACATCGTCATTTTCGACATCGCCGACGGCATTCCGCATGGCAAGGCGCTCGATCTCGCCCATGCCGGGCCGATCGAGGGTTTCGATGCCAGATTGACCGGCACCAATCGTTACGAAGGCATCGAAGGTGCGGATGTGGCAATCGTGACGGCGGGCGTGCCGCGCAAGCCGGGGATGAGCCGCGACGACCTTCTCGAGATCAATCTCAAGGTCATGGCGCAGGTCGGCGCCGGGCTTGCCAAATACGCGCCCAAGGCCTTCACCATCTGTATCACCAACCCGCTCGACGTCATGGTTTGGGCGCTTCAAAAGTATTCCGGCCTTCCGCCTCATATGGTCGTCGGCATGGCGGGCGTGCTCGACTCGGCCCGCTTCCGGCATTTCCTCGCCGAGGAGTTCAAGGTTTCCGTCGAAGATGTGAGCGCCTTCGTGCTGGGCGGCCATGGCGACTCGATGGTGCCGTTGATCCGCTATTCGACGGTTGCCGGCATTCCGGTTCCCGATCTCATCGCCATGAAGTGGTCGACGCAGCAGAAGATCGACCAGATCGTGCAGCGCACCCGCGACGGCGGTGCCGAGATCGTCGGCCTGCTGAAAACGGGCTCGGCCTATTACGCCCCGGCTTCCTCCGCGATCGCCATGGCGGAGAGCTACTTGCGCGACAAGAAGCGAGTGCTTCCCTGTGCGGTGCATCTTTCCGGCGAGTATGGGCTCAAGGACATCTATGTCGGCGTGCCGGCGGTGATCGGTGCCGGCGGCGTCGAGCGCATTGTCGAGATTGCGCTCAACAGCGAGGAACGTGCGGCCTTCAAGAAATCGGTTGCCGCGGTCGAAGGCCTGATGGACGCCGCCAAGAAAATTTCGCCCGATCTGGCCTGAGGAGGAGCCAGCCCGATGAATGTGCATGAGTACCAGGCCAAGGAGATTCTGAAGGCAGCGGGCGTGCCGGTGCCGGAAGGCATCCCGGCCTTCTCCGTGGATGAGGCGGTGACGGCGGCCAAGGAACTCGGCGGCCCGGTCTGGGTCGTGAAGGCCCAGATCCATGCCGGCGGCCGGGGCAAGGGCGGCGGCGTCAAGGTCGTCAAATCGATCGAGGAGGTGCGCGCCGAGGCCGATCGCATGCTCGGCATGACGCTCGTCACGCATCAGACCGGCCCTGCCGGCAAGGTCGTCAATCGCCTCTACATCGAAGAGGGCGCGGCGATCGATCGTGAATTCTATCTGTCACTGCTTGTCGACCGCGCCACTTCGCGTGTCGCCTTTGTGGTCTCGACGGAAGGCGGCATGGATATCGAGAAAGTCGCGCATGAGACCCCAGAGAAAATCGCAACACTGTCGATTGATCCGGCGACCGGCATCATGCCGCATCATGTGCGGCGCATCGCCAAGGTGCTGGGCCTTGCCGGCCCCCAGCAAAAACAGCTCGGCAAACTGATCGCCGGGCTCTATTCGGCTTTCGTCGAGAAGGACATGAGCCTGCTCGAGATCAATCCCTTGCTGCTCACCAAGGGCGGCGATCTCGTCTGCCTCGATGCCAAGATCAATTTCGACTCCAATGCGCTCGACCGGCATCCCGACATCAAGGAATTGCGCGACATTTCCGAAGAGGATGCCAAGGAAGTCGAGGCCTCGAAGTTCGATCTCAATTACGTGGCACTGGACGGCACGATCGGCTGCATGGTGAACGGCGCCGGGCTCGCCATGGCGACGATGGACATCATCAAGCTTTACGGTGCCGAGCCCGCCAATTTCCTCGATGTCGGCGGCGGCGCTTCGAAAGAGAAGGTCGGTGCCGCCTTCAAGATCATCACCGCCGATCCCAAGGTGAAGGGCATCCTCATCAACATCTTCGGCGGCATCATGAAATGCGACGTCATCGCCGAGGGCGTCGTCGCGGCGGTCAGGGAGGTGGGGTTAAGCGTGCCGCTGGTGGTGCGGCTCGAAGGCACGAATGTCGAGCTCGGCAAGCAGATCCT
>JAEUMG010000360.1 GCA_016793355.1 Hyphomicrobiales bacterium
AAGCGCTCGGCATGTGGAAAGAGGCCGGTGCCGACGTCAAAGGCGATCGCGTGCGCTTTCCCAAGGGCCTGGTGCGTTCACTGATTAAGACCGCGCCGCGTGAGTTCACGCAGTTTGCCCGCAATCCCGCCAACAATGTCACGGTCGGCGGCAAGAACACCATATTCGCGCCTGTCTATGGGCCGCCCTTCGTCTACAATATCGACGAGGGCCGCCGCTATGCGACGATCGAGGATTTCCGCAATTTCGTGAAGCTCGCCTATATGTCGCCGTCACTGCATCATTCGGGCGGCACGGTCTGCGAGCCGGTCGATATCCCGGTGGCCAAGCGCCATCTCGACATGGTCTACAGCCACATCCGCTATTCCGACAAACCCTTCATGGGCTCGGTGACGGCGCCGGAACGCGCCGAAGATTCCGTAACGATGGCGAAGATGGTTTTCGGCGACGAGTTCGTCGACCAGAACTGCGTGATGATCAACCTCATCAACGCCAATTCGCCCTTGGTTTTCGATGGCACGATGGTCGGGGCTCTCAAGGTCTATGCCCGCAACAACCAGGCAACGGTGATCTCGCCCTTCATCCTGTCCGGCGCCATGTCGGCGGTGACCGCCGTCGGCACGCTGACCCAGATCCTTGCCGAAGCCTCGGTCGGCATGGCCTTTGCGCAATTGTGCCGGCCCGGCGCGCCGGTCGTCTTCGGAACGTTCGCTTCATCGATCTCCATGCAGTCCGGCGCACCTACCTTCGGCACGCCGGAACCGGCCTTCGTGCTGTTCGGCGCGGCGCAATTGGCGCGCCGGCTTGGCGTTCCGTTCCGCTCGGGCGGCGGCTTGTGCGCTTCCAAGCTTCCCGATGCGCAGGCGGCTCATGAAAGCGCCAATACGCTGTGGCCGACATTGCTTGGCGGCGTCAATTTCGTGTTGCATGCGGCGGGCTGGCTCGAAGGCGGTCTCGCCTCGGGCTATGAAAAGCTCGTCATCGATGCCGACCAGCTCACGATGTTCCAGCGCTTTTCCGAGGGCGTCGATTTCTCGGAGAACGGCCAGGCGATGGATGCCATCCGCGAGGTCGGGCCCGGATCGCATTTCCTCGGCTGTGCGCATACGCAAGCCAATTTCGAGACCGCCTTTTGGCGCTCCGGCATTGCGGATAACAATTCCTTCGAGCAGTGGCGCGATGCCGGCAGCAAGGATGCCGCCCAGCGCGCCAACGAGACCTGGAAGCGCCTGTTGCGCGAATATGAAGCGCCGCCACTCGATCCGGCACTCGATGAATCGCTCCAGGCCTTCATGGCAAAGCGCAAGGAAACCCTGCCCGACAGCGTGAGCTGAGGATCACGCCTTCGGTCGCTTCACATCGTGCCAGCTATAGAGGCCGATGCCGCCGATTATCAGGGCGGTGCCGAGCGCGTCGATCCATGTGAACTGCTCGCCGAGGAAAATGACCGCGAGATAGATCGTCACCAGGGGTGAGATGGTCGAGATCATCGCGGTCGATTGCGCGCCGATCCGCGCAAGGCCGGCATTGATCATGAAGCTCGGCACGATCGTCGCGAAGATGGCCGTTCCAGCGACGAGCAGCAGATAGCGGGCGGACAAATGCGACAGGCCCGCCGCGCTGAAGAGATACCAGTGGATGATGCTGCCTAGTGCCGCCGTCGACATGGCGACGGAGGTGAAGAGCGTCGAGCCCATCAGGCCGATAAAGCCCTTGGCGAGCAGTTGATAGAGCGCGAATGTCAAGGCGGCGCCGAGAACCAGGATGGTGCCGACCGTCGTGTTCCAGGCATCCGTCGTGATGCCGCCATTGAAGACGACGACGAGGCCCATATAGGTGATGAAGGCCGCGAGCAAGCCGACGCGCGTCAGCCTCGCCCCGAAAAACGCCCAACCCAGCAGCATCACGAAGATCGGATAGGTGAAGAGGACGAGCCGCTCCAGTTGCGCGGTGATGTAGACCAGCCCCTCGAAATCGAGGAGCGCAGCCAGATAATAGCCGATGAAACCGGTGAGCGCGGCGCGCAGGAAGAGCGAGCGCGACGGCGTCGGCTTGCCCTGCGCCTTCATGCGGATAAAGGCGACCGCTCCAATCGCCGCAAAGAACGGCAGCGAGAAGATCATGCGCAAGGCAAGCAGCAAGGGCGCATCGACCACGTCCATATAGGCGAGCTTGATGAAGATCGCCTTGGTCGAGAAAAGGGCAGCGCCGCCACCGGCCAGAATGTATCCGGCGAGAATGCGCCCCTGCCCCGAATTCTGGGGCGTCTCCTGGCTTGCCGTTATCGCCATGGCTATTCGATCGGCGCTCCGCCCTCGGCCTTGCGCCGCGCGACGAAGGCTGAAAGCTGATCGGCTATCGCCGGATCGAGCGCCGGCGGCTCATATTCCTTCAGCGCCTGGTGGCAGATGCGATTGGCGCGCTGCGCGGCATCGAGGCCGCCCGCCTCGCGCCAGGCGCCATAGTTCTGAGTGGTTGAGATGAGCGGCTGGTAGAAGGCCGATGCGTAGGTCGCAATGGTGCGCTCGGTCCCGAAGAAGTGGCCGCCCGGGCCGACCTGCGCGATCTCCTCGATTCCGATCGTGTCGGCATCGATGCGAACCGGTTCCAGGTACTGTGCCATCATCTGGAGAATTTCGATGTCAAGCACGAATTTTTCGTAGGACGCGCAAAGCCCGCCTTCGACCCATCCCGCCGCATGCATGAGCAGGTTGCATCCGGCCGTCATCGCCGACCAGACCGAGCCTTGCGATTCATAGCCGGAGGCAAAATCCGTTGTGTTCGAAGACGAGAAATTCGAAGAGCGCAAGGGAATGCCATAGCGCCGCGCCATCTGGCCGCCGATCTGCTTGCAGCGATAGGCCTCGACCAGGCCATAGGCAGGCGCGCCGGTCTTCATGTCGACATTCTTGGCGGCGCAGCCATAAAGAATCGGAGCACCGGGCCGGATCAACTGGCCAAGTGCCAATCCGAACAGTACTTCGGCATTGCACAGGGCCATGGCGCCGGCGATGGTGGCCGGCGTCGAGGCGCCGGCGATGATGAAGGGCGTCAATAGAACCGGCTGGCCATAGCGCGCCATTTCCATGACGCCGATGGTCATGGGCACATCATACTGCAAGGGCGTATTGGTATTGATGATCGAGAAGACGCCAGGCCGTCTGGCGAACTCCTCCAAAGTCTCGCCGCGCGCGATCGCGCACATTTCAAAGACATCGAGAATGCGCTGCCGGCTCTGGCAGAAGACGTAAGGCACCTTGTCCGTATAGGTCAGCATGGCGAGCGCTGCATCGAGATGACGGTCCTTCACCTCGATATCGAGCGGCTCGACCGGCCAGCCATTCATCTGGACGATGTTGAAGACCTGGGTGAGCTTCAGGAAATCGGTGAAGTCGGCGAGCGTGCCGGAGCGCCGCCCGCGCTCGAGATCGGAGCAGTTGGGCGGCCCCAGAACGGCTGCGGTGGTGAGGAACTTGTCGCCGATGCGCACTTCATGCGCCGGGTTGCGCGGGGTCATGACAAACTGCGATGGAACAGTCGTGAGTGCCGCCTCGACAATGTCGCGGCCGACGCGCACCCGCGCGTCCGTCTCATCGATGATCGCGCCGGCCCTGTGGAAGACATCGCGGGCCTCGGCGACCTGGCAGCGAATGCCGATCGTTTCCAGGATGGTCAGCGCCGCTTCATGCAGCGCCTCGACCTCGTCATCGGAAATGAGCTTGGTGGGAGGCAGCGGATTGACGAGCTGCTTCCACGGCATCTGGGCAATGGGAGCCCCGCGGCGGTCGCCGATGCGCCGCCGCCGCTGCGTGTCTCCCGATTGGGTCATTGCAATTCGGTCCAGATGTGAAGCGCGGTAAAGAGATCGAGGTGCGACCCGCCGCCATTCTTGAAGAGGGTAATCTCCTCAGGCGTGGCGCGTCCAGTCATGGCCCCCTTGCACAATTGGAAGAGGTCGGCACGGACCGCGTCATGCGTGATGACGCCGCGCCTGATCGGATCGCCGAGATCGCCCGGCTGGTCGACCGCGAACCAGCGGGAATCGACGAAGATACTGCTGCGCGTGACCGCTTCATCGTCGCATTCGCGCATTTCCGGGGTGAAGCCGCCGACCAGATCGAGATGGGCACCGGGCATGAGCCATGCGCCCCTGACCAGCGGCTCGGTAGACGCGGTGGCGGTCGACACGATTTCGGCGCGGCGAACTGCGGATTCGAGATCGGCCACCGCGGTACCGCCGACATCGCGGGCCAACGCTTCCGCTTTCTCGGGCCGCCGGTTCCACACCAGCAC
>JAEUMG010000022.1 GCA_016793355.1 Hyphomicrobiales bacterium
GTCTCGATGCGGAAGCGGCCGCAACTCCACCGGGTGCCGATGGTGTCACCTTCGTCCCAGCGTTGTCCGGGGCGATGGCGCCGGAATGGGTCGCCACGGCGCGCGGCGCCTTTTACGGGCTCACGCCGAGCCATGGCCGCGGCCATATGGCCCGCGCGGTGCTCGAAGGGACCGCCTTTGCGATGCGCGACGTGCTGGAAAGGGTATGGAGCCTGGGCGTTCGGGTCGACGCGATCAGGGCGGTCGGAGGCGGCGCAAAAAGCGCGTTTTGGACGCAATTACGAGCCGATTTGACGGGAATTCCTGTCGAAATCGCACGCCATGTGGACACATCTCCGATCGGAGCGGCTATGCTTGCGAGCGTCGCCGCCGGTCTCAGTTCCGATCTGGGCCAATCGGCTGCGAAGCTGAATGAGGGGCTCAAGGTCGTGCATCCGGAACCGTCGAAAAAACCCGCCTATGACGCGGCCTATGAGAAATATCATCAACTCTTCAAGCACTTAAGGCCGCTCTTTTGAGAGCGACATCAATTGGACTACTGGCCGGCTTTGCCGGTGGATGGATCTTTCATCTGCTTGATTTCCCCGCGCCATGGCTTGCCGGAAGCATGGTCGGAACGGTCATCGCGGTCCTGGCCGGCGTCAAATTCGACCTGCCCGCCTGGTTGAAAGCCGCCGCCTTCATCCTGCTCGGGATTCAGACGGGGACGAGCGTGAGCTGGGAAACGCTCGCGCGCGCCTGGCAATGGCCGATCAGCATCGCGTTCATGTCCGTCGCGATGATTGGCGTGACCTGGGCCGGCTACGTCTACTACACGAAGAGGGCCGGCTGGGACCGTGCAACGGCCTTCTTTGCAAGTCTTCCGGGGGCGCTGGCGCTGGTATTGATGCTCGCCGACACGGCCAGGGCGGACATGCGCCGGGTGACGATCTCTCAATGCATCCGCCTGTTCTTCCTGGTTGCGGCACTTCCGGCGGTGATTGCGCTCCTGTCGCCGCCCCATGTCATGATCGTGCTACCGGAACCGGGAGGTGTGCTGGATGTCGCCATTCTGGTGCTCGTTTCGGCGGCCGCGGCGCTGCTGCTGGATCGTCTGAAGGTGCCGGCGGGCTTGATCCTCGGATCGGCACTGGTCAGCGCCATTCTCGGGCTTTCAGGCCTCGTGCGGGGCGGGGCGCCACCGGGACTGCTGATCATCTCGAATGTCGTCCTCGGCGTAATGATCGGCGCCCGTTTCGCCCATTTCAGCCTCGCCGAGCTCAAGCAGTCCCTGGCGGATGGATTTTCGTGCTTTTTGATCGCGCTCGCCATTTCCTCCGCCGGCGCCGCCATCACCGCCGTGGTCGCAGGGCTTCCCTTCGCCTTGACGCTCCTTGCCTTTGCCCCCGGCGGCCTTGAGGCGATGACCATCATGTCCTTCGCCCTCGACCTCGACCCTGCCTATGTCGCGGCACATCAGGTGGTGCGGTATGTCGCAATATGCCTGTTCTTGCCACCTGTGGTGAGTATTTTCCTGCGCCGGCGGGCCTAGATCAAGAGTGGCACCGAGTCTGCATTAACCTTGGGCAACCGGCTCAGAGAGGCCAGTGGGCGGCGCAATGTGACACATCATGTGTCGGTTGGAGGGGATTTGTGTCCGACGCCAATACAGCTTCAAACCATCCCCCCAACAATGCCGATCTGACCAATCTCCTCCGTCTCGCCCGAATTGCCGAAGCAGCTCATTTCGAGGCCGCGCTCGACATCCGGGACGCCAAGACGTTGCGCCTGCAGGTGCTGAAGGACGATCTCGCGCCGGTCATTGCCGCCAATGCGGAGGCGGGGCGGATTTTCGACCTCTCGCTGGTGCCCGGAGAGCCGCCAAAGCTGTGGATAGACCTTATAACGGCGGTTGTCATGGAGCCCGACCAGCGCACCTACAGGTTGATAAGAGACACCCATAGCGGGCGAGAAATCGTCGCCGAGACCGCAAGCCGACCCGAAATCGTGGAGCAGATCAAGCTCCACATGGCGCATCAGCTCGTCGCGCGCGAGCGCCGCTTGGCGTCCGCTATGCCGGCGAAGGCCGCCATTGCCGGCCATTCCAGCGCTGCGCTCATCCTTGCCTGGCTATCGGGTTTCACCATCGGCGTTCTTGCCCTGTTCATGATCGGCCTGATGTTCGGCCGCGCCCAGTGGTAATCCCTGGGGAAGGTAACATTCTGAAACACCATTTGATTTTGTGCGCTGCAGTGGCGGCTTTAGCTATTTGCCAAGGCTGAATCGTTTCTTTGCGGGGCTCAGTGAACAGTTTGTCCAAACAGGCTCAAAAACAGCTCGCCGAAGCGAAGGCGGAAATAGAGGTCGGGCAAGCGGCACCGATCATGAGCCGGACTCCGCGGACCAATCATCATCTTCCCCAGAAGCTTGCCGAATTCAACAGCCTCGCCGAAGGCCTGGATTATGCCGCCAAGGGCGTGACCGGTTTCAACTTCTACTCGGCGCGCGGCCAACTCACGGAGATTCTCTCCTACCGCAACCTGCGTGACCGTGCGATTGCGGTGGCGCGCCGGCTTCTTGGTCTCAAGCTGAAGCGCGGCGACCGGGTCGCCCTGGTTGCCGAGACCGGCAGCGAGTTCTTGGAGGCTTTCTTCGCCTGTCAGTATGCCGGGCTGGTGCCGTGCCCGATGCCCTACAGCATGCATATTGGCGGCATGGGTGCCTATGTGGACCGGATTGCCGGGATGCTGCGAGCCGCCAAGGCGCGCGCCGCCATCGCCACGACGGACCTTGCGCCGCATGTCGCCCAGGCAGCCCAGCGGGCCGGCGTCGCTGTGGTGATGAGCTATGAGGAGTTGCGCGAAGCCCCGCCCTCGATTGCCGAACTCATTCCCTTCGGCCCGGACGATGCTGCCTATATCCAGTATTCCTCGGGATCGACGTCCGAGCCCAAGGGCGTTCTCGTCTCGCAGCGTGCGATCGTCGCCAACACTCGCGGAATTCTTCGCGATGGTCTCAGGGTCGTGCCGAATGACCGGGCATTCTCCTGGCTGCCGCTCTATCACGATATGGGGCTGGTCGGGTTCTGCCTCGCGCCGATGATGGGGCAGGTGACGGTCGACTATATGGCGACAACCGCCTTCGCCCGCCGCCCGGCGCTGTGGCTCAAACTGATGTCGGACAATCGCTCGACGATCGCCTATTCGCCGTCCTTCGGCTACGAACTTGCGGCGCGGCGCATCAATGGCGAAGCTCCGACGCTCGACCTCTCGAACTGGCGGGTTGCCGGCATTGGCGGCGACATGGTGCGCGCCGATATCCTCGATCTTTTCGCCGAGAAGCTTTCGGTGGCCGGATTTAGGCCTGAGGCGTTCCTGCCCAGCTACGGCATGGCGGAGTCGACGCTTGCGGTCACCTTCGCCGATGTCGACAAGCCGATCCGTATCGATAGCGTCGATGCGATCCAGTACAAGCTGTCGCGCCGGGCGGTTCCGGTGAGCGCTTCGGCGCGCTCGAAGGGCCGGGAACGCCGCTTCGTCGTGTGCGGCAAGCTCTTACCCGGCCATGAGGCGGTGATCCGCGATGAACGCGGCAAGGCCTTGGGCGAGCGCGAGATCGGGCGGATCTTCGTCAAGGGCCCGAGCGTCATGGCCGGCTATTTCAACAATGAGGATGCAACCCGCGCCGTCATCGGCAGCGACTCCTTCATGGATACCGGCGATATGGGCTACTGGCTCGACGGCGAGCTGGTAATTACCGGCCGGGCCAAGGACCTGATCCTTCACAATGGCCGCAATATCTGGCCGCAGGACATCGAATGGGCGGCGGAGCGAATCGAGCCTCTGCGCAGCGGTGACGTCGCCGCAATCGCCGTCGAGGACGAGAACGGCGAAGATGCAGTCGTGGTGCTGGTCCAGTGCCGCTTGTCGGACCGTGCGGGCATCGAAGCCCTGCGCCGGCAGGTCGCGGCCGCCGTTCATGCCTCGGCGGGCGTCGAATGCGACGTGGTCATGGTGCCGCCGCGCAGCCTGCCCTTCACCTCTTCGGGCAAGCTCTCGCGGGCCGCCGCCCGGACCGACTATCTCTCGGGAGACATTGCCGAGATCGCGGCAGGCGGCAAAAAACTGGCCGGAGCTTCCGGCGGGGCCTTGCTCGAAGCCGCCAATTAACGGCCCGCGCTTCTGAATTACCGCATCTGGAACGTTTCGCGGGTGCGAGCCTTGCGGATGGGAGAGACGTGATCGCAGACACGCAAAATTCGACTATTGCCGTGACCGGGGCCACCGGCTTTGTGGGGCGTCACGTGCTTTCGGTTCTGGATGGGCGTGGATACAAATTGCGGCTGCTGACCCGTCGCGCACTGCCCGAGCCGGTTGCGGAGAAGGCAAGTATCATTACCGGCGACCTCGGGGATGCGGACGCCCTGGCGCGGCTGACCGAGGGAGCCGATGCGGTTCTGCATCTGGCCGGCGCGATCTCGGCGCCGGGCCGCCAGCAGTTCTTCACAGTCAATGAGGAAGGCACGCGGCGCCTCGCCGTGCAGGCGCAGCGGGCCGGTATCAGGCGCTTCGTCCACATGTCGTCGCTCGCGGCGCGACAGCCAGAGCTTTCGGATTATGCGGCAAGCAAGCGGGCGGCCGAGGATGGCCTCGACGCTGTCTCCGGGGCGATGGATGTTGCCATCATCAGAGCGCCGGCGGTCTATGGACCCGGCGACAGGGCGACATTGCCGCTGATCCAGCAATTGACCGGCCGCTTCGCGCTTATCCCTTCGAGCGTCACGTCCCGCTTTTCCCTTATCTACGTAAAGGACCTCGCCCGAATTGCGGTTGCAGCTCTTGAGGAGGACTGGACAGGGCGGCGCGACGCCGATGATGGCGAGCCGCCCGGCTATGGCTGGGCCGACCTTGCCGCAGCTGTCAGCACGCTGGAAGATCACGCCGTTACGCCGGTCTTTCTGCCCCGGCCGATAGTGAACGCGGCAGCCTGGCTGCTATCCTCGGGAGCCTCGGCGATCGGGCGCTCCGCAATGATCACGCCCGGCAAGGTGCGAGAACTCTATCATGATGACTGGGTGAGCCGGGAGCGCGTGCTTCGTGCCGACGCTCCGACACCGCTCCCGCAAGGGCTGGCGCGGACGCTCGCCTGGTACCGAAGGAAGGGCTGGTTGCGGGATCGGCCTTCGGCCGATAGAAACCGGCTCCGCGAAGGAGGCGTCAAATTTCTATGAGCAGCGACAGTCAGTCGACCTATGCGGTGCTATGCGAATTGCTGCAGCCGTTCAATACGGCGGGCGTCAGCCTGCAACCAACGACCGATATATCCACCGATCTCAATATCGATTCGGTGTCGGTCATGGATTTCGTCATGGAGGTCGAGGACCGTTTCGACATCGATATTCCGCTCAATGTTCTCTCCGAGACCCGCACGCTGAACGATCTCGTGTCTGTGGTCGAAGCCCGCGCCGGGAAAGGGAAATGACATGGTCGATCTTCTCGAAAAGCACAGGCCGATCGCTGAGCGCCATGCCCGCATGCTGGCGGCCGGCGCCAATGCCGTTGGCCTCACCATCGACAAGATCCTCTCGCCCACTCGCGCGTTGATCAACGGCCGCGAGACGATCCTCGCCGGCACCAATAATTACATGGGGATTACCCTCGACCCCGACTGCATCGCCGCCGGACAGAAGGCGATGGCCGAATTCGGAACCGGCACGACGGGGTCGCGCATCGCCAATGGCAGCTATGCGATGCATCGCGAACTCGAGAATACGCTGGCGAAGTTCCTCGGCCGCAAGCATTGCATCGTCTTCACCACCGGCTACCAGGCCAATCTCGGCATGATGGCCGGGCTCGCCGGCCCCAAGGACACGATCTATCTCGATGCGGATTCGCATGCCTCGATCTATGACGGCTGTACTCTATCGGGTGCCAAGCTCGTGCGCTTCCGGCACAATGATGCGAGCGATCTCGACAAGCGCCTGGCGCGCGGCGAGGACGAAGGCGGCAGGCTGGTCGTGCTCGAAGGCATCTATTCGATGCTGGGCGACCGCGCGCCGCTCTCGGACTTTATCGAAGTCAAGCGCAAGCACGGTTTCCAGCTTCTCGTTGACGATGCACATTCCTTCGGCGTGCTCGGTCCCAATGGCCGCGGGCTCGGCGATGAGGCGGGGCTCGATGCGGAAGTGGATTTCGTGGTCGGGACATTTTCGAAGAGCGTCGGCGCGATCGGCGGGTTCGGGGCAGGGGACCATCCGCTCTTCGAGACCATCCGCTATGCGACGCGCGCCTATATGTTCACCGCCTCGCCCTCGCCCGCCTCTGTGGCGACATCGCTCGCGGCGATCCGCAAGCTCGCCGCCGAGCCCGAACGGCGCGAGCGCCTGGCGCGCAATTCAAAGCGATTGCTCGATGGCTTCCGGGGCCTGGGCCTTGAAACCGGATGCGACCAGGTGAGCCCGGTCGTCGCCGTCAAATGTGCGGACGAGCCGTCGACCATCGCCATGTGGAATGCGCTTCTCGAGGCGGGCGTTTACGTGAATATCGCGCTGCCGCCCGGAACGCCGGGGCGCATGTGCCTCCTACGCTGCTCGGTCTCGGCGGCGCACAGCAGCGACGATATCGACCGGATCATCGAACTGTTCGGCAAAGTGGTCGCGCAGGGCGCGCCGCGGTTGGCGGCGGCGAGTTAGGTCGACCAAATCAACCGATCTTTCGGCCATTCTTGTTGTCATTGCCGGGCTTGTCCCGGCAATCCATCGTGAAAACAACTCCGCCTACGGAGTATCGGCACAATGGATCCCCGGAACAAGTCCGGGGATGACAATCTAAAGAGCCGAGCGGCAGCTGACGTTTCCCACAAGAGGGAGGCGGAGCAGGAGCTACCGCACGGCGCCTTTGCGCAGCAGTCTCGGCAGGAGCGTGATCGAGGCGAGGATCGGGTGACGGCGCTGCCATTCGGTGAGAGCGAGCTTGTCGCCGGAGTGACGTTCAATCTTCCAGGCGAGGTAATCGGCGCCGCCTGAAAAGGTGAAGGCGGCCTTGACGAGCCGCGCCACCGACCAGGCGCGGCCGGCGATGCGACGCATGGGCCAGTTCGCGGAAACCGCCGGGGCGTTCATCGCGAAGCCCGCCGCCTCCTGATAGTAATCGCGATCGGCAAGCAGGATATCGCGCGCCCGATCGGCGCGCTCGGAACGCAATTCGGTGCGGTAGGTATTCTCGAAAAGACGTTGCCAAGTATTCAGTGCGTCGCCGCCATCGGCAATTCCACGCGCATTGCCATAGGCGGTGCGGATCGCCTGGGCGACGGCGCGGATCACATCCGATTTCACGCCGCTGCTAGCGGCGTAGACGAGTGCCGAAGGCTGCGCAAAGCGCGCCCAGAAATAGGGGTTGGATGTTGCCGGCGCCATCCATCGCGCGAAGAGATCGAGCGGCAGCATCGCATATTTGCAGCGCAGTGTTGCGCCCTCAAAGGGACATTCCGCGAAGTATACATTTGGCGGAATGATCCGACAGGCCCATCGCGCGGACGCGGAAGCCGGCATCGCCTTCAGCGAGGGCGTCAGGACATAGAGATCGATGAGCGAATCCGTGGCCGCGACGCCGCGCAGGCAGGAGCCATAGGCGAGGATCGCCGCGACGCCGGGCCCGAGCCTTGCGCGCAGCGAATCCGCCATCGCCGCTATTTCGCGGGGCACGGGGCGAGCGAGGGCGGTTTCAACGAACGTCTCGAGCGATGGTGTCGCGGTCTGCATCTAGCCGCGAAGATAGGTCAGAACCGGCCCGGTTTCGACCCGCAAGGCCTCGCCCTCCGGCGGGTCGAAGAATTCGCCGTCGATGACATAGGGCGTGGCGCTCAAGATCTCGAGGGAGTCCGCCGAGAAGCTGATTGCGCCGGCGGGGTGTTTGCGATCCTCGCCGCCATACATGATCGGCAGCAACCAGCGCGGAATGTTCGGCACCGGATGGGGAAGAAGCGTGGCGCGGATCGGGCCTTTCTTGCCGCCCCAGAAGGGACGCGTTCCCAGGATGAGCCTGTCGAGAGTGGTGGCAAAGAAAAGCAGATGCGAGCCCGACGCCCTGACG
>JAEUMG010000053.1 GCA_016793355.1 Hyphomicrobiales bacterium
GCCTCGGCGCGCTTGGCGATCATGCGCGGATCGCGGGTGTAGCCTTCGCCCGTCGTCGGCTCGAGAATGTCGCAGAAAATCGCCATCGTGGTCTGCGCATAGAACGGGTCGAGATGTGCCGAGGTCGGATCGGGCATCAGCACCATGTCCGACTCGTTGATCGCCTTCCATCCGGCGATCGACGAGCCGTCGAACATCAGCCCTTCGGCAAAGGCGTCTTCATGGATCTGCGACACGTCGAAGGTGACGTGCTGCATCTTGCCGCGCGGGTCGGTGAAGCGGAGGTCGACATACTTAACCTCCTTGTCCTTCATCATTTTCATTACCGCGTCGGCGTCTTTCGGCTTGGTCATGTTTGTCGCGTCCTCTCGGTGTGACGTTTTTTGATTGATGTTACGATTACAATGCGTCGGTGCCGGACTCGCCGGTACGGATGCGGATTGCTTGTTCGACGTTGGAAATGAATATCTTGCCATCGCCGATGCGCCCCGTTCGGGCCGCCGTCTGGATGGCCTCGACCGCCTTGTCGACAAGTTCGTCGGCGATAACGATCTCGATCTTCATTTTGGGCAGGAAGTCGACCACATATTCGGCACCCCGATAGAGCTCGGTGTGGCCCTTCTGGCGGCCGAAGCCCTTGGCTTCGGTCACCGTGATACCCTGCAGCCCCACTTCCTGGAGTGCCTCCTTCACTTCATCGAGCTTGAACGGCTTGATGATGGCCTCGATTTTCTTCATTCAGGGGATCCCCACATCGCTGTCCGCCCTCGATTGCAGGCGTCGTGCCAGTCAGTAAGCCTTTTGATTTCAACCGTTTGCGTGTTCGGGCGCGACCTGCGCGCAGTCTGAAGTGATGAAAATTTATGCAGTTGATCAATAATGCGCCAAAACTGGCAGCTGCGGATGCCCACACTTACCTTGTTGATATGCAGGACAGGCGGCTCAGTCGCAGACTCGCGGCGGGAGCCATGGCTTGATGTAGCGATGCCGTCGCTGCGCCTATCAGGCTTGGTGATGCCTGACGAATTCCAGCGTATGCCTGTCGACGAAGGCCTCCGGAGGTCGCCCGAAATCGGTCAATTCCCGCACCACGCTTACCTCGACATTGCCATTGGCAAGGCGCGTCAGGATGATCGAGCGCAGATCCTGCGACATCTGTTCGACGGCCAGTTGCCGGATGCGCTCCTCAAGGAGACTGTCGCTCATATAGTCCCGCATGGCTTCCTCTCCCGCCCCAAACATCACTATCTGATTCGACCGTAATCGTCGAACCCGCGCGTGCGTTTCGTGCACAATTTCCGCGCCGCTCCCCTCAAATGCACATGACCTTGCAATCATCCGCCATTGTCGCCAATCTCGCGGCGCGGCGGAACTGCCGCAACGGGAGAGCCTGCGAGCTTGATCCGCGATAAGCACGGTTTGATGAAGGTCGTATGAGAGCCCTGATCGTTGCCGATCTGCATTATTCGCTGCCGCAGTTCGACTGGCTGGTGAATGAGGCCACGCGCTTCGATCTCGTCGTTCTCGCCGGCGATCATCTCGATCTCTCCTCGCTGGTCGATGGCCGCGCTCAGTCGCTGGTTGTACAGAAATACGTGGAACTATTGCGTGACAGGTCCTGTGTGGTCATCTGCTCGGGCAATCACGATCTCGATTCCCGCGATGAACATGGCGAGAAAACCGCGCGCTGGGTCGCCGGCTGCCGCCATGATCGCGTGTCGTCGGACGGCGACACGTTGCTGATCGACGATATCCTGCTCACTGTATGCCCGTGGTGGGACGGTCCGATGGCCCGCGAACGGGTAGGGGCGCAGCTTGCCGCCGCCGCGGCGCGGCGCAAAGGTCACTGGATTTGGGTCTATCACGCGCCGCCGCGCGAAGCACAGGTGAGCTGGACCGGCGCGCGCGATGCGGGAGACGAGGCATTGTCGGGCTGGATCGCGCAATACCGTCCCGACATTGTCATCTCCGGACACATCCACCAGTCGCCCTTCGTCAAGGGCGGCTCCTGGGTTGATCGCATTGGCAATACATTGCTCTTCAACACCGGCCAGCATTCAGGCGCGCCGCCCGCCCACATCATGCTCGACACGAGCCTGCGCGAAGCCTTCTGGATGTCGTCGGCCGGCGCGCAGGCCATCCGCCTCGACGAGCCGATAACGCGGCCCTTGCCGCGCCTCGCGCGCCCGCCGGAGTGGGTTATTGCTGGCTAGGGAGAATCGGGCAGCCGATCCGAGCCGGGTTCGAAATCGCCGGGCGGCTGGTTGATCAGGCTTGCGAGAACGTCGCTCACCATGCCGAGATGATTGGTGTGCCCGGCATATTGCCGCTTGAGATCGACGAGATAGGTCGTGGCGCTATGCAGCCGCTGCGCCAGCAATTTTGCCACCGCGAGCGTCGTCTCGGGATCGGAGCGCAGGAAATTCGCGGCATCCGCAAAAGCATAGACCGTCGCGTCGCCGACCGCGCGCACCGTCGCGGTATGCGGCGTATCGAGCAGCACCGACATCTCCCCGAAGATCGCGCCTTGCTCGTGCACCAGCGCAACGCGCGTTTCGCCGCGCAGCACCTCGATCGTGCCGGCGTCGAGGACATAAATGCGCCCCGACTTCGTCCCCTCCGCCAAGAGGATGGTACCGGCGGGAACGTCCGTCTTTTGCGCCTCGGCACAGCGCGCCAGCACGCCGGTCACCCGCCGGCACCTCTCACTCTGACCATCTCTCCTCGTTGCATTGCACTGACCGTGCTGCAATCCCCGCGCCAAACCGAATCGCACCGGAAAACGCCCCCAACGCAGCCGTCTGATCTCGCCGAAACGAAATCTGCTGCATTGTTGAGAGGCAGATGATCAAATTCTGATCGCTCAGAACATTATATCTCTCGCCGGCTTCACCGCCGCGACGATGCCCGACAGCACCTTGTTGTGGTGCGCGATGATCTGCACCGCGCTCAGTTCTGCGCTGTCGAAGGTCGAGTGTCCGTCGGCGACGAGCGTCACGCGATAGCCGAGCGTTTGCGCCACCCGGCAGGCCGTATCGATGCAGAACTCGCTCTGCAGTCCGGCGATCGTCAGGTCATTGATGCCGCGCTCGCGCAGGCGCTGGTCGAGATCGGTCTTGTAGAAGGCGCTCACCGCCCATTTCTCGAAAACAGGCTCGCCGTGACTGGGCGCCACGGCCGGATGGATCTGCCAGCCGTCGCTGCCATGTTTCAATGGCCCTTCATCCTCGCAATGTTGGACATGGAACACCGGCACATTTTCTTGCCGCGCCCGCGCCAGCAGATTGCCGAGCGTATCCGTCAGTCTTCCTGGCTCGTGACAGATCTCCTGCGGCCCGAACATGCCTTGCTGGATATCGATAAGGAGGAGGGCTGAGCCTCGACGCGGCGGGTTTGGCATGGTTCATACGTCCTCATCTCTGTCCGGCTTCGCCTTTGTCCTGGATCAAGGCCGGACCGCGCTTTGGAAATAGTCTAAAGAATATTGGGCTCGGAGATTCGCGATGGCTACGAAAATTGCACCCGCCGGTTACAGTTTCACGCAGATTTCGCTGCACTGGATCATTGCCACGCTGGTCATCATCCAGTTGATCATCGGCGAGGACATCAAACCGGCTTACCGCGCCTATCGCCGCGGCACCGACGTTACGCCCGACGATCTCTGGAACGCCAATATCCATGTCTATATCGGCATCGCCATTTTCCTGCTCGCCATCCTCCGCTTTGCGATCCGCTTGCACCGCGGCGTGCCGGCGCCGCCCGCCGGCGAAAGCGTGCTGCAGCACTGGGCCGCGGCGGCGGTGCATCTCGTCCTCTACGCAGCGATCTTCCTCATGCCCTTGACCGGTGCCGCGGCCTGGTATCTCGGCATTGGTTGGCTTGGCGAAGTCCATGAATTGGGCAAGCCGGTCATCATCATCGCCGTTCTGCTCCATGCCGCGGGCGCGCTGTGGCAGCACTTCGTTCGGAAGAGCGACGTGCTCGTCAGGATGCTGAAGCCATCCGCTCGATCGTGACGAAGGTATCGTTATAGGCAGGCTGGCCGTGCGGCGAAAAGCGCGCTTGCGTCAGCCGGTTCATCGGCGCATCGCCGTCATTGTCGCCGCCCCACCATTTGCCTTCGAGCACGGCCAGCCCGGGCCGGATCGTGTCGGTCACCTTCACCATGAGGCGCATCGCCGCCTCGCCATTGCGCACCATCGCGACATCGCCGTCGCGCAAGGCGCGCGACCGCGCCTCATCGGGGTGGATTTCAATCGCCGCAAGCCCTTGCGATCTTTGCTGCCGCGGCATGTTGGCGAAAGTCGAATTGAGGAAGTAATGCGATTTCGGCGTCAGCAACTGCAGCCTTTGCGGGGGCAGTGGAGCGGGCGCTTCGATGGGCCCGGCAAGCGATAGCGCCAGTTGCGGGCCCGTCGCTTGCGGCGCAAGCTTCATCCAGCCGGTCGCCCGCAAGTCATCCAGCCGCCAGCCCTCCGGCAGCGCGCTCGCCGCAATCTCCTCATCGCTCTCCCCGAGGGCCGGATGATCGAGCCCGAGCCGCGCGGCGAGCGCCCGCATCAGCGCGCCGCCGCTCATCGCTTCGCCCATCGGCGCGATCGCAGGCTCGTTTGCCGAGACATAATAATGCCCCCACGCACCCTGCACGTCGAAATGCTCGAACTGGGTCGTCGCCGGCAGAACGATATCGGCATGGCGCGCCGTGTCGGTGATGAAATGATCGAACACCACGGTGAAGAGATCGTCGCGCATGAGTCCTCGCCGCATCAGGCCCGAGTCGATCTGGGTCACCGCCGGATTGGCCGACCACACCATCAGGCCCTTGATTGGCGGGGAGAGCGCCGCATCGGTGAGCAATGGGCCGAGCTTCGCGATGTCGAGACTGCGCGGGCTTCCGGCGATAAGATCGGGGCGCCCGGCATTCTCATCCGCAAGACCGGGAATGGTCAGGATCGACAATCCGCCGCCCTTCGTCCGCCAGTGGCCGCCGAGGAAAGTGAGCGCCGATAATCCGCGCACGAAGCTTTCGCCGTTGACCGTCTGCATCGGTGCGATGCCGGCGCGGATCAGGGCAGGCCGCGCCCGCCCGAATTCCCGCGCCAGCGCCGCGATTTCCTCCGCGCCAAGGCCCGTTGCTTCGGCCGCGCGCGGCAGCGTCCATTCCATCACGCTGGCGCGATAGGCCTCGAAATCGGATGCCGCGGCCCGCGCGCCTTCGAGATCGGCGAGTCCTTCGCGGATCATCACCCGCGCCATGGCGGCGGCGAGCACGGCGTCGGAACCGGGGATTATGCGCAGATGCTGGTCCGAGGCTCTGGCCGTGCGCGTGGTGCGCGGATCGATCGTCACGATGCGCGCCCCGCGCCTGCGCGCCTCGTCGAGGAAATGCCAGTGATGATGGCTCGTGGTCAGGACATTCTGTCCCCACAGGATGATGAATTGCGCATGCACCGCATCCTCGGGATCGACGCCGATCGGATGGCCCTCGCTCATCAGGGCCCCGGCCGAGACCGCGCAGACCCCGCCCACCGGAAGGCTCGCGCCGAGCGCGTGAAACACTCGCATTAGGGCGAAGCGCTGCACGACGCCCATCGAGCCCAGATAGTGGAACGGCATCAGGGCTTCCGCCCCATGCTCGGCGATGATCGCCTTGAAGCGCGATGCAATCTCGTCGAGCGCCTCGTCCCACGAGATGCGCTGGAACTGCGCCTCGCCCTTCGCGCCCACGCGCCGCAGGGGATGTAGTACGCGATCCGGCGCCGTCAATCGCTGCTCGTAATCGCGCACCTTGGCGCACAGCACCCCGCGCGTGATCGGATGCGCCTTGGCGCCCTCGACGCGCTTCACGTGCCCGTCCTCGACCGAAACCGTCCAGGAGCAGCTATCTTGGCAATCGAGCGGGCAGCAGCCTTTGACGGTGGTTGTGGGCATGGTCGTGCTACTCGTGGGAAGCAATACCACTGTAACGCTGCCCTCGTCCCGAGCGACGGTCAAGATTGCAGGTTGCCGAACGCATCTTGACCTAGACCCGAGGGCTGCAACACCTAAGGTATGCGCATAAAACGAATCGAGTTTCCTTTCCCAACGTAAACTGCTATGTTTTTTCTAAAGGTTTGAGAATGTGCGAGGAGGGACGGTGACGCGAGATCCACGTCAACTTGCGGCAATGTCCGCCCTTTTTTCCTCAGCTGTCTACAGAGAAATGGCCAGGAAGGGCAGGTCGGCTCGGTTTGCGCGTCTGCACAATATTGCGCGGCTGGAGATGAACAGAGAAACCCGAGCTACCGTTGGCGATGCTTTCAACTCAGCCTTCGGGGTCTTGAAATCGGTCGGACTTCGCGATGAGTATGTATACCGCGCTGCGCTCACTCAAAAGATTCTCCTCGGAACGCACTCGCTTAACACGGCTTGTGTACTTAGTGAGTTTCGGACGGGCACCTGTAAGGCCGACGTCGTAATTCTAAATGGTACGGCAACCGCATACGAAATCAAATCTGAACGCGATTCGATCACACGTCTCGCTAATCAGATGGACAACTACAAAAAAGTCTTTGCCAAGGCCTACGTGATTGTGGGTGACAGCCACCTATCTGGTGTTTTCGACACGGTCTCCAGAGAAATCGGCATAATGCGGCTTTCCCGTCGCAACCAAATTTCAACTGAACGCGAGGCGGAGGATCGCCCTGATCGTATCTGCCCCGTAACGGTATTCGAGTCACTACGGTCCGCAGAAGCGCAAGCAGTCCTACTCGAGATGGGCATCTCAGTCCCGGAGGTGCCGAATACCAGATTGCACGGGGTCATGAGGCATTCATTCGAGAGGCTGAAGCCGGCGGAACTACATTTTGCGATGGTGAAGATTCTGAAGCGCACACGTAATCTGGCGCCGCTCAGCGCTCTCGTAGATCAGCTTCCGCTCTCCCTCCACGCTGCAGCGCTATCAATTCAGATTCGCAGATGCGAGCACAGCCGGCTTGTTAAGGCGGTCAACACCCCCCTCGACGCTGCAATCTCTTGGAACTAGTGGCGAAATGTACCATCCCTACTTCCGCGGAAAACAGTTTGAACTGATTACGGTTCGCGAAACCGCAGAGAGACTCGCCAGATCAAAGTTTGTACCAATAATTGAACCAGTCAAGGAGGTACTATCTGGTCTAAAACGATCCTTAGACGCTGTTTGCGAGGCTGGCGGTAATGTGGTTGTTATCGTCAATCCTCATCACGGAGATCACAGCGAAGATGGTGAGGAAATCTCTTCACTTTTGAAGACGGGCTATCTTAGCAAGCCCTGTATAGCGCCAGGCGTTCTCCTGAAAGAGGACACGACTATTGAAGATATCATGAAGTGCTGCGAGAAACACAAGGGTGAAAAGATCACCCTAATTCATGCTGGATTTACTCAGGCCAAGGCGCTCGCCGAAAAGCTCGGCGATGACATCACAAGCTCCCGCAACATCTTTTTCGAGGCACATTGCGGTAAGCTGTATCGTAAGCACTTCCAGGGCACGGAACGGATATTGTTGCGAGATGGTTTCAAGCGGCGGCGCAATGCGGATTATCCCGTCGTCGAGGAGTTTTCAGATCTTCATGTGACATACGAAGAAGAAGGTATGAACGGGTTCGGTGACTTCCTGATCGTTGGGGATGACTACATGGAAAGTGGCGGCCCGGCTTATGCCGTAGCAATTCATTTGACCTTCATTGACCCCGAAAAGGACGATGCGATGTTCATTTATCACTTCGTTTCAGAGACCAAGGACACACCCACCGATCCTGCGGGAAAGTTCGGTGAGGCCCTAAACTCCTTGGTTGCTAAGCTGGATTCTGGACAATCGAAATTGATAGAAACCTCTGCGATCAAAGAGTTTCGTGATCTTCACGAGAAAAGCCATTTCCCGGGCCTCGGTTACGTAAAGAAGCTTTCGATGAAGCATCACATTGAAACCATCGCGGCATATTTTGGATGAGACACGATGGCTTCGTATTGTTGTGCCGAATGCTTTGATGATCGCGGGCTTCGCAAGAACATAATCCCGTCAAAGAATCCGTTTCGCGGCACTTGTAGCTTTTGTGGGTCGGCGGATGTCGAATTAGTTGAACCGCATGAGCTCTCTGACGTTTTTGAGCTGCTGGTAAACGCCTACGCGCCTGATCCAAATGGCAAGCTTCTTGTGGAATGGATGAAGGAAGACTGGCAGCTTTTCACACACCCCCGGATGGACATTGCGCACGCGAAAGAGCTTTTGAGCGAAATACTCGACGATGGTGATATCCCACGAAGCAAATTCTCGCCCTCGACATTTTTCAAAGGCGAGATCCTCTTTCATTGGGAAACGC
>JAEUMG010000081.1 GCA_016793355.1 Hyphomicrobiales bacterium
GCCAAGGTGATGCCGCCGACATGATGGAGGCCGCAGGACTGGCCGGATTTCTCTTCGAGTTCCTTGTAGAGACGGATCGTATAGCCTTGCAGCGCCGCCATATTGGTGTCGGCATTGAGCGTGTGGAAGCCGCCGGCCGCATGCCAGGTCGAGCCCGATGTGAGCTCCGAACGTTCGATCAGCGTCACATCGCTCCAGCCCAGCTTGGTCAAATGATACAGCACCGAGCAGCCGACAACGCCGCCGCCGATCACCGCAACGCGGGTGTGTTTGGTCATGTCAGTTAGCCCAGCACCGAAAAGCTCGAATTGGGATTGACCGCGCGGTTGCGCGAGAAGAAGCCCACCGAAACATCCTTGCCAATATGGTCGAGATGAAAATCGACCGGGTCCTTGTCATGGTCCCGGCCCTTGGCTTCCGCCTCGATCAGTGCCGTCATCATCTTGCCCGCCACCGGCGCATTTTTGAACTGATTGCCGCTGGTGCCGCAGGCCATGAAGAATCCGGGAAGATCGGACTTGTCGTAAATCGGGATCCAATCCTCGGTCACGTCATAGAGATCGACCACACCCTTCATGCGCGACGGTATTTTCATGTCCGGGAAGCGCTGGGCGAGACGCAAGGCCTGGACGCGCCATTGTTCCGAGAAATTGCGATCGTAGTTGTCGGGATCGACCCATTCGCGCGTATCGCATTCGGGATCTTCGGAGCCGATCAGTATGTGATTGCCGATCTCGGGTCGCGCATAGGTGGCGATATCGCTGTCGGAATAGACCATGCCCTTCTTCTCGAAATCGAAGCCCTCGGGAGCCGGCACATGCGCCACTTCATGGCGCAGCGCGCGGGTCTTCATCTTCATCGTTTCGAACACGCCGGCCATCTGGTTGATCTTGGCCGAATGCGGACCCGCAACGTTAACGACGACCGGCGCATCGATCTCGGTGCCGTCCTTGAGCGTGATGCCGGCGACGCGACCCTTAGCCTGACGGATCGCAGCCACTTCGGCATTGTAGCGGAACTTCGCCCCACGGCTCTTCGCCGCATGCTCGCCATTCTGCGCGGCCAGTGCCGGGTCGTTCACATAGCCGCTATTGGGGAAATAGATGCCGCCAAGAATCGACGGCGCGGTCGGCTCGCCGAAATGCGGATCGTCCGGGCGCTTGGCCGGCGCAAACTGATGCGTGTCCATGATCGGCAGGCGCGCCTTCATCTCATCGGGTGTCAAATGCGTATAGGGGCAGCCCAGCCGGTCCATGATCTCGCAAATATGAGAAAGCTGCTTGTTGTGTTCGGTCTTCACCACCATCGAACCGGTATTGTGATACTTGATCATACCGCGCGGATCGGGGCTGCCGACGTAGTTCGCCCAGTCTTCCCAGTAGAACCAGCCCTCATAGGCGATCGCGCAGGTTTCGAAGGCCGAGTAATAGGTGCGGATGATAGCGCAGGAACCCGAGGTAGAACCGTAACCCGCGACCGAATTCTTGTCGATCGAAAGGACTTTGCGTCCGGTCTTGGCCAGTTCATAGGCCGTGCAGGTGCCGATGACCCCTGCCCCAATGATGATTGCGTCGTATTTCTCGGGCATTTCGCCAATCTCCCAACTACGTCGCAGCACCCTGCCCGTTCAACGGTCATCTGGCAATTTGATTTATCTGAGCAAACCTCATAGGTTTTTCCGATATGCTGAGTCTCCGCGCCATTCGGTACGCACTCGCTGCCGCCGACCATCAGAGCGTCACGGCGGCCGCCAGCGCGCTGAACGTCTCGCAGCCCTCCGTCTCCGCTGCCATCGCCCAGATCGAGGCGGATTATGGCGAGGCGCTCTTCGTGCGGCGCAAAGGCCAGGGCGTCAGCCTTACGCCCTTCGGACGGCTCTTCGTGGCGCGCAGCCGGCGGCTCATCGAGGACGCCCGCGAGCTTGCCGCGCTCAACGCCCATGAAGGCACGGTGAGCGGCGAGGTGACGCTCGGCGTGTTCGCCGATCTGGCGCCCCGCCATGCGCCGGCGATCCTTACGGCCTTCGAGGCGGCGCACCCGTCGGTTCGGGTCCACTTCCGCGAAGGCGATCTGGAGGAGTTGCCGCGCCTTCTTGAACGTGCCGAAGCCGACCTCATGCTGTCTTACGATATCGGGCTTCCCGCTTCGCTCGGTCATGTGACGGTTGCGGTGCGCACTCCTTATGCGCTCGTTCCGCGCGATCATCCCTTCGCCAAGCGCAAGCATCTGAGCCTCAAGGATGTCGCGACCGGGCCCCTGATCATCGCTGACCAGCCGGCGAGCCGGCGTTATTTCATCGACCTCTTCAACCGCCATGGACTGCGACCGGAAATGTCGCGATTGTCGGGATCATTCGAGACGGTCCGCGGCTTTGTCGCGGCAGGCCTCGGACTGTCGATCGCCTTCACGCGCCCGATCGTGGACGTAAGCTATGACGGCTCGCCCTTCGTCACGATCCCGGTGCGCGGCGTCGAACCTGAGCATCGCATCGTCTTGGTCTGGCCGTCCGAATTCCGGCTGACGCGGGCGAGCCTGGCCTTGAAGGACTTCATTGCGGCATGGTTCGCGGAGCACGGTTGATCACGCCGGCGCAGACCCGGACACCGTCTCTGAAATCGCGATGCGCACGGCGGCGACGATCAGGTCAAGCGACATCGACGGCGGCGGCAGGCGATCCATGCCATCATGGCGGCGCCGGACGATCGCCTCGGCGGCAAGGTCGGGCGTCATCGGCACATGGATGAAGCCACAGGGCACCGCCTGGTCCTCAAGCCGCTCAAGAAAGCCGTAGAGGCAGGCGTTGCACAGGTAAGTGCCGGCGGTTTCCGATAATCGCACCGGGATGCCCTTTGCGAGAAGCGCCGCCTCGATCCGGCGCAACGGCAGGCTTGCCCAGCGTGCGGCCGAGCCCTGACGCGACAACGGCTGGTCGCGGCTGGTTAGGCCCTCATTGTCGCCGAGTTCGAAATCGGCAAGGTTCAGTCCGACCCGCTCGAGCCGGATCACAGGCTCGCCCGGTGCCAGGCCGAGGCTGATGACCGTTTGCGGACGGAACTCATGCAGCAGATCGTCGATCTCCGCGCCGATGCGGGCAATCGACACCGGCAATGGCCGGCCGACGATCCTGTGCCCGGCGATTATCTCGCCATCGAGCGCGCGCATGGTGGCGTAAGCCGGGTTGCCGCTCATGCCGCCATAGGGCTCAAAGCCGGTCAGAAGCACTGTCGGTTGGGTTTTGCTCATTGCGCAACATTAGACTGTCGCTCGCCTGCGGAGAACCGTCTCAATGAAGACTTGCGCCGGGCGCCAGGAAGGCGACAATGCGTCCCATGGAAGACGGACGCGACCCAGGCAGACACATGGACACGCTTGAATTGTCGAAACAGGTTTCGGCCACGGGCCGGCGCGGCGGCGGACGCGAGGGGCGCCGCGCCATGCGAGCCCGCTCGGTGCCGTCCTTTCCGGCGCTGACCCGCAATATTCCCGTCTACGAGATCGTGCCCAACGAGGCGATCGACCTCATCCATGATGAGTCGCTCAAGATCCTCGAAGAGGTCGGCATCGACTTCCGCGACGATGAATCGGCGGGACTGTGGAAGAAGGCCGGCGCCGACGTAAAGGGCTATCGCGTTCATATCGATCGCGCGCTGCTGATGGATCTCGTATCGAAAATACCGTCCGAATTCACCCAGCATGCGCGCAATCCGGAGCGTACTGTCACGATCGGCGGCAAGAATTCCGTCTTTGTGCCGATGTATGGCGCTCCCTATGTGCGCGATCTCAACAATGAGCGCCGCTATGGCCGGCTTGAGGACCTCAACAACTTCCACAAGCTCGCCTACATGTCGCCGACGCTCCATTCCTCGAGTTCGATCATCTGCGAGCCGATGGAAATCCCGGTACCGCGCCGGCATCTTCACATCATCTATTCGGCGCTTAAGCATTCCGACAAGCCGTTCATGGGCATCGTCACGGCCAAGGAACGCGCCGAGGACGTCATGAAGATGGCGGGCATCGTTTTCGGCGATGATTTCGTCAGGGACAATCCGGTCGTCGTGTCGATCACCAACTGCAATTCGCCGCTGGTCTGGGACGCCACCATGCTGGATGC
Source organism: Hyphomicrobiales bacterium (assembly GCA_016793355.1). Taxonomy (GTDB): domain Bacteria; phylum Pseudomonadota; class Alphaproteobacteria; order Rhizobiales; family Aestuariivirgaceae; genus JAEUMG01. The sequence goes on from JAEUMG010000081.1 coordinate 4,112, forward strand.
GATGAAAGTCTATGCGCGGCACAACCAGCCGGTTATCCTGGCGCCCTTCGCACTGTGCGGCGCATCGACATCGGCCTCATCGGTCGGCGCGGTGGCACAGGTCAATGCCGAGGCGCTCGCAGGACTCGCCTTCACGCAACTGGTGCGGCCCGGAAGCCCTCAGATCTACGGCCAGTTCATGGTGACGGTCGACATGAAATCGGGCGCCCCGATGGGCGGCACGCCGGAAGCCGCGCAGATGATGTATCTGATGGGCGCGCTGGCGCGAAAGTACAAGCTTCCCTGGCGCACTTCGGGCTTTCATGTCGGCTCGAAGCTCAATGACGCACAGGCCGGCTATGAAGCCAACATGCTGATGCATGCGGCGATCCTGTCGGGCGCCAATTATATCTGGCACGTCGCAGGTTGGCTCGAGGCGGGGCTTTGCGCCGGCTACTCGAAATTCGTGACCGACACCGAGCAGCTCGCCGGCTGGTACAAATATGCCCAGGGCGTCAGCTTCGATGACTTCAAGGATGCCATGGCGGCGATCCGCGAAGTCGGCCCGCAAGGCCATTTCCTCGGTACGCAGCACACGCTCGAGCATTTCGAGAATGCCTTCTTCATGCCGACGCTCATGGACTTCAACTCCTTCGAGCAATGGTCGGCCGAAGGTGCGAAGGATCACGATACGCGCGGGCGCGAGAAAGCCGCGGCGATGCTCAAGCAGTATGAGGAGCCCAAGCTCGACGAGGCGATCGACGAGGCCTTGCGCGATTTCATCGCGAGGCGCGAAAGCGAATTGCCGATGGGTGTCAGCTGACCCTCCATGCAGCCGGCGAGCGCTGCATCGGCCCTGTGGGTCCAAGAGATTCTGGGATCCTCCTACCAGGTGGTCGAGTTCGAGGAGAGCACTGGCACCTCAGCGGAAGCCGCTGCAGCGATCGGCTGCACCTTGGCGCAGATCGCCAAGTCTCTCGTTTTCCGCTCGGCAAGCGGAAGATCGGTGCTGGTGGTCGCTTCCGGAATCAATCGCGTCGACGAGAAGAAGGTCGGTCAGATCATTGGTGAGAAGATCGGCCGCGCCGATGCCGACTTCGTGCGCGAAATGACGGGTTATGCCATTGGCGGCGTCGCGCCGGTCGGGCATCGCAGCACGCCGGTCGTGCTGCTCGATGCCGACCTTCAAGCCTTCCCGGAGATCTGGGCGGCGGCCGGGACGCCGAACGCCGTATTCAAGCTCACGCCTGACCAGTTGCAGCTGCTCACCGACGGTAAATACACCGACGTCGCAAAGCGGTAATCAGAATTTGGGGCGATTTGTGCCTTAAGGCTCGTGATGATACAATTTCGGCGCCCTCACGAGGTTCGTCATGACGGAAGATTCGACACTTATCATAGAGATTGACGCTTCGATCCGCAGCCGACTCGAGTTGATCGCTCAGGAAACGGGTCGGAGTACCTCAGCCTTGGCCGGCGAGGCGTTGAGCGAGTACGTAACGACGCAGGAGTGGCAGATCGCCCGGATCCGCGAAGCCATGGCCGGAATGGAACGTGGTGAAGGCATTCCTCATGAAGAGGTTAAGCGCTGGGTTGCTTCGTGGGATACGAGCAACGAGGTACCAATGCCCACCCGTAAATGAGCGTTGTCTGGTCGCCATTCGCTCTGGAAGATTTGCGCAGCATTCGTCATTACGTCGCACAAGACAACCCGGCCGCCGCAGCTCGGGTTGCTGACCGTATTCTGCAGTTTGCGACGGGTCAGCTATCACAGTTTCCGCGTTCTGGCCGCGCTGGCAGGGTATTCGGGACCTTCGAGCTCATCGTGCCGCGGACGCCCTATATCGTCGTTTATGCTCTAACTGTGGATGGCGCATACATCCTCGCCGTCCACCATGGCGCAAGACGTTGGCCGGAGTCATTCTAGCCGTTGTTATCTGCGATCACCCTCTCGAGCAATCGCGCGCATTCAGTTCCGGGCGTGCCGAGCGAAAGCACGATGCTCATGTGATGCTCCCCTGCGAGTGAGACCAATTCCGCATCGCAGGCTTCGCGGCGCAGATGACGCAAGTAGTCCTCGGCCTGGTCGTGGAACGGCTTTGTCTCGTCCGCTCCAACGGCGAGAATGAAGCGCGTCGCCGAATTGCCGGGAAAGCGAAGGGGCGAAAAACGCTCGACCTCTTCTGGAGTGAGATGCAGTTCAGGCTGCAAATAGCTCGCCGCAAGCGGTGCCAATTCATAGAGTCCCGAGACCAGCAAGGCCGAGCGGATGCGGTAATCGCCGGCGCCGGGCAGTGCGGCCATGGCCGCGAGATGGCCGCCGGCCGAATGGCCGCTGACGGTCAGGCGGTTCCGATCGCCGCCGAATTCCGTTGCGTGCTCCGCGAGCCATTGGCAGGCGCGCTGCACCTGTTCGACAAGCACGGACATCCGCGCCCTGGGCATGAGCGAGTAGTCGACGATCGCCGCAATTGCGCCCGCCCCCACGATAGTGTCGGCGACGAAGGCATAATCCTCCTTGGAGAAGGCGCGCCAATAGCCGCCATGAATGAACATGTGGATCGGCAGATCCGGCCCGGCACCCTCAGGGAGATAGAGATCGAGATGCTCGCCATGCCCCGGGCCATAGGCGACATTGCGCCGGCTCTTCAGCGTCAGGATCGTCCTGGCGCTGCGATCGCGGAATTCGGCCACGAAGCGTTCGAAATCGGCGACATAATCGCGAATGCGATAGAGATCCGGCTTGCTCTGCATGGATGAGTCCGACGGGAAATGAGGCCCCAAGGGCCGGCCGTCACGGATTATGGAGAAAAAAAGTGGGGGTGAGTAGCAGCAACCCGAAGGCTACCCACCCCCTCGGCAAACAGCATGGGGGACCCTCGCTGTCACCTTTAAGTGTGCGCAAGCGGGAATTTGAGGAAATGGGAGGAACCCCAAAGCCGTTTGCGATGCACCATTAAGAGCAACCCTCGTGCCAAAGTCCAACACAAATTTCTAAATTCTCATAACTAATTGAATTTGCTAATGAACATTTGTAACACTGAAAATTCTTATGTTCTGTCGACTTCCAGCCGACAGATTTTTCTGACCTTTTATTGTGCATTGCATGATTGTTTTGGCAGCAAGGGTGACCGCCTGACCATAATTCCAGCAGACAATTTTCACCATTCCCAACGCGGCCGAACAGGGCGATAAGTTCTTCATGCGTTCCAGCGCCGCCGAGCGACTCAACCCCTTCGCCGCGATTCCTGCGGCGGTGGCGTCCGGAGTCGGAGCGATCGTCGCCGCCCCCGGTGTGACGCAAAGGCTCGATGCGGCAACCGCACTCGAGGCGCTTGCCCGCAAACCGCACCTCCTCTGCCATTCGGCCTTTCTGATCGAGCGATTGGGCGCGGCGGCGGGCGGCTCTCGCGCCCGCATCCGCCAGGCACCTGATCAGAAGCACTTCGATATTGCGGAACTCTACGCATTCGTATGCCCTGCCCGCTTCGCCACGCCGACGCCCGAAGGCATCGCCCGAGCCCTGGGTCTGGCGCCGGGAACCGATGCCGTCGCCCTTCTGCCCTTGCTGGTCGACGACCTGCTTGGGCGCCTGGCCTCGCCCGCTTATCCTGCCTCCCGCGAGACGGCCGAGCTTGCCAATTTTCTCGTCCGCGCGAACTGGCCCTGGGCAAACTCGGTTCTCGCGGCTCTCCGGGCGGGAAACCCGCGGCTCGATCCCCATGGCTTCGCCACCGGCCTCAATGTCTGGGACCGGCTCGACGAGTGGTCCGACGACGGTCCCAGGCCGCCCGGATCGCAATTGCCCGTCGAGCCTCAGGAAGCGCAGGACCTCCTCGCAAGACTTCTCGGACTCGATTCGGAGAGCCGGCCCGCGCAGCGCGACTATGCGGCAGCCGCCACTCATGCTTTCAGGCCGCGTGAGCGCAAGGAGGAAAATTTGATACTTCTCGCCGAAGCCGGGACCGGCCTCGGCAAGACGCTCGGCTATCTCTCGCCTGCCTATCTCTGGGCGCGCCGCAATAACGCACCGGTATGGGTCTCGACCTATACCAAGAACCTGCAGCGGCAGCTCGATCAGGAAACCATGCGGCTGCTTCCCGATCCCGACGAGCGGCGGCATCGCGTGGTGATCCGCAAGGGCCGCGAGAATTATCTCTGCCTGCTCAACATGCAGGAAGCCTTCGGGCGCATGACGGCAGGCTCGGGCCGCAATGCGCTACTTGCCGCACTCGTCGCGCGCTGGGCCCATGCGAGCCGCGACGGCGACATGGTCGGCGGCGATTTTCCCTCATGGCTCCTGTCGCTCTTCGGCGAACAGAGCCTCGACGGCGAAGGCCGCAGTCTTTCGCCCGGCACGCTCGGCCTCACCGACCGGCGCGGCGAATGCATCTATGCCGCCTGCCCGCATTATCGCAAATGCTTCATCGAGCGCGCCGGGCGTGCGGCGCGCAAGGCCGATATCGTCATCGCCAACCACGCACTGGTGCTGCATCAGGTCGCCGTCGATCACGCGCTCGGTGTTGCGAAGACAGACGAGGAAGAAGCAGCACCCGGCGGCTTGCGGCGTTTGATCTTCGATGAAGGCCATCATCTCTTCGATGCGGCGGATTCCGCTTTCTCCGGTCACCTCACGGCGCTCGAGACCGCGGAATTGCGCCGCTGGCTGCGCGGGCCGGAGGCGCAAGGCCGGCGCGGGCGCGGACTGGCCGAGCGCATCGGCGATCTCGTTTCCGACAGCGACACGGCCGAGCGCGCGCTGGAACATATCCTTGCCGCCGCGCGAAACCTGCCGGGCCCCGGCTGGACCCGCCGCATCCAGGCGGGCGTACCGGATGGACCGGCCGAAGAATTCCTCGCCCTTGTTCGCCAACAGGTTCTCGCGCGCGCCGAGTACAATGCCGGCCATTCGCTCGAAGCCGATTGCGATCCGCCTGTCGACGGTCTCGCCGCAGCCGCGGGCACGTTGGCGGCGGCCTTGATCGATTTGCGACGACCGATGCTGACGCTCGCCAAGGAGCTTGCGCGCAAGCTCGATGACGAGGCGGCCGAACTGTCGACTTACGATCGCGGGCGCATCGAAGCCTTGAGCCGTTCGCTCAGGCGGCGCGGCGATCTTGTGCTTTCGGGCTGGGTGTCGATGCTCGAGCGCCTGCTCGAGGGCGCCAATCCGATGTTTGTCGACTGGTTCTCGGTCGACCAGATTCAGGGCCGCGAATCCGATGTCGGGCTCCATTCGCACTGGATCGACCCGACCGTGCCGCTCGCCAACAGCGTGCTGAAGGAAGCCGACGGCGTCATCGTCACCTCCGCCACATTGAAAGACCGCACGCCCGACATTCCCGATGATTGGACCAATGCCGAGATGCGCACCGGCGTCGTGCATCTGCCCTATCCCGTCAGGCGCGCCGGCTATGAATCGCCCTTCGACTATCCTGAGATGAGCCGCATCCTCGTCGTCAACGACGTCAATCGCGAGGACATGGACCAGGTTGCCGCCGCCTATCGCGAATTATTCTTCGCTGCAGGCGGCGGCGGGCTCGGCCTCTTCACGGCGATCACGCGCCTGCGCCAGGTGCATCGGCGTATCGTCGCGCCGATGGCGGGGCGCGGGCTCACGCTTTATGCGCAGCATGTCGATCCGATGGATACCGGCACGCTCGTCGACATGTTCCGCGCCGAACGCGATGCCTGTCTTCTCGGCACCGATGCGGTGCGCGACGGTGTCGACGTGCCGGGCGACAGCTTGCGGCTCATCGTGCTCGACCGCGTGCCCTGGGCGACGCCCACCATTCTCGAGCGTGCGCGGCGCGAAGCCTTCGGCGGCAATGCCTGGCAGGACATGATCGTTCGCCTGCGTCTGCGCCAGGCCTTCGGGCGCCTCATCCGCAAGCGCGACGATCGCGGCGTCTTCGTGGTGCTCGATCCGCGCCTTGCCTCGCGCTTCGCGACCGCCTTTCCGCCCGGCGTGCCCTTGTCGCGCCTCGGCCTCGTCGATGCGATCGAAAGGGTGAGAGAGTTTGTGGGAGAGCGGTGATTTGAAGTCGCAAATGCAATCTCCTAATATGCCGATAGGAGGTCTTTTATGGGACACATGGATAAGCGCAGCGTTACGCTCTCGGAAGAGCTGGCGCAAACGATCGACGAAGCGGTCGCTACCGGGGAATATGCCTCTTCGAGCGATGTCATCAGCGATGCCCTGCGGCAGTGGAAAGAACGCCGCGACCTTAATGGATACTCGGTCGAGGAACTGCGTCGCCTGGTCCAAGAGGGCATTGATAGTGGACCAGGACAGTTCGTCTCAATGGACGAAATCATTGCAGAGGCACATCGTCGGGCAGAGCATGCCAAGAAAGCTTCATGAGTCGTTTTGCTCTTCGGTTTGCTCGCAAGGCCGAAGATGACCTGATCGATATTTGGAATTACGTTGCTCAGCATAATGCGGGAGCAGCAGATAGGTTACTGAAAGGCCTTGAAACGCGGCTAAGGCTTCTCGCGGACTATCCATTTGCTGGACGTATACGCGAAGACATGGCGGATGGAACGCGGCACCTGGCGATCGGTGAGTACCTGACTTTCTATCGCGTTGCGGAGCATACCGTGCAAATCATCCGCGTTCTGCACGGGCACCGCGACATCACCGCGAAGGACATGCGGTAGCGCGGTTGCCTCCTTCGCCATGCCCCGCTAAAGCTCACCCATGCCTTACGATCTCATTCTCACCGGCGGGCGGGTCATCGATCCCTCGCAATCGATCGATGCCAGGCTCGACGTCGCCTTCGCCAATGGCAAGGTCGCGGCGATCGGCCCCAGTCTCGTGGCCGAGCGCCACACCCAGAAAAAGGACGTGTCGGGGCTGATCGTCACGCCGGGCCTCATCGATCTCCACACCCATGTCTATTGGGGCGGCACATCGCTCGGCATCGATGCGGAAGAATTCTGCCGCACCAGCGGCGTCACCACCTCGGTCGATACCGGCTCGGCGGGCCCCGGCAATTTTGCCGGCTTCCGCAAGCATGTGATCGAGCCTTCGCAGGTCCGCATCCTCGCCTATCTCCATATTTCTCATGCCGGCATCTATGGCTTCTCCACCGACGTGCATGTCGGCGAGAGCGAGGATCTCCGCCTCATGGATCCCATCGGCGCGGTCAGGGTCGCGGCGGAAAATCCCGAACATATCGTCGGCATCAAGGTGCGCGTCGGGCGGCATGCCTCGGGCGACCAGGGCGTGGCACCGCTTGAATTCGCACTCCAGACGGCGGAAGAGACCGGCCTGCCGCTCATGGCGCATATCGACGAGCCGCCGCCGTCCTATGAGGACGTCATCGCGCGGCTCAGGCCAGGCGATGTGCTGACCCACGCCTTCCGACCCTTCCCCAACGCGCCCTGCACGGCGCAAGGCACGGTGAAGCCGGCGGTGCTGAAGGCACGCGAGCGCGGCGTCATGTTCGACATCGGCCATGGCATGGGCTCGTTTTCCTTCAAGACGGCGCGCGCCATGCTCGCCAACGGCTTCGAGCCCGACACGATTTCCTCCGACGTGCACGCCTTGTGCATTAACGGGCCGGCCTTCGATCTCGTCACCACGATGTCGAAATTCCTCTGCCTCGGCATGCCGCTGGACCGCGTGATCAAGGCGGCGACCGAAATTCCGGCCCGCGCCGTCAAGCGGCACGAGCTCGGTACGCTCAAACCCGGTTCGCCCGGCGATGCGACCATCCTGTCGCTCGATGACGGCACATTCGACTATGTCGACGTGGTTGGCGAACATCTGGAAGGCCGCCAGCGCCTCCATGCCCGCGGCACGGTGATTGCCGGGCAATGGTGGTATCCGCGCGATTGAGGCCCGGCATGTCTGATATCGCCTTCGCAGTTTTCGACACCGCCATCGGCCGATGCGCGATCCTCTGGGGCGAAGCCGGCATCAAGGCGCTTTCCTTGCCTGAAAAGACCGAAGCCCAGATGCGGGCGCGGATCGGACGGCATTTCCCCGACGCGCAGGAGGCGCAGCCGTCCCCTGACATCGCCAAAGCCATCGAACGCATCCGCGCCTTGCTTGAAGGCGGCCGCGACGATCTGAAAGACCTCGTGCTCGACACGGACGGCCAGCCGGAGTTTCACATCCGCGTCTATGAACTGGCGCGCGCCATCCTGCCGGGAGAAACGAAAACCTATGGCGAGATCGCCCTGGCGCTCGGCGACAAGACCCTGTCGCGCGCCGTCGGCCAGGCGCTCGGGCGCAATCCCTGGCCGATCGTCGTGCCCTGCCATCGCGTGCTCGCGGCAAACGGCAAGACCGGGGGATTCTCCGCCGATGGCGGCGTCGACACCAAGCTGCGCATGCTCACCATCGAGGGCGCGGGCAAGAGCGCCGAGCCGCAGCTTTTCGACGCCTTGCCGCTCTCCGCAAGGCCGCGACATTAGCTTATCTCCGGCTGGACAATAACGCCTTCACCGGCTAGCCACTCGCGCAAGCATTGGAGAGAACGAAATGGCGCACACGATCAGCCCGGAACAGGCCCTCATCTATGTCATGGTCACCATGTCGGGGGTGAGCGGCAATATCCAGACTTCGGAACTGCAGGAAATCGGCCATATCGTGCGCCATCTGCCGGCCTTCCGCGAATTCGACCAGACGCGGCTCACCACCGTCGCGCAGGAATGCGGCGAGATCCTCCAGGAGAATGAGGGGCTCGAGGCGGTGCTCGGCCTTGTCAGCGAGGCGCTGGGTCCGAAGCTGCGCGAGACGGCCTATGCGCTCGCCGTCGAAGTGGCGGCGGCCGATCTCGTCGTCGGACGCACGGAATTGCGCTTCCTCGCCATCCTGCGCGACCGGCTTGGGCTCGACAAGCTCGTCACGGCCGCGCTGGAGCGCAGCGCGATCGCGCGCTATCAGTCGATCGGGTGAGGGAACCCCCCGCTCTCCTGCTCATCCTTGTACTGACGAACCGGGTTACGTTTTAACAGATACCCCACCCGTCACGCTGACGCGTGACACCCTCCCCGAAGCCGGGGAGGGAAAGTTCTCCCTCCCATTGCGACAGCAAGGGGAGGGTGGCGCGAAGCGCCGGGTGGGGTCGTCACCCAAAGGCCGCCCGCCGCAGCGCCGGCATGCGCATGGCGAAGGTGACGCCGCGCGCGGCAAAGAACACGATCATGGCGAGCCACAGCCCGAGATTGCCGTAGGCCGGCTCCAGCCACCACCAGGCCAGCATGTAGATTGCGAGCGAAACGATCATCATGTTGCGCATATCGGCCGTCTGCGTCGCGCCGGTGAAAATGCCGTCATATTGAAAGCAGGCGACCCCGACGAGGGGCGCGAGAGCCGCCCAGAAGAGATACTGCCGGGCAACCTCGCGCACGTCCGGATTGACCGCCATGAGGTCGATGAAGAACGGTCCGCCAAACCAGACGATGGCGAAGGCCACGACGCCCGTCGCCCAGGCCCAGACCCAGGTCAGCCGCATGGCATCGTTGAAGCGCGACCGGTCGCGCGCCCCGACCGCCTGGCCGATCAGGGCTTCGGTCGCGAAAGCGAAGCCGTCGATCAGATAGGCGGCGATCTCGAAGAAATGCATGAGCACGGCATTGGCCGAGACGATGACGTCGCCCGCCTTGGCGCCGCGCGCGGTAAACCACGCAAAGGCGAAGACGAGACAGATGGTGCGGATCATGATGTCGCGATTGATCGCGAGAGTCCGTATCAGCCTGGCGCGATCGAAGACGCGCACATGATCGAAGCGCGCACCCATGGCCCGTAACCGCCTGAAAGCGATGGAGAGTCCGAGCAGCGCCGCGGCGGTCTCGGCGATGAGCGCGCCCAAGGCCACGCCGCCCGAGGTCATGCCGAGACCCATGACGAAGATGATGCAGAGCACCATGTTGGTGAGATTGAGAAAAATCTGGATCAGGAACGCCGTGCGGGCGCGGGCCTGGCCGACAAACCATCCGAGCAGGCAATAATTGGCGAGCGCGAAGGGCGCCGAGAGAACGCGGATATAGAAATAGGTCGCCGCATGCGCCTCGATTTCGGGCGAGCCTTCGATGAGCCGGAAGGCGAAGGCGCCGATGGCCGGCGACAGGACGATGAGCGCCACCCCGGCGGCTCCGGCGATCAGCAAGGCGCGCAACAACACCGCCACCAGTTCCTGCGTATCGCCGGCGCCGGCTGCCTGCGCCGAGAGTCCGCCGGTGCCGAGGCGCAGGAAGCCGAAGCCCCAGAAGATGAAATTGAAGATCAATGCGCCAACCGTGATGGCGCCGATATAATAGGCTTCCGGCAGTTGCCCGATCACCGCGGCATTGACCGCGCCAATCATCGGCTCGGTCACGTTCGACAGCATGATCGGCACGGCGATGGCGAGCACCGAGCGATGGGTGATTTTGCTGGTTTGCGGTGCTGTCATCGGGGCCGCACCGTCTCGCGCGATGGCGGCCCTGCGTCAAGCATACTCGGCACATTTCCCTCCCCCTTGTGGGGAGGGATTGAGGGTGGGGGTCATTCGATAGGGCCACCCCACCCCTAGCCCCTCCCCATCGAGGGGAGGGGAACTGACTTACTCCTTCGGCGCGGCATTTCTCCAGGCGCGCTCGAAAGGCAGGCGCCAGGCATGCGGGGCGACGAGCTGGTGGATGGATTTCGGCCCCCAGGAGCCCTGCTCGTAGAGTCTCACCGGCGGCGGATTGTCGAGCAAGGGAATTGAGAGTTTCCACAGGCGCTCGATGCCCTCGGCCGTCGTGAAAAGCGTGTGATCGCCGAGCATGGCATCGAGAATGAGGCGCTCATAGGCTTCGAGCACGTCGCCGACGCGATCGGTGTCGTTCATCGCGAATTGCAAACTCAGCTTGTCGAGATGCATGCCGGGACCCGGCCGCTTGCCGTAGAATGACAGCGACATCTTGGTCGCGTCGGCGAGATCGAAGGTCAGATGATCGGGGCCTTGCGCGCCCACGCCCGAGCCCGCCGGAAACATACTCCTCGGCGGCTCCTTGAAGGCGATCGAGATGATGCGCTGGCCCTCCGCCATGCGCTTTCCGGTGCGCAGGAAAAAGGGAACGCCGGCCCAGCGCCAATTGTCGATCATGCATTTGAGCGCGATGAAGGTCTCGGTATCCGATTCGATATCGACGCCTTCTTCCTGGCGATAGCCGATATACTGCCCGCGCACCACATCCTTCGGGTCGATCGGCAACATGGAGCGGAAGACCTTGTTCTTCTCCTCGCTGATCGGCGCGGGTTCGAGCGCGGTCGGCGGTTCCATCGCCATGAAGGCGAGGATCTGGAAAAGATGCGTCACCACCATGTCGCGATAGGCGCCGGTCGTCTCGTAAAAGGCCGAGCGCTTGCCGAGGCCCAATGCCTCGGGCACGTCGATCTGCACATGGTCGATGAAAGTGCGGTTCCAGATCGGCTCGAACAGACCGTTTGCAAAGCGGAAGGCGAGAATGTTCTGCGCGGCCTCCTTGCCGAGAAAATGATCGATGCGGAAAATCTGGTCTTCGTCGAAGACTTCATGCAGGCGGTTGTTCAGCGAGACGGCGGTTGCGAGATCGGTGCCGAAGGGCTTCTCCATGATCACCCGGCAGCCGTCGGACAGCCCCGCTTCGGCGAGCATGTGGACGGCGGGAAGCGCCGCATTGGGCGGCACGCTCAGATAATGCAGGCAGCGCGCTTCGGTCGGAAAAGCGGCGCGGGCGCGCTCGACGGCGGCTTTCAGCGCCTCGGGGCCGGCCGACATCGGCACATAATCGAGGCCGGAGGCGAAGGTCGCCCATTCCTCGTCCTTCACCGTGCGCGTCGAATACTGCGCCAGCGCATTGCGGGCAAGGGCGCGGAATTCTTCCGCATTCATGTCGTCGAGCGAGACACCGATTATGCGGCAGCCGGGAATGAATCCGGAAGAACACAGATGATAGAGGCCGGGCAGCAGTTTGCGGCGCGACAGGTCGCCCGTCGCGCCGACCAGCACGACGATCTGCGGCGCCTTGGGCCCGAGCTTCGATGCGTTTTTGGCCAAGTTTGCCCCCGCTATGCGATTTCGCACCTGCGAAATGCTACATCGCGGTGCGGGAGTTGTCATCAGGCGCATCTGCGTCAGTTGGATGACGGTGAGGACCGCCTCCGGCAGGAACCCCCATGCCGAAAGGCTGGACTCGACAGGCGGACGCGGCGCCAGCATTCTGTCGCCTTGCCCTATCGCAAGGAGCGCCATCGTGGCCGACGAACCTGAGACAGCCGCGCCGATCGAAAAACTGCTCGCCGATCTGCCGATCGCAAATCGCGGCGCCCAGGCGCCGATCATCTTCTTCGACGATGTCGAGACCTTCGGCCATTACAACGGCATCGTGCATTTCACGCTGAAGGTCGCCCTCCCGGAGAAGGACGGCACGCCGCATGTCACCGCGGCCTATCTGCGCATGAACATCCTTGCCTTTCGACAGCTTCAGAACGCGGTCAATGGCGTCGATCTGATGCTCAAACGCGAGGGGCAGTGAGCGCGATTATCCGTACACTGAGCACTTGTCTTCTCCCGCTTGCGGGAGAAGAAGGGACCCATGTCGCGCAAGCGGCATGGGGAGATGAGGGGATCGAACTTGCGAATCGCCCTCACCTTTCCCATTGCTACCCAATGGGCCCCTGTCCTCTCCCGCAGGCGGGAGAGGACATATGGGTGACGCGCGGCGGAAGAAAAATGGGGCTTGTCCCACTCTAAACACCCTGCCTCAGCCGCCTCTTTCTCATCGCTTCGTCGGCTTCCGGCGTCCCGTCATGAAATGACCCGAACCACTTGTCGAGCGGTACCATGCCATCGGAGTAGTTCACCTCGAAATACTTGTGATGCAGATAGTGCGCGAAGTAGGAAGCATCCATGCTGGTCTCCTCGCCGACCACCAGACGGTCGAATCCCGTATGCCCTTCCGACGGTGCCAGGCCCAGTCGCGAGGCAAGATTGATCATGTGGATCGGGTGGGCCGGAATCACAAAGAACAACAGGATGGGCGAAAAATACAGCAGATGCTCGATCGGGTGCATGGACAGGCCCGACCATGGCCCCGGATTGGTGTTGCGATGGTGGAGCTTGTGGGCGACGCGATACAGTGGCGGCCAATGCAGCAGCCGGTGAACAAAGTAGAATCCCACCTCGTGGATGAACGGCACGAGGAAAAACAGGGCGA
>JAEUMG010000087.1 GCA_016793355.1 Hyphomicrobiales bacterium
GGCACACCGTTTTGTCTGATGGCGTCCTTCACGCATCCCCACGACCCCTATGCAGCGCGCGCCAAATACTGGAATCTCTATCAGGACGAAGAGATCGACCTGCCTGCCACACCGGCCATCCCCTTCACAAAGATGGACCCGCACAGCCAGCGGCTCTATCGCATGTCGGCGATGGAGGAATATGACATCACCGATGCCGATATCCGCTCATCGCGGCACGGCTATTATGCCAACATCACCTATGTCGACAGCCTGATCGGCGAGTTGCTCGACGCGCTCGGCAAAACCGGCTCGCTTGACGATACCGTCATCGTCATCAGTTCCGACCACGGCGATTTTCTCGGCGAGCGCGGCCTGTGGTACAAAATGTCATTCTTGGAATATTCGGCCCATGTTCCGCTGATCGTCTGGTCGCCTAAGCGCTTCGCGCACCGCCGTGTCGAAGAACCTGTTTCGCTGGTCGATCTGCTACCGACGCTTGTCGAAATTGGCGGACAGGCCAGTTCCGAGCTTGCTCGCCCCGTCGACGGCAGATCGCTTCTCCCACTGCTCGAGGGTGCGCCCGAGAATCCCGAGGCGACGGCTTGGGGTGAATACCTGGCTGAGGGAGCAGTCGCCCCAATCTATATGATCCGGCGTGGACCATGGAAATTCATCTATTGTCCCACTGACCCGGATCAGTTGTTCAACCTCAAGGACGATCCGCAGGAGCGGCGCAACCTCGCATCCGATAATCCCGACCTCGCGGCGTCATTTCGAAACGAGATCCTTGCCAAATTCGACATTCCGCGCATTCACAGCCAGGTGCTTGAAAGCCAGCAGGCCCGCCTGATGATGTTTGAAGCCCTCAAGCGCGGTGAACGCTTTCCCTGGGACTTTCAGCCTCTGCGCGACGCTTCCGAGCAATACACGCGCAACCACATGTCGGTGACTGACCGCGACCTCCAGAGCCGCTATCCGCCGGCGCCCGAGGCGGTCAAGCGCTCGACCAAATCCTGAACAGTTGGTTCTTTATTCCGAACGCCGGCTGTCCTATATCAAGGCTCGATTGCAAAGGAGGTCCAAATGGCACTTCAACTTGGCGATGTCGCGCCCGATTTCGAAGCCGAAACCACCGAAGGTCACATCAAATTCCACGACTACATCGGCGACTCATGGGTGGTGTTTTTTTCGCACCCGAAGGATTTCACGCCGGTTTGCACCACCGAACTCGGCTATATGGCCAAGATCAAGCATGAGTTCGACAAACGCAACGTGAAGCTCCTCGGCATCTCGGTCGACTCGGTCGAGGATCACAAGCGCTGGAAGAACGATATCAAGGAAGTAACCGGCGCCGATGTGAATTATCCGATGATCGGCGACAGCGATCTCGCGGTGGCGAAGCTCTACGGCATGATCCACCCCAATGCGACGGGCGGAGCCAAGGGCCGCACCGCCGCCGACAATGCGACGGTCCGCAATGTCTACGTCATCGGACCCGATAAGAAGATCAAGCTCATCATTACCTATCCGATGAGCACCGGCAGAAATTTCGACGAGGTGCTGCGTGTGATCGACTCGCTTCAGCTCACGGCCACGAAATCCGTAGCGACCCCGGCGAACTGGAAGCAGGGCGACGACGTGATCATCCTCGCGTCAATCTCGGATGAAGCCGCGAAGGAGAAGTTCCCGGGCGGCTGGAAGACCCTGAAACCCTATTTGCGTCTCGTGCCGCAGCCGAAATAGTCGCAAGGTCGCGAGCATAGACTAATTTGGCCCCGTCGCAGCATTGCGACGGGGTCTTTGCTTTCATTCCTGGTGATTAGGCCGCAGCCTCGTCAGCATCACCGCGTGATGTGAGGCCGAGCAGCTTGATCTTGCGATGCAGTGCCGATCGCTCCATACCCACAAAATTGGCGGTTCGCGATATATTGCCGCCGAAGCGCGAAAGCTGCGCGGCGAGATAATCGCGCTCGAACGCCTCCCGCGCCTCGCGCAAGGGCATGGCCAGCAAATGCTCGCCGCCGAAGCCGCTGCCGGTCCCGTTTCCCGAAGTGCCTACATCATGCGGTAGCATTGATGCCGTGATCGGGCTGGACGGTTCGCCGCCGGCGAGGATCATGATCCGCTCAACATTGTTGCGAAGCTGGCGCACATTGCCAGGCCAGTCATGCGTCTGAAGCACGGCGGTCGCGTCTTCAGCGAGTTTCCGCGCCGGCTGGCCGGATGCAAGTGAGAAGGCCCGCCCGAAATGCTCGATCAGTTCCGGAATGTCTTCGCGACGCTCCGAGAGGGCGGGAACGCGGATCGGTACGACGCTCAGGCGGTGGAACAGGTCTTCCCGAAACTTGCCGGCGGAAATGAGCGCAACGAGATCGCGACTTGTCGAGGACACGATCCTGACATCGACCTTGACCTTTTTTGCACCCCCTACCCGTTGGAACGTCTGGTCGACGAGAACGCGCAGCACCTTGCCTTGCGTCTCAAGCGGCATGTCGGCGACTTCATCGATATAGAGCGTTCCGCCGTGCGCCTCTTCGAGAGCGCCCACCCGCAGCATTCCGCCGGCCGTATCTTCGATTCCGAATAATCCTTCTTCCATCCGTTCCGGCTCGAGCGTGGCCGCAGGCAGGATGACGAAGGGACCTTCAGCCCTGAGGGACAGTGTGTGAAGCGTGCGGGCGGCAAGTTCCTTGCCTGAGCCCATCGGGCCGGAAATAAGCACCCGGCTGTTGGCCGGCGCCACTTTCTTGAGCGTCTGGCGCAATTGCCGCATCGCAGCCGAGTTTCCCAAAAGCTCGGCTTCCGTTCCGGCACGGCTTTTCAGCTCCTCGTTCTCGCGCTTGAGCCGGGACGTTTCGAGCGCCCGCCCGACAACCAGGATCAGGCGGTCGGCCTTGAACGGCTTCTCGATGTAATCATAAGCCCCGCGCCGGATCGCAGAGACCGCGGTTTCGATATTGCCGTGACCGGAAATGATCACCACCGGAAGCTCCGGATGCTTTTCCTTGATTGCGTTGAGGAGATCGAGTCCGTCCAGCTTAGAGCCTTGCAGCCAGATGTCGAGAATCACCAGCGAGGGACGCCGGTCGGCAATCGACATCAACGCCGCATCGGAATTGTGGGCGAGCCGCGTTTCATAGCCTTCGTCCTGCAGAATGCCGGCAATCAATTCCCGGATGTCTGCTTCATCATCGACGACAAGAATGTCTGCTGACATGTAACGCTCCGGCCTCAGGCGGTTTCAGCAAGTTGGGTAGCAGGTATCGGTTCGAAATAGAGGGTGATGCGCGCGCCGAGCCCGCCATCGAAATCTTCCGGCGAATCCTCAAGGACGATTCGGCCGCGATGTTCTTCCATGATGCGCTTGACGATCGCCAGGCCGAGGCCGGTGCCTTTTTCGCGCGTTGTCATATAGGGCTCGGTCAGCCTGTGCCGGTTTTCCTTGGGCAGCCCGACGCCATTATCGGTCACCCGGATGAACGGCGCCTCGTTCTCGATGGAAGCCTCGACGAGAATGCGTCCCGGCGGCTCCTGCTGGACGCTTTGGCGAGCCTCAATGGCTTCGCGCGCGTTCTTTACGAGGTTGGTGACCGCCTGGGTGACAAGGCGGCGATCGAACGGGAACATCAGCGGCTTGTCATCCGTCACCACCTCGATCGACACATCCGCGGAGCTCACCCGCTGCAGCACCGTGGCTTCCTTCACAACGCTCGTCAGGTCCTGAAGCTCGAGCACGGCGCTTGGCATGCGCGCGAAGGCCGAGAATTCGTCGACCATGCGACCGATATCGCCGACCTGTCTGATGATCGTGTCCGTGCACTGCTCGAAGACTTGCTTGTCGGTCTGTATCTCGCGGCCGTATTTGCGCCTGAGGCGTTCGGCGGAAAGCTGGATCGGCGTAAGCGGGTTCTTGATCTCATGGGCGATGCGCCGCGCAATATCGGCCCAGGCCGAGTTGCGCTGCGCCGAAACGAGCTCGGTTATGTCGTCAAACGTCACGACATGGCCGTGCTCGGTGTCCTCCGAACCCTCCGTCGTAACGCGAACGATGAAGTTGCGATCCTTCTTGGCGGACCTGAAGTTGACTTGCCCCTCGGCCGAGCCCGATGCGCGGATGATGGCCTGTTCGAGCACCGGCTCGAAATCTGGCAGCGCTTCGGCCAGCGTCTTGCCGACCAGCTCGTCGGCACTCTTTGAAAGGAGTGTCGTCGCGGAGCGATTGACCATCGAGATACGCCCGTCTGGATCGAGGCCTACCACGCCTGCGCTCACCCCCGACAACATCGCCTCGGTAAACCGCCGGCGTTCATCGAGCTGCTGATTGGTACTCACCAGTTCGTTGCGCTGTTCCTTGAGCTGCTCCGTCATGCGGTTGAAGGTCTGGCCCAGTGTCGCGAGATCGCCAGGTCCCTCGATCACCGCCACCTTGGCGTCGAGATTGCCGCGCGACACTTCTCGCGCCGCATCAAGCAGTCTGACTATGGGCGCCACGAGGCGATCGGAGAACCAGAGGCCAAGCCACACCGCGGCCAGAAGGAAGATCAGCGACACGCCGGCATACATCAGCGCAAAGGTCACTTGCACGCCAACGCGCTGCTCGAGAAGCTGATCGTACTCGGCCTTCGCCGCGCGCGTCTTCGCCAGCTGTTCGAGCACTGAAGGATTGAGCGTGCGATAGACATAGAGATAGTGCGACGGGAAACTCTGCAGCTTGATCAGCGCGCGCACCACATTCCCACCCTCGCGCGGCGGGATGACCACCAACTCGCCCTTGTCAGCGAGATCGATCATTTCCTGCGTCGGTGGAATGAAGGTAATGCGATTGTTCGCCGTCACATTGGCATCGACCCGCTTGAGTTTGACGTCAAAGACGAAGACACCGACCAGGCCGCGCAGGACGGCGTGGCGGGCGACGCGCTTGACGAAGTTCTGCCGATCATCGTCGAACATCTCCTTTTGCAGGTTGAGGTCGGCGGAGATGGTCGCGACGTCGCCGCGGGCCGTTTCCGCGTGATCCTTGATGTAGGCTTCCGCGACCTGCGTGGCAGTATCGACGATCGAGCGTGTCCGCTCAGAAAACCACGCATCCAGACCGCGGTTGAGGGTCACTGCCGCGAAGGCCGCAACGATCAGCGCCGGGAGAACCGCAATAAGGCTGAATAGCGAGACCAGGCGGATATGGAGGCCTGCGCCTGCGGTCTTGCGGCGCTTGGCGACGATGAGACCCCAGAGCTGCCAGACGATCATGCCGAGCATGATCACGACCAGCGCCAAATTGACGCCAAGGAGGGCCCGGATGACTTGCGCGGCCGGCTTGACGGGCGTCAGGCCGGTCAGGATCGCATAAGTTGCAAGGCCGACCGCGATGGCAAGGCATACGATGAATATACCGATCCACGCGTGTATGCGGCGAACCGGTGGAGCCGCCTGGCCTGTCGATAGTGCCTGAAGCATTGCGCCCTGTGTTCCAGCAATACTGTTGCCAGAAATCAACAATGATCGTGGCATATTTGCGACAGTTAGCCGCCGCGGATGACCTTCAGGTCACGAAGCCTGATTTTCGACCTTAAGGTGTTGCGGTTTAGCCCAAGCAACTCGGCAGCCTTGATCTGGTTGCCCTTTGTGGCGGCAAGAGCGGCGCGGATCAGGGGCGGCTCGACCGACGCCAAAACCCGGTCATAGAGGCCGACAGGCGGCAGTCCATCGCCGAAGCCTGCGAAATACCGCGCGAAATGTCCCTCAAGGAACTCATCGAGTGTTTGCCCCGCATTATCCCCCGCCTGTTCTGGCGCACGTGGCGAATCGGCGAGTTCGCGCTCGATCATCGGGCCGGTAATCACTTCGTCGACCTGCAGCGCAGCGATGCGGCGGATCAGGTTTTCCAGTTCGCGCACATTGCCGGGCCAATGATGGCTACGCAGACGTTCCAGCGCGTCACTTGACATCTGCTTGTGGGGCAGGCCGTCTCGCTGCGCCTGGGCAAGAAAGTGCCGGACCAGATCGGGGATATCCTCGCTGCGTTCGCGCAAAGGCGGCAGGCGGATCGGCACGACATTCAGGCGAAAATAGAGATCCTCACGGAACAGGTCGCGACTGATCATCTGCTTGAGGTCGCGATGGGTCGCCGTGATGATCCGGACGTTGGTCTTGATCGGCTGGGTGCCGCCGACTGTCGTGTACTCGCCCTGCTGCAGAACGCGCAGCAGCCGCGTCTGCGCCTCGAAGGGCATGTCACCGATTTCATCGAGAAACAGCGTGCCTGACTCGGCCTGCTCGAAACGGCCTGGAACGCGCTGCGAAGCCCCGGTGAAGGCCCCCTTCTCATGCCCGAATAGCTCAGACTCGATGAGTTCGCGGGGGATTGCCGCCATGTTCACGGCGACGAACGGCCCCCTGCGCCGGCGGCCGTAATCGTGGATGGCCCGCGCTACCAGTTCCTTGCCGGTACCGGATTCGCCCTCGATGATGACGGTCAGGTCGGTCTGCGTGAGCCGCGCGATGATCCGATAGATGTCCTGCATCACCGAGGAGCGACCGATGATCGGCAATTGCTCGGGTGCCGTTGCCGGGGGAGTCAAGACCTGCCGACCTGCCTGGTCAAGCGCGCGCCCGACAAGCTCGACCAGCACATTGAGATCGAACGGCTTCGGCAGGTAGTCATAGGCGCCGCGCTCGGCCGCCGTGATTGCGGTCATGATCGTGTTCTTTGCGCTCATCACGATCACCGGCAGGCTTGGCCTGATCTTCTTGATGCGTGGCAGGACATCGAATGCATTTTCGTCGGGCAGCACGACATCGGTTACCACGACATCGCCCTGCCCTTCCGCGACCCAGTGCCAAAGGCTTGAGGCGGTGCTGGTTGCGCGCACATTATAGCCGGCACGGCTGATGGCTTGCGAAAGGACGGTCCGGATTGCCGCGTCATCGTCGGCGATGAGAACCGTCCGCACGCTCATGAAACGGCCTCCGTCTCAGGGATTTCGATCGGATTGCGCAGGACCGGCAGCAAGATGCGAAACGTCGTGCCACGATCGCGCGGAAAGCTTTCGACCACGCCGCCATGGTCCTGAACGATCTTCGCAACGAGCGCCAGTCCGAGGCCGCGACCGCCCGACTTGGTCGTCACGAAAGGATCGAAGATATGCGGCCGAACATCTTCCGGTATGCCCGATCCGGTATCGTGGACGCAGACTTCGAGTGGCAGCGAAATACGGTCGCTCGAGCTCGAAACCGACAATTTCATGCCGGGCCTGAACGCCGTCGAAAGCGTGATCTCTCCGGCCTGCCCGGTCGCTTCGATCGCCTCGACGGCATTCTTGACCAGGTTCACGAAGATCTGGATCAGTTGATCGCGATTGCCCAGTAAAGGCGGGAGCGATGGATCATACTCCTCCCTGATTGTCACCGGGTGAGACAGCCCGGCCTCCACCAGCGATTTCACGTGCGCCAGTACCACATGGATGTTTACCGGCTTGCGCTCCGGCGGACGCTCATCCGAGAATACCTCCATCTGGTCAACCAGGTCGCGAATACGATCGGTTTCACTGCAGATCAATCGCGTCAGCGCGCGATCGTCACTGCCAAGAGCGGGTTCCAGCAGTTGCGCTGCGCCGCGGATGCCCGCCAGCGGGTTCTTGATTTCGTGAGCCAGCATCGACGCCATTCCGGAGACAGAGCGCGCCGCGCCGCGATGGGTGAGTTGCCTGTCGATCTTGTGCGCCATGGAGCGCGCCAGGAGCATGACGACGACGAAGGAAGGGTTGTCCGAGACGCTCGTCGCCTGCAGATCGACCGGCCTTTCGCCGCCGGTGCGCGGCGTTCCGACATTGACCGCGTATTTGGTGACGACGCCTCCTGCGGCCCGGACCTGGGTTACGGCCTCTCGCAGAGGACTTGAGCTGTGGACGAGATCGGTCAGTCGGTAGCGGACAAGCGTGGTGCTGCTCGCTTGGAAAAAATCCTCCGCGCCGGAATTGACAAAGCGAATCCGGTCATCTGCATCGACAACAAGAACGGCGTCCGGCAGAGCGTCGAGAATGGCTGCCTCGCTTGGAAGCGAGGCGCTGTCGCGATCGTCAGCAAGCGATGGAGGGCTCATCATCAGGCTGCCAGTGCGACGTTGTCTTCAGCCATCGTGTAGAGGTGGCGCAGATGTCGTACGACATCAGCCGCACTTCCTGCAGCTAACAACAGGCGTCGCTGGGTCGCAGCAACGTTCGAAGGCACCAAATGCCGCTCGACGACACGCTCCACAGCCCAGCCGAGATGCTTGCGCGCAATCCGGACACCCTTCTGGGCACCATAGTGGTCGAGAGTGTCGAGATACTGTTCGGTCAGGAGCTCGCACTCCTCCGCAATCGATGGCGCCTTTCTGCCCTGCGATGGATTGAGCTGGTGGGCAATGACGGCCGGCCACCACGGTCGCCCGTAGGCGCCGCGGCCGATCATCACGCCATCTGCGCCCGAAAGCGACAGCGCGCGACGCGCATCCTGGACAGTGACAATGTCCCCATTGACGATGAGCGGAATCGTGATCGCCTGTCTGACATGCCGCACGGCCGACCAGTCCGCCGTCCCGCCATAGAATTGGCAGCGGGTTCGTCCGTGAACCGTAACCATCGCAACACCAAGCTGTTCAGCACGGCGCGCAAGTTCGGGAGCGTTGATTGATGCCGCATCCCATCCAAGCCGCATCTTGAGTGACACGGGCTTCGAGGTTCCGGCAAGAGTTGCCTCGATCAGCGCGCTGGCGTGATCGAGATTGCGCATCAAGGCTGATCCCGACAAGCCACCGGTCACCTGGCGTGCCGGACATCCCATGTTGATATCGATTAGATCGGCGCCAAGATCCTCGGCAACCTTCGCCGCTTCCTTCATCCAGCGCGCTTCGCGGCCGGCAAGCTGGATTGCCAATGGCGCAATCCTTCCGGTTCCCGCGGCGCGGCGCAGCATATCGGACCTCGCCTTGACGAGTTCCTCGCTTGCCACCATTTCGGACACAACAAGGCCGGCACCGTGACGATGCGCCACGAGGCGAAACGGGCCATCCGAGACACCCGACATTGGAGCGAGGCAAACCGGATTGGCGAGCTGCAAATTACCGATACAAATGCCCATATTTTAGGCAAACCGTCCACCTGATTGTATTTTATGCAGACTACTCGCTTCCCCAATTGCGTCAAGCCACTTCCTTGCCGCCCGCCTCGCGCACTGTTAGAGGCGACATATGACAGTGATCGCAATCATTGTAGCGGCTGGGAGTGGCTCGCGGGCTGGTGGCCCGAAGCCCAAGCAGTACCAAACGATTGCCGGAAAGCCCGTCATTTATTGGACATTGAAGGCGTTTTGCGATCACCCCCGGATTGAGCGTGTATGCACCGTCATTGCCGCTGAGCATCGCGACCTATTTCTGGAGGCAACCGCCGGTTTGGCGTTGGACCCTCCTGTCAGTGGTGGCGAGACCCGTCAGGAATCATGCCGGAAGGGTGTCGAATCGCTCAGGCTGCACAATCCGACACATGTTCTCATACATGACGCAGCACGGCCTTTCGTGTCACCGGAACTCATCGACCGGGTCATTGCCGGCCTCGCTCATCATCCGTGCGTGATCCCCGGCCTGCCCGTCAGCGACACGATGAAACGCGCACCGGGCGGAATCGTTTCGGGGACCGTCGACCGCGCCGATTTATGGTCGGTGCAGACACCCCAGGGCTTTCAGTACCCCTTGATTCAGGAGGCCCATGCTCTCGCCGCACAATCCGGTCAGTTCGGCCTGACCGACGACGCCGCCGTGGCGGAGCGTGCCGGCCATCGCATTGCCATCGTGCTTGGCGAAATGGAAAATCGCAAGCTTACAACCCCGTCCGATATCCAGGACGCCGACGCGCTGCTCACCGCAAAGACCTTCGCCGGGCTTCCCGACGTTCGTGTCGGGCAAGGCTTCGACGTACACAAATTTGCGCCGGGCGAGGCGGTCACATTGCTGGGCGTCCGCATTCCGCATCCCTTCGCGCTCACTGGCCACTCCGATGCGGACGCACCGATGCACGCCCTGACCGATGCAATCCTCGGCACGATCGGTGAAGGCGATATCGGCTTTCACTTCCCGCCTTCCGACTCGAAATGGCGGGGTGTCGACTCCAGCATTTTTCTCCGCCATGCGGTGTCATTGGTCGAGGCAAAAGGCGGCGTCATTGCGCATGCCGACATCACGATACTGGCCGAGGCACCGAAGATCGCTCCGCACATTGCAGAGATGAAGGAGAAGCTCGGCGCAATTCTGCACCTTGATCCGTCGCGCCTCGGCATCAAGGCCACAACGACGGAAACGCTCGGCTTCATTGGTCGTCGCGAAGGCATTGCGGCCTTTGCAGCCGCGACAGTCCGGCTGCCAGCGCATGGACCCTTGCGATGATCGATGAAAGCCTCCTTGTGCTCGCGACAGACGTCCTCGAAAAGTGTCGCGCCAGAGGGATAATGGTCGCCGCTGCCGAAAGCTGCACAGGTGGCCTGGTCTGCGCCGCACTGACCGCGATTGCCGGCTCCTCCGACGTCGTTGATCGCGGCTTCGTCACCTACAGCAATGACGCCAAGCACGATATGCTCGGCGTCTCGCGCGATATCCTTAAGCAACTTGGCGCAGTGAGCCCGGAATGCGCGGTGGCAATGGCAGAAGGTGCACTTTCCCGGTCCAAGGCAAGGATCGCTTGCTCGATTACCGGCATCGCCGGCCCCGGCGGCGGGTCGCCAGACAAACCCGTCGGGCTCGTCTATGTGGCCTGCGCGGCAAGGGATCGTCCGACACAGCACCAGCGCCTGCTCTTGACCGGCAGGGATCGCGCCCAAGTGAGACTCGAGTCAGCAAAGGCAGCGCTACGTATGATCGTCGATCAGATCGATTTGTTTCCCGCCACCGGCGCCGGCGATCCTGCATAGATTGCGCGTGCGCGAGCCTCGAATGCGGCCAGCATCTTCCGCGCCGCCCAGTCGACCATTCCCGAGAGCAGCAATTGCAGCGAACGGCTCGCGAGTTGGTAGTCGAGCACATACTCGACCTCGCAACCGCCCTGCGGACTGCTGTGGAAGCGCCACAGGCTGTTGAGATGCTTCACGGGCGGAGTATCGGATGTCGAACGGATGTGGAGCTTCACCGGATTGAGCACCACTTCGGTTTTCAGATGTTCGAGAATCGCAAGTTTCGGATAGGCGATTTCGAGGCTTGTAGAAAGATGAACAAGGCCATTCGGCTCGACACGCCGGCGATTGACCGTGGCTGAGCGGCAGAGCGGGACGAATTGCGGGTAAGCCTCGATGTCGGCAACAACATCATAAACCTGCTGCGCCGTGAAGGCAGATGAGCGGGAGACCGAGAATTTCGGCATTTCAAGCGCTGTTGCGCGCTCTGGCTTCGCGCAATCGCTGGAAATCGTCTCCGGCATGATGCGACGATCTTGTCAGTGGCGTGGACGCCACCATGAGGAAGCCCTTCGCATAGGCCGTCGTCTCATAGGCCTTGAACTCATCGGGCGTGACGAAGCGATCAATCGCGGCATGCTTGCGTGTCGGCTGCAGATACTGGCCGATGGTGATGAAGTCGACATTCGCCGTGCGCATGTCGTCCATCACCTGCAGGACTTCTTCGCGCTCCTCGCCAAGCCCCACCATAATGCCAGATTTTGTGAACATCTGCGGATTGAGTTCTTTCACGCGCTGCAGGAGCCGCAGCGAATGGAAATACCGCGCACCTGGCCTGATCCGCAGATAAAGCGACGGAACCGTCTCGAGATTGTGGTTGAAAACGTCCGGCTGCGCCTCGACGACTTGTTCGAGCGCGCCCTGTTTGCGCAGGAAGTCCGGCGTCAGGACCTCGATCGTCGTTTTGGGCGACGCCTTGCGGATCGCGCGGATGACCTGCGCAAAGTGGGCCGCGCCACCATCATCCAGATCGTCGCGATCTACCGAGGTGATCACCGCATGCGACAGACCCATGGCCGCGATGGCACGCGCAACCTTCTCCGGTTCGTCTGGGACCAACGGTCCCGGCCGGCCCGTACGCACATTGCAGAATGCACAGGCGCGCGTGCAGGTATCGCCCATGATCATGAAGGTCGCGTGCTTTTTCGACCAGCACTCGCCGATATTCGGGCAGCCCGCCTCCTCGCAAACCGTGACCAGTCCGTCACGGCGCACGATCTCCTTCGTCTCCTGGTAAACGCCAGGTCCCGGCGCGCGAACCCGGATCCAGTCAGGCTTTCGCAGGAGCGGCGCGTCCGGCTTGTTGACCTTTTCCGGGTGCCGGGGACGCGCAGCGCGCATATCGAGGAGAGTGACCACCAGCTTTGCCCTTTAAGCGGAACGCCCTCGAATGGCTCTCACGGCCACGATCAAAATGACGGCGCCGGCAACGGCGACAATCAGATTGCCCCAGAACCAGCCGCTGAAAATTTCCCCAAGCCGGATGCCAAGTGCGTTGGCGAGAAAAGCCCCGATATAGGCCCCGATGATTCCGGTGATGATGTTCATCACGATGCCCATGCTCGACTTTGTCAACTTCTCGGCAATCCAGCCGGCAAGCCCGCCGATCAGAAGCGTGCCGAAGAAACCGACCCCGCCGCCAAGATCCATCAGATTGTTCACGTTCAGACTCCTTGTCGGTTGAAGGCTTCAGACAATAAGCCGTGCTATGATCACCACAATGACGGCGCCGATCGTGGCTGTCGCGATGGCGCGGGCGATTTCATTCTTGATCCCGAGGTCGATCCCGGCCTTTTCAAGTACGAAGCTGCCGACAAACGACCCGATTAAGCCACTCACCAAATAGGCAATGAGACCCCCGCCACTCCCGACCAGAAGGTTGGCCAACCAGCCGGCGATCAGGCCGATGACAAGGGCGATGATGATGCTACGGCTTTCCATGTCCGACTCCGTCCTGCAACCGCAAGGCCCTCACATATGGGCCAGAGGCCCAAAGCCATCAAGCAAAAAGCCATTACATGTGAATGACGCGGCCATAGGCATCCATCACGCTTTCATGCATCATTTCGCTCAAAGTCGGGTGCGGGAAGACCGCATGGATTAATTCCGCCTCGGTCGTCTCCAGCCCCATCGCGATTACGAAGCCCTGGATCAATTCTGTCACCTCGGCGCCGACCATATGCGCGCCCAGCAGCCGCCCGGTCTTGGCATCGAAGATCGTCTTGACCAGGCCCTGGTCCTCGCCCAGCGCAATCGCCTTGCCGTTTCCGAGGAACGGGAAACGGCCGACTTTTATTTCAAGGCCCGCGGCCTTTGCCTTGGCTTCGGTCAGCCCGACCGATGCAACCTGGGGATGGCAATAGGTGCAACCCGGAATCTGTTCTTTCAACATCGGATGCGGATGCAGACCTTTGATCGCCTCGACGCAGATGGCGCCCTCATGCTCGGCCTTGTGGGCCAGCATGGGCGGCCCTGCGACATCGCCGATCGCCCAGATGCCGGGAATATTGGTTTTGCCATAGCCGTCGGTCACGATCGTTCCGCGATCGGTCTTGACCCCGAGCGCTTCGAGCCCCAACCCTTCGATATTGCCGACCACCCCCACCGCTGAGATCACGCGGTCGACTGTCAGTTCGGACTTTGTGCCGCCCTGCTCGATTGTCGCCGTGACCGAGTCCGCATTCTTCTTGAGGTTCGCGACTTTCGCTCCGGTCTTGATCTTGATCCCATGCTTTTCGAGCTGCTTCCGGGCGATCTTGGCAATCTCGGCATCCTCGACCGGGAGAATCTGGTCGACGATTTCGACCACGGTCACATCGATGCCCATGGAGTTGTAGAAGGAGGCGAACTCGATGCCGATCGCTCCCGAACCTATGACGAGCAACGACTTCGGCATCGCCGGAGGAACCATCGCCTCGAAATAGGTCCAGACCAGCTTGCCGTCCGGCTCGACGCCGGGCAAGATGCGCGGCCGCGCGCCCGTCGCTATGACGATGTTCTTGGCGCGATAGGTCCCCTCGCCCAGCGCGCCCTTCGGCACCGGATGCTGCGGCTGCATTGCCGCTTTGGACGGCTTGGACACGACCACTTCGCCGGGCTTGGCAATCTTTGCCTCCCCCCAGATCACATCGACCTTGTTCTTCTTTAGCAGCATCGCGACGCCGCCATTGAGGCGGCCCGAGACATTGCGCGACCGCTGCACGACGGCGGCGGGATCAAAGCCGATCTTCTCGGCTGAAAGCCCGTAATCCTTCGCGTGGCGCATATAGTCGTAAATCTCAGCGCTCCGCAGCAAGGCCTTGGTCGGGATGCAGCCCCAGTTAAGACATATGCCGCCCAGATGCTCGCGCTCGACGACCGCGGTCTGGAGTCCCAGCTGGGCTGCGCGTATCGCCGCGACATAGCCGCCGGGCCCAGCGCCAATGACTAGGACATCATATGACTTATCGCTCATCTTGCGACCTCTTTGGTGAGAAGGACCCAATCGCCATCGTCGCGCGATCCCGGAAACGGTATATAGGCGCGACGGCCAAATTCCTGAAATCCGTATGCCCGGTATAGCTGCACCGCGCCAATATTTACGCTTTCGACCAGAACGCTCAGCTGGGGAGCACGGGCCTGGCGCGCGTGTTTCTCGGCGTCGGCTAGCATGATTGAGGCGACGCCTTTCCTCCTGTGTTCGGCAAACACTGCGAGCGCCATGAGAAACCACGACCCTTCGACGAGTGCCTCCAACTCACGCGTTGGTGTGTAGACATCCGGAAGGCTTCCGCTGCTTGCAACGTTCTCGAGGCGATAGCCCGTATAGGCACCGGCGATCTCGCCCTCGAACTCGGCAACCGTCCACTTCAGGCAATGCGCGGGCATTTCGGCACTATTCCTGATCCGGTCCCGCCCCTTCGCAAACGCGGATTCTCCTCCTTCGCAGAGCGAGCCCCAATACCAGTTGAGGAGGCCGCGCCCTGCCATATCGACCAGAGCCGCAAGATCGGCAGCGTCGGAGGGACGGCCGTGCCGTAATTGCACCACCGCATTCACAGCTCGAGGATCTTTCTCACCGGTTCGACGAGTGCCTCGCCGATCGCACGCGTGTTTCGGGCATCGAGATGGACACCGTCCACCGGATCGGCCTTTGCCACGCTCGCTGCGTCGAAGAAATGGCAGCCGGTGTCGCTCGCAAGTTTCGCATAATGCCGGGCGAAGTTCTTCGATTCGGCGATCGCATGACCGAAAGCGAGATCGAAATCCTCATCCGCCGTATGGCAAAGCTGCGGCGGCGCCATGATCAATATCTCCGGCAGCGAGCTTCCCGGCCCATAGGGAAACTGCTTCACGATCTCGACCAGGCGTTCCATGCCCCATTTGGCGTCGATGGCACGACAGCGGCCGCCAAATTTGAGATCATTCGAGCCAAGCATGATAATGACGAGATCGAGCGGCTGATGCGTCGACAGCATGACCGGTAGCGTCCGCGCACCATTGCGGTCCTCCTGGACGGCATGGTCGTCATAGATCGTCGTGCGGCCGTTCAGACCTTCTTCGATCACGTGCGCCTTTTCGCCGAGGCCGGCGGCAAGCACGTTCGGCCAGCGATCCTCGAACGCGTGGCGCTTCCAGGTTCCAGCTTGGAAACCCCATGTCAGCGAGTCGCCATAGCAAAGGATCGACTTCATGATTATGCTCTCCAATCACAAGCCGAGGATGCGACGCACCTGCGGCACAAGTCCCTTCCCGATCGCCCGCGTGTTCATGGCATCGAGATGACAACCGTCGATCGGACACGCCACACTCACAGATGCGGCGTCGAAGAAGTGACACTTCATCTCTCTGGCGATGCGCGCATAGAAGCCGGCAAGCTTGCGCGATTCCTCGATCGCATCGGGATAGTAGAGTTGATAGTCCGGATTGTCGGTAGGTCCGAGGTGCGGCGGCGAAACGACAAGTACTTCCGGTGTCGGCATGCCCGATCGATAACCGAAACGCTGCACGATCTCGACCAATCTTGCCACACCCCACATGGCGTCGAAAGCACGTCGCGGCCCGATCCATTGAAGGTCGTTCGTACCGAGCAGGATGATCACAAGATCGAGCGGCGAATGGCTCGCCAGCAGCATGGGCAGGACTTCCGCACCGTTCCGGCATTCTTCCGACGCCGGATCGTCATAGACCGTGAAGCGACCATTGAGCCCCTCCTCGATCACGCGCGCCTTACCTGCAAGCCCGCTCGCCAGTACATTGGGCCAGCGGTCCTCGAACTCATGACGTGCGTCGGAGCCTGGAATCATTCCCCAGGTCAGCGAGTCCCCGAAGCAGAGTATGGTCCGAACGCGCGTGATGACGGAATACCGGAATGGTAGATCAGGCCATCATCAGCGCCGGCTCTTCGATCAGCGCCTTGAAGGCTTGCAGCAACTGCGCGCCCAAGGCTCCGTCGACGGCACGATGATCGCAGGAGAGTGTGCAGGTCATCTGCGTGCGAATCTTGATTTGATCGCCAATGACGACAGCGCGCCTCTCGCCGGCGCCAACCGCAAGGATGGTCGCATGCGGAGGATTGATCACCGCCGAGAAGCTCTCGATTCCGAACATGCCGAGATTGGAAACGGCGGTCGTCCCGCCCTGGTATTCCTGGGGCGCCAAGCGACGCTTGCGAGCGCGCGCCGCCAGATCCTTCATCTCGAGCGAAATCTGTGACAGCGTTTTGGTTTCAGCAGCCCGGATCACTGGCGTGAACAAGCCGCCTTCGACCGCCACCGCGACACCCACATCTGAGTGCTTGTGCTTGAGCATGCCGCCATCGGTCCATGTGACATTGGCATCGGGCACGCGCTGCAGGGCAAGCGCCAGCGCCTTAATGACAAAATCGTTGACCGAAAGCTTCCAAGCCGGTGTCTTGTCCTTGCCCTGCGGCGCGAAAGAATTGAGCCGCTCGCGCACCGCGAGCAGGTTCTCAAGATCGCAATTGATCGACAGGTAGAAGTGCGGGATGGTCTGCTTTGCCTGCAGCAACCGGGCCGCGATAATCTTGCGCATGCCGTCATGCGGCACGACCTCGTAGCTTCCCGCTTCGTACATCTTGGCGATGGCGTCATCTGCCATCGGAGAGGCAAGCTGCGGCGCAGGCGCTCCCGGTGCAGGTTTTGCAGCCGGCGCGACCTGACCGGGCTTCGCCGTCTCGACATCCTTAAGCACGATCCGGCCATGCGGGCCTGAGCCGGAAAGCGCCGCAAGCTCGATGCCCCTCTCCTTGGCGATCCGCCGCGCCAACGGCGAAGCAAATACGCGTCCATCGCGCTTCGCCGCTGGCGCTTGCTGTGGCTTCTCGGTCGGAGCCGCGGCTTTTTCCGGTGCGGGCTTTTCCGGTTGCATCTCAGCTTTCGGGGTGGGCACCGCAGCGGCTTCCGCCTTGATGTCGGATAACTTCTCGCCCTCGTTCAGCAATACCGCAATCGGTGTGTTGACCGCGACATCGTCGGTCCCCTCGGCGACCAGAAGCTTGCCGAGTTTCCCCTCATCGACGGCCTCGACCTCCATCGTCGCCTTGTCGGTTTCGATCTCCGCCAGAATGTCGCCCGACTTGACCTGATCGCCTTCCTTCTTGAGCCATTTGGCGAGCTTGCCCTTTTCCATCGTGGGCGATAGCGCCGGCATCAGAATATTCGTGGGCATGGCGCGTTGCTCCTATGCGTAGAGAACGGCTTTGGCCGCCTCGACGACCTCATCGACATTGGGCAGTGCGAGCTTCTCGAGATTGGCGGCGTAAGGCATCGGCACATCCTTGCCGGCGACCCGCGCCACCGGCGCATCGAGATAGTCGAAGGCGTAGGTCATGATCTGCGCCGCGATTTCTGAGGTCACCGAAAATTGCGGGAAGCCTTCTTCGACCGCCACGCAGCGGTTGGTCTTCTTCACGCTCTCGATCACGGTTGGAAGATCCATCGGGCGGATCGTCCTGAGATCGATCACCTCGGCTTCGATCCCCTCTCCGGCGAGCTTGTCTGCCGCCGCCATCGCATAGGTCATGCCGATACCGAAGGACACGATCGTCACATGCTTGCCCGCGCGCGCGATCCGCGCCTTGCCGATCGGCACCAGCCAATCATCGACCTTCGGGACATCGAAACTTTTGCCGTACAGAATTTCGTTCTCGAGGAAGATGATCGGATTGGGATCGCGGATGGCCGATTTGAGCAGGCCCTTCGCATCCGCCGCCGTATAGGGAACGACCACCTTGAGGCCCGGTATCTGGCTGTACCACGCGGCATAGTCCTGGCTGTGCTGGGCGGCGACGCGTGCCGCGGCACCATTTGGCCCGCGGAACACGATCGAGCATCCCATCTGTCCGCCCGCCATATAGAGCGTCTTGGCCGCTGAATTGACGATCTGGTCGATCGCCTGCATGGCGAAATTGAAGGTCATGAATTCGACGATCGGCCGCAGACCGGCAAAAGCCGCACCGACGGCGATTCCGGTGAAGCCATGCTCGGTGATTGGCGTGTCGATGACGCGGCGCTCGCCGAACTCGTCGAGCATGCCCTGGCTGATCTTGTAGGCGCCCTGATACTGCCCGACCTCTTCACCGATCAGGAATACGCTATCGTCGCGGCGCATTTCTTCGCTCATTGCTGAACGCAATGCCTCGCGAACGGTCATCGACACCATCTCGGTGCCTTCCGGGATTTCCGGGTCGGGCGTGGCAACCGTCGCTGCCGGAGGCGGCGCGGCCGCTGCGGCCTTGGGCTCGCTCACCTCCGCCCGCTTCTCCGCTTTCGGCTTTTCTGCCTCGGTGGGTCTGGTGCTTGCCGCTTCGGCCGACGGCTCGCCGATAACGGCAATCGGCGTATTCACCTTCACGCTCTCGGTGCCTTCGGGCACGAGGATCGAGGACAGCGTGCCCTCATCGACCGCCTCGACTTCCATGGTCGCCTTGTCGGTCTCGATCTCGGCAATTACATCGCCGGCCTTAACCTCATCGCCCACCTTCTTAAGCCACTTGGCGAGCTTGCCCTCTTCCATCGTCGGCGAAAGTGCGGGCATCAAAACGCTGGGCATCGATCATGCTCCATCAGAAAATCAGTTGGATCGCTCGGCGGCGATAAGAGCACTCATCGCCGCCATCGCAATGACGCAGGCCAGGAAGCCGAAAATCGCATTTCGATAGGGTGCCAGATGCAGAGGCGCAGCCGGACCAAGCCGTGTGCTCAGCGCCGGGGACCGCAACCAGCCCAGGCAGGTCAGGCAGGAGAGCTTCTCTCCCCGAGGCGCGAGTTGCATAACGGTGATCGCGGAGATGGCCGCCATGAACCAGGCGGCTGCGGCCAGGAGAACCAGGATGGCGAGCGCAGCGATGATCACCTTCCACTTGCCCTTCTCCGGCTCAGGCCGTTACGTAGACATCGGTCCACAATTCTGACGGATCGGGCTCGGGATCGGATTGCGCAAATTCCGCCGCTTCGAGAACGATCGCCCTGATATCCTGGTCGATCTTCTTAAGCTCCTCTTCGGTGGCGCCGGATTCAAGCAGGCGCTTCTTCACTTGCTCGATCGGATCGGCTTCTTCGCGCATCTTCTGAACTTCTTCCTTGGCGCGATATTTTGCCGGGTCTGACATCGAGTGGCCGCGATAGCGATAGGTCAGCATTTCGAGAATGTATGGACCATGGCCGGCGCGACAATGCGCGACGGCCTGGTCGCCGGCCGCCTTGACGGCGCGCACATCCATCCCGTCGACCTGTTCGCCCGGAATGCCGAACACCGAACCGCGATTGTAGAGTTCTTCCGATTTCGCACTCGCCCTGCTGATCGCCGTGCCCATCGCGTAACGATTATTCTCGATCACGAAGATCGCCGGCAGTTTCCACAGCGAGGCCATGTTGAAGGTCTCGTAGACCTGGCCCTGATTGGCGGCACCCTCGCCGAAATAGGTCACCGACACATTGTCATTGCCGCGATATCTGTTGGCGAAGGCAAGCCCGGCGCCAAGTGGAACCTGCGCGCCCACAATGCCGTGACCGCCGAAAAACTGGCGCTCCCGGCTGAACATGTGCATGGAGCCGCCCTTGCCGCGCGAATAGCCGCTCCGACGCCCCGTCAATTCCGCCATGACGCCCTTGGGGTCCATCCCGGTCGCCAGCATGTGGCCGTGGTCGCGATAGGAGGTGATCACCTGATCGCCTTCTTTGAGAGCCATCTGCATGCCGACAACAACCGCCTCTTGCCCGATATAGAGGTGGCAGAAGCCGCCGATGAAACCCATGCCGTAAAGTTGTCCGGCTTTCTCTTCGAAGCGCCGGATCAGCAGCATCGCCTTGTAGGCGTCCAGATCCTCCTCAGCCGTGAAGCTTGACCCCGATTCTGGTTTGCCGCCCGCCTTGGTCGCCTTCTTCGCGATATAAGCCGACTTTACTGCCATGGCTGTTGCCTCCGCGCCTGACGGGGGCTGACTGTAGCACCGAAAATACCAGCGGGCTTGAGGATTTTGCGATTAACTGAAATTCAGTTTACGGCTTTTTGGGATCAGTGGCGGTCATGATCACCAGTTCGTCCTTGCGGGCAAATTCCAGGGTCGACCGGGCCAGCTCATCCACCATGTCAGGATCGATCGCTGCCGGGCGCATCAGACCCACACGTTGATCGAGCCGCTCACGCTGCTTAACGATCTTGGCATGCGAGAAGTCGAGTTCGGCTGCATTGGCCTTGAGCCTTTCCATGCGGTCGAACACGCGCGGGCCATAAAAGGCATGCCACCCAAAATAGCCCAGAAGCGTCAGGCACGCGAGCAAGACAACCAGATCGAATTTGCGCGCAATCAATTCGCGACCCCCAATTTCCCTTATATTTCTCACCAAGGCCCGTAAAGATTCCATTAACCTTCGCAGCTTGACCGAGCGTGGCGCGGACTCTACCTATGCGCAGGAGCCAGAAATGTTATCGAGCAGCCGCTTCATCGTAGCCATTCACGCGCTCAGCGTCCTCGCGCGCTACGCCGGGCGCGGGCCGGTCTGCTCGAATCAGGTCGCCCAAAGCGTCAACACCAATCCGGTTGTCATCCGCCGGCTCATGTCGGACCTGGAGAAGGCAAACCTCGTAACATCCGCGGCAGGCCGCACGGGAGGATTCTCGCTGGCCCGCGCACCCGAGGGCATCTCGCTCGCCGACATCTACCGTGCAGTCGAGGATGAAACGATTTTTCGCATGCATAAGACCGATCCGGATTCTGACTGCCCGGTCGGTTCGCAAATCTGTAAGGTTCTGGCGGGCCCACTTCATGCTGCCGAAGCGGCTCTGGCCGCCTCACTTGCGGGGACGACACTCAAGGATATTACTGTGAGGATTACAGCGCCTGCTGCACCTGTCGCTCAGGGCGTATAAACCCGGAAGTCACCGACCGCGAGCTTTCCCGTTCCTGTGCCGCCTATCCTCAGCCACAGACCCTTGCCGCGACTGTCGGGAGGCAGGCTGAAGCTCTGCCGCCCCGGCTCGGTCTGCAGCGCATAACTGAGCACTTGGCCACCATTCGCGCCGACCGCCCCGCCTTCGGGCAGAACCATGACATCGAGGACAGTTGCACTGGAGAAGCCTGGCATTGGCGGCGGCGGCGTATAGTCGATTTCGGAGATGGCAACCGAAGTCTGTGAGCCGAATTCCACGATAAAATTCAGGTCGGTTGCCGGCGGCTCGATGGTCAGCGACGTCTCCGGTCTGCCGTCGAACATCTCCCTGAAAGCGTATCGCGAAGCCGAATCGTCTTTCAGCGCGGAGGCAAACCGACCGGTATTGGCAAGGTCGATCGCCCTGCCGCCGCTGCTGACGGCGACGGGCTGCAGCAGGCCGCCATTGGCCTTCACCGACGCATTAATGGCATCGGAATCCTGCGACTTGACCACCGTCTGGTTGGCGTTGTCGGGCTTTGCCGCAATGGCAGGATCGACTGCCAGGGTCACGGTCACGGGTGGCGGCGGAGAATTGCTCGTCCCGAACGTCTGGATTGCCGCAAAGACGACACCCGCGGCGGCCGCGAAGGCGCTGACTGCCAGGTGAACACTATTGAGCTTCATGCCATTCCCGCAACGGCCGTAAACCGGCCTTGGCGTCATGTGCCGCCCGTTTGTGGCAAGACCAAGTCAGGCTGGGGACGCCCTATCGGAGGATCGACTTTCCGGCATAGCGCGCTTGCGTCCCGAGTTCCTCCTCGATCCGCAGGAGCTGGTTATACTTGGACAGGCGATCCGAGCGCGCCAGCGAGCCCGTCTTGATCTGTCCGCAATTGGTCGCAACCGCCAGATCGGCGATGGTCGAATCTTCCGTCTCGCCGGAGCGGTGCGAGATCACCGCCGTGTACCCTGCCTTGTGCGCCATCTCGACGGCTTCCAGTGTCTCGGTGAGCGTACCGATCTGGTTGACCTTGACCAAGATGGAGTTGCCGATGTTCTGCGTAATGCCCTGCTTGAGTCGCTTGGTGTTGGTGACGAAAAGATCGTCGCCTATGAGCTGACACTTGCCGCCGACAATATCGGTCAGGACGCGCCAGCCCTCCCAATCGTCTTCCGCCATGCCGTCCTCGATTGCGGCGATCGGATAGCTTTTTGCCAGCTTGGCGAGGTACTCCGCCTGCTCCTCGATCGACCGCGTCGTGCCCTCGCCTTCATAAACATACTTGCCGTCTTTGAAGAATTCGGTCGCCGCGCAATCCATCCCGAGATAGATATCCTTGCCTGGCTTGAACCCGGCCTGTTCGATGGCCTTCATGACGAAATCGAGCGCCGCCTCGGCAGACGGCAGGTTCGGCGCGAAACCGCCCTCGTCGCCAACATTGGTGTTGTGTTTTGATTTTTTCAGCGCCGATTTGAGTGTGTGGAATATTTCCGCGCCCATCCGCAGCGCCTCGCGAAATGTGTCGGCGCCGACCGGCAACACCATGAATTCCTGGAAGTCGATCGGATTGTCGGCGTGAACGCCACCATTGATGATATTCATCATCGGCACCGGCAACAGCCGTGCCGATACACCCCCGACATAGCGGTAGAGCGGCAGGCCCGTAGCCTGCGCCGCTGC
>JAEUMG010000114.1 GCA_016793355.1 Hyphomicrobiales bacterium
GCGAAATGGATGATGCAGGGCCGGTTGCGCAAGATGGATCCCAGGCATCTGATCTTCGCGATCTGGGCGGTGACCCAGCATTATGCCGATTTCGACCCGCAGGTCCGCGCCGTCCTGGGCGAGACCGGCGATGTCATCGCCCCAGCCCAGACGGCCATCACCGCATTGTTCCTCGATGGCCTCAGGCCAAGGGATTGATCCGTCAGTAAAATCCTGAACGGAAGAATAGTCCTTGGCATATGTTCGATATATGTTCTAAACATCACGGCATCGACGTGCCGTGCCTACAGCTGATTGACATCGTGAAGAAGTGGCCAGGATCGGGGCCCGAAATCCGATCCCTGCCCGGATATGCACCAGGGGTGCGTCGTCCGCGTTACCCGTTTGGCCAATGGGGGCGCGTCGATCGCCTACCGCGCATGTCGCTGCATGGAAGTCCGACGGATCGCCAGGTTTCTGGCCAAAGCCTGGGAGTCGCGGGCTTCCATGCAGGGGCGCATCTCTCTGTTTCACAAAGGCGAGGCTTGGGTTGCGCATTCCGGCAGTCGGAACGGCTTTGCAATGCCTGCAAGTTTGTCTGCAGGCATGCAGGGCGGGAATCCGGCATCCCGCATCGCTTCAGCGAGTTTCTTGCGCTCGAGATCGTTGAAGCCCGGTTCGTTCGCATAACCCTCCGCGGTCAGATCCGGGTAGCGCGCCAACGCGTCCTTGGCCGCCGCATTTGCCTTTTCTCGCTCACCAAGTGCAGCGAGGGTCGCGGCGCGCATGATCAAGTCATACTTGTCGCCATTCTCAAGCGGCTGTTTGTCGAGGATACGCAGCGCATCTTGATACCGCCCGGCCATGAAATAGGCGTAATAGAACGACCCACTCTGGGCAGGCGGATAGTTCGGGTTCATGCGGATCGCCTGATCCGCAAGCTCGGCCCCGCGCTCCGGCTCACCGAAGGTACTCGCCCAACCCGAATAGATCGCGAGGATATCCGCCGAGCCTGGATTGAGACGAAACGCGACATCGAACTCGGCTCTCGCCCGGCCAAAATCCTCATCGAGGGCGAGCATTTGGCCCAGTGCCGCATGTGCCCCGGCATCCATGGGATCGACATCGACCGCGCGTTGCGCCGCCGCCCTCGCCAAGGGGATGACGGTCGCATAATCAGCGCCATAGCTCGTCGACTGACTATAGGCCCAGGCAAGATCGACCCAGGCACGGGCAAGGGTGGGGTCTTCCTCAAGGGCTTGTTTGAATAGCCCGATCGCTTCCTCGACGCGCTCCTTGGTAGGGTTCAGTATCCGGTCCCGGCCGAGGAGGTATTTTTCATAGGCGCTCAGGTTTCCCGGTCGCTTGCGTTCGGCGAGCCTGTTTTCCGCCTCCATGATGACTCCGGAACCGCCGAGGCGATTAACCGCCTCCCGGACAATCTCGGTCTGCACGGCAAAAACGTCGGCCGCCGGCCGGTCCCACCGCTCCGACCAGACATGCGTGCCGCTCGCCGCATCGATGAGTTGCGCTGTCACCCGAAGCTGGTCGCCCTGGCGCTGGACGGAGCCCTCCAGCACATATCGTACATTCAACTCCTTGCCGACCTGCCTGACATCGACCGGCTTGCCGGCATAAACGGCGGTCGAATTGCGCGCGATCACCGTGAAGTCGGGAAAGCGGGCCAGATCGGTGATGATGTCTTCCGTGATACCGGCCGCGAGGCGTCCCGTGGCTTCATCGGAACCGTAATTATTAAAGGGGAGGACAGCGATCGAGGGCTTGTCGGTTGCTTGTTCCGCAGGCTTCATCCACCACCAAGCGCCGCCTGCCAGCGTGAGCAAAATGAGCGCTGCCATTGCGATCGGCAGGAATCGACGATAAGGCCGCGTCGTGAGGCGCCAGCCTGGTTTCAAACCATCCAATCTGAGGCTGTAAGTGCGCACCGGCTCGGCAATGTTCTTGACCTGCTGCTCTCCGGCATAATCCAACGGAATGCCGAGCTTGCCCTTGATCTGGTCGTAGGCCGTGCCGGAGACGAGCACTCCGCCGGGCGGGCACAGCTGCTCCAGCCGGGCCGCAACATTGACGCCATCGCCCAACAGGTCATCGCCATCGACGACGACATCGCCAAGATTGATCCCGAAGCGATGGATGATGCGTCGCGCAGCCGGAACGTTAGTCTGATGCGCCTCCATTGCCTTTTGAATTGCAACTGCACAGGTGGCCGCATCGACCACGGATGCGAATTCCAACATCATTCCGTCGCCCATATACTTGACGACCCGGCCCCGGTATTCGGCGATGAGTGGAACGATCAACCCATCGCGCAGCGACTTGATGGCGGCGAGCGTGCTCGATTCGTCAGTATCTATGAGGCGCGAATAGCCGACAATGTCGGCAATCACGATTGCGGCAAGGCGACGCTCAGCACGAGCTTCGGCCATACGGGGTGCCTCGAAAGGACGCAAACCAATAAACACTATCGGCAAAGGCAGCAGATGTCCACGTGATGACCCGTGGCATCACATAAGGGCTCGATCCATTGGCATCCGGCAGGAATTCTGCCGGCTGAGCGAGGGAAAGATACGTGTACGGATCACCGTTTATCTCCCACGAGGGGACTGGGGCCAAAAAGCAACGGCTTCGGCCACTCCTTGGGCGAATTCCGCGATCATATTCCGCGCTGAATTGGCGACGTCAGGCTTGACCCGCGACCGCAGCGCGGTCGAGGCGTAGATCCTTGCGCGCGATCTTGCTTGCGAGATCGCGGCCGATCAATCTGTGCATCGCGGCGGCAATCTGATCGTCGCGTTTGCAGATCGCGAGCAGTCGCGAGTGATTGAAGGCGATCAGGCGCGTTTCCTCATCCACGACGACCGTCGCCGTGGCGGCGTTGCCGGTGAGAAAAGCGATCTCGCCGACAAAGCAGCCCTGTCCGAGTTCGGCGACATGCGCGCCCCTCGCCTGAACGCCGAGACGGCCGCGCTGGATGAAGTAGAGTTCGTGAACCGGCTGACCCTCCTCGGTGAGCCGCGTTCCGGCATCGACACTGCGCCAGGTCCCGGCCTTGAGGATCTGGGCGATCTGCGCATCATGCAGACCGGCGAATGCGCCCTTGATCAAACTGTGCTCGTCCGCTGCAAGCTTGATCGAGAAGCGATCCCGCGTAAGGAGCACCAGGTGGAAGGCGTTGATGGCGATGAAAATCATATCCCAGGCAATGCCGGCATAAAGCGCGCTGCTGGTCATCAGGAAATACAGGATTTCCAGGAGCAGCCCCACCACCGCCGCAACGCGGAGCCAGTAGATGTTGCTGAGGCAGTATGAGATCGCGATGATCAGATAGGATAAATGGCCCGGGATATCGCTGATCGCGAAGTAGTTCGACAACGCCTCCATGGTCCCCCCGCCTCAAGACGCGCGCCCCGAGGCAACATCGAAGCATGCCGGAAGGGCAACGTCCAGTTGCGCGTTACCGAAGGCGGACTCGCCGCTGTCTCAAGCCGCCGCCGCCTTCGGCGCATAGTCGGCACCGTTGATGCGGGAGGGACGGCCGTCGAGATGGAGACTGGTCACCCGCTCGGGCGTTTCGGCGATGACCTTGCCGCGCCGCACCACGGCAAGCCGCGTCGCCTTGAGCCGGATCGCCTCGATCGCATCCTTTGCCTGCAACAGCACGAAATCGGCGTTGCAGCCCTTGTCCAAGCCGTAGCCGTCGAGATGCATGGCGCGCGCCGGATTGGCGGTGACCGCATCGAAGCACCAGCGCATGTCGGCGCGCGATGTGAGAAGCCCGACATGAAGACCCATGCTTGCGACTTCGAGCATGTCGGCCTGGCCAAGCGAGTACCAGGGATCCATGACGCAGTCATGGCCGAAGGAAACAGTGATGCCGGCATTGCGCAATTCCGGCACGCGCGTCATGCCGCGGCGTTTGGGGTAAGTATCGTGCCGCCCCTGGATGGTGATGTTGATGAGCGGATTGGGCGTCGCATGCACGCCCGCCTCGACCATCAACGGGATGAGCTTCGAGACATAGTAATTGTCCATCGAATGCATCGAGGTGAGATGCGAGCCGACGACGCGGCCGTGAAGACCGAGGCGTTGCGTCTCGGAAGCCAGGGTTTCGATATGGCGCGACATGGGATCGTCGGTCTCGTCGCAATGGATGTCGACGAGAAGCCCGCGCTTGGCCGCGATCTCGCACAGCGCTTTCAGGCTTGCCGCGCCGTCCGCCATGGTGCGTTCGAAATGCGGAATTCCGCCGACCACATCGACGCCCATGTCGAGCGCGCGGTCGAGATTCTTGGCCGCCGTCGGGAAGCGGTAGTAGCCATCCTGCGGAAAGGCGACGATCTGCAGATCGAGATAGGGCGCGACGCGCTTTCTGACTTCGATGAGCGCTTCGGCGCAGAGCAGGCGATCGTCGCAGACATCGACATGGGTACG
>JAEUMG010000115.1 GCA_016793355.1 Hyphomicrobiales bacterium
CGGCGGCCCAGGGGAATGCGCAGCAAGGTCTCCCACACCCTGATCTCGAAATCGGTGCCGATGAAAACGACGCGCAAGGGCTCGTCGGGGCGCCAGTTCTCCGGCTTGAAGATGCGCTCGGCGTAAGCCGCGGTCGCCGCCGGGTCTTCGACATAGTCGGCTTCGGGCCAGCGCGAGGTCATGTCGGCAAGCGCCGCCTTTTCGTCCCCGTCATCGGCGAAGGCGAGGCCGGCCAGGCCCTGGTCGGTGATCATCACCAGCGCGGTGCCAAAAGGACAGGCATGGAAGCCGT
Source organism: Hyphomicrobiales bacterium (assembly GCA_016793355.1). Lineage (GTDB taxonomy): Bacteria > Pseudomonadota > Alphaproteobacteria > Rhizobiales > Aestuariivirgaceae > JAEUMG01. The sequence goes on from JAEUMG010000115.1 coordinate 293, forward strand.
ACTGGATGACGAGGCCCTTGCCCCTGGCTTTGTAGAGGCCGGGCGACATGCCTTCATGGGTGACGAAGAGATCATGCAGGCGGCCGGGGCCGGAAAGCCCGACCTCGTAAGCCGTATCGAGGATCGAGGCCGAATCGCGCAGGAGCCCCCGGGCGTGGTCGAGGGTGACCGCCTGGAGGAAGGCCTTGGGCGAGAGCCCGGCCCAGCGGGTGAAGAGCCGCTGCATATGATGGGGCGAAAGGCCGGCCTGTTCGGCAATGGTCTCCAGCGCCGGCTGCTCGCGCCAGTTCTCCTTGATGAAGGCCAGGGTCTGTTTCACCAGCGCATAGTCGCGGGCGGGGGATGAGGCGATGTCGATCATGTTCATGAGACCGAACTTAGGCGCGGGGCCAGGGCGTGCCCACCCGATTCTTGCTCAGATATGGGGCCGCGCCAAGGCCTGCTTGAGAGCGCCGGCCAGGGACTGACGCTCGGCGGGGCTCAGGAAAGAGCCGATCTCGGTGCGCTTGTGGCGGGAATTGAGATAGAGCCGGCCGATCAATTCGCGCTCGCGGTCCTCCTCGAGCTCGACCTTGACCCAGCCCCTGACAAACCGGCTCTCAAGCGGCGGGTGGCCGGGAAAGAGCCGCTCGAGGATCAGTTCCTGGTCGGTGACCGCGATCCGCTCGGCGCGGCGCGCGGCGGCGAAATTGGCCCGGAAGGCCCACCAGATGAGCAGCACGTCGAGGCCCATGAAGCCGATCACCGGCCAGGCGCCCAAGAGCCAGAAAACCGTGCCGCCGATCAGGTTGAGCCCGGCAATGGTGCCCATGACCAGCAGGAAGCCGTTCCGCGACAGGGAGCGGTGCGGCGTCAGGAGGAAGCTGGTTTGGGGCTCGGGCATGCTTGGTTCTTAGCCGCAATCGGGCTAGGCAGGGAGGCGACATAGTGGACGGGACATCATGGCGAAGGCGAGGCGGCTCAAGCCGGCACAGGTCGAGGAAATCTTTCGCCGCTTTGCCGAAGCCGACCCCAGCCCCAAGGGCGAGCTCAATTCCGTCAACCCCTTTACCCTGCTCATCGCGGTCGTCCTTTCCGCGCAGGCGACCGATGCCGGGGTCAACAAGGCGACGCCGGCCCTGTTCGCGCTCGCCGACAGCCCCGAAAAAATGCTGGCCCTGGGCGAGGACAAGGTGCGCGAGCTGATCAAGACGATCGGGCTCTACCGCACCAAGGCGAAGAACGTGATCGGCCTGTCAAAGGCGCTGGTCGAACGTCATCACGGCGAAGTGCCGCGCGAGCGCGCGGCACTCGAAGCCCTGCCGGGGGTCGGCCGCAAGACCGCCAATGTCGTGCTCAACACCGCCTTCGGCGAGCCGACCATCGCGGTCGACACGCATATTTTCAGGGTCGGCAATCGCACCGGCATGGCGCCGGGCAAGACGCCGCATGAAGTCGAGCTCGGACTGGAGAAGATCGTGCCCGAGAAATACAAGCTGCACGCGCATCACTGGCTGATCCTGCATGGGCGCTATGTGTGCCTGGCGCGCAAGCCCCGCTGCTACAACTGCCGCATTGCCGACCTCTGTCTCTTCACGCCGAAGACCGCCGCCGCATCCCCTTGAGGATGTGCATGAAGTAGGAGGTGGCGAAGAGCGGCACCACGAGATTGACCAGCGGAACGAGCGCCAGAAGGGCCGGAATGAAGCCCGAGACAAACACCTCCGGGGAATTGATGCGGCGGAACTCCCTGGCGTCATCGACATCCATGTAGCGCATCGCCGCCAGCTCGAAATATTCGCGGCTGAGCAGATAGGCATTGGCGATGACGAGGCCGATAGCGCCGATGCCGAAAAAGATCGCCGGCAGGATCGCCAGATTGACGAGAAGGATGATCACCGCGAATTGCAGGGCGGTAACGATCGCCTGCGTCATCGGCAGATCGACGCCGGGCGGATCGCGCGGATAGTGGCGCTGTTCGACGAAGCCGGCGACGCGGTCGAGGAAGAGACCGGCGAACATCGCCGTCACCGGCGCGGCGAGGAAGAAGAACACGACGAGCAGCCCGAGGCCGGCGAAGACGGCGATCAGGTTTTCCGCCCAGTCCCAGGAGACGAGGCTCAGCGAGTTGAGCAGGATCTGGACGGCGATGAATACTGCAATGAAGAGCAGCAAGGTCAGGCCCAGCGCCTTGAGGAGAATGCCGCGAAACTCCGGCGAAAGGAGATCCTGGAGCGCCTTGAAAGCTGCCCTTATCATGACGCTGAGAGATAGTCAGCCTCACTTGCGGCGACAAGAGGCATCGTCTATCGGCTCAATTCCCGCATTCTTTCAAGGTCTTCCATGTCGAATCCGCGTTTTGACGTCCTTTGCATCGGCAATGCCATTGTCGATGTGCTTGCCCGTGTCGAAAATCAGTTCCTCGAAAAGCACCAGCTCGCCAAGGGCATGATGCGCCTGATCGACGAACAGACCGCGGAGGATCTGTTTGCCGCCATGGGACCGGCGACGGTGATTTCCGGCGGCTCGGCCGGCAATACCGCGGCGGGCATCGCCTCCTTCGGCGGACGATCGGCCTATTTCGGCAAGATCAAGCAGGACCAGATGGGCGAGCTTTTCGGCCATGATCTGCGCGCGCAAGGGGTGCATTTCGATTCGGCGCGCGCCATCGACGGGCCGGCGACGGCGCGCAGCTTCATCCTGGTGACGCCCGACGGCGAGCGCACGATGAATACCTATCTCGGGGCCTGCGTGAACCTGACGGTTGCCGATATCGTGCCCGAAATCGTTGCGGATTCAGCCGTCACCTATATGGAAGGCTATCTGTGGGACCGGCCGGAAGCGAAAGAAGCCTTCGTCAAGGCCGCGGCGATCGCCCGCGAGGCCGGGCGCAAGACCGCGATCACGCTTTCCGATTCCTTCTGCGTCGACCGGCATCGCGACAGTTTCCTCGACCTGATCCGGAACCAGATCGACATCGTCTTCGCCAATGAGGCGGAGATTACCTCGCTCTACCAGACGCAGGATTTCAGCCAGGCGCTCGAACTGGCGGCTGGCGACTGCGAGATCGCGGTATTGACGCGCTCCGAGAAAGGCTGCGTGGTGGTGAGCGGAGACGAACTTTTCACCGTACCGGCGCATCCGATCGAGAAGCTCGTCGATGCGACAGGCGCCGGCGATCTCTTTGCCGCGGGCTTTCTTTATGGCTTCACCCACGGCAAGCCGCTCGACCACTGCGCGAAGCTTGGCGCGCTCGCCGCGGCGGAAGTCATTTCGCATATCGGCGCGCGGCCGGAGGTTAATCTCGCCGACCACGCCAAGGCGCATGGATTGATGTGATGTGAGCTTCCCTCTCCCAGCCTCTTTGGCTGGGAGAGGGTGCCCGCAGGGCGGGTGAGGGCCGCGCGATAGCGCGGCTGGCAGTTCCTGATGTAACCTGTGTCATGACCGTCCGGCCACGCCGCCAGACTACTCGGGCGAGGTTCCTCCGCCGCGCTGAAACGCCAGCCGAGGAGCGTCTATGGTCGCGCCTGCGTGATAGGCGTCTCGCTGGATTTAAGTTTGTCAGGCAGGAGCCGATCGGATCGTTCGTCGTGGACTTTCTGTGTCGCGAGGCACGATTAATCGTTGAGGTGGACGGCGCGACGCATTCGACTGACGTCGAGTTGGCTTATGATCATCATCGTACGACGGAACTGGTCGAGCTAAAGTTCCGCCTGCTTCGCGTAACAAATGAAGATGTTTATCATCGTATCGACGACGTTCTCGAGACAATACTGGCATATCTCGAAATGCGAACATGACACCGCGCTGACGCGCGGCCCTCACCCGGTCCCGGATCAAGTCCGGGACCACCCTCTCCCAATGCTTCGCATCGGGAGAGGGAAGAATTTGTCTAGAGCTTCCTCAGCCACACGCCGCGGATGACGTGGTCGTTGCCCTTGCGCAGGATGAGATCGGCGCGCTGGCGGGTGGGAAGTACATTCTCGCGCAGGTTCACCAGATTGATCGTCTCCCAGATGCGGTTGGCGATGACGCGGGCCTCCTTGTCGGAGAGATCGGCATAGCGATGGAAGTATGATTTCGGATTCTTGAAGGCGGTATCGCGCAGCGAGAAGAAGCGGTCGACATACCAGGTCCGCAAATCCTCGAGATCGGCATCGATATAGATCGAGAAATCGAAAAAATCGGAGACATTGGGAATGCCGCGACCGTCACGCGGCGGCCTGCCGGTCTGGAGAACGTTCAGCCCCTCGACAATGAGGATATCCGGCTGGTCGATGATCTGGCGTTCGCCTTTGAGTACATTGTAAGTCAGATGCGAATAGATCGGTGCCGCGACATTGCGCTTGCCCGCCTTGATATCGGACATGACGCGCAGGATCGCGGGCAGGTCGTAGCTTTCGGGGAAGCCCTTGCGGCTCATCAGGCCTTCGCGCTCGAGAATCTCGTTCGGCAGCAGGAAGCCGTCCGTGGTCAGAAGATCGACCTTGGGATGGTTCGGCCAGCGGGCCAGCAATCGTTGCAGGATACGCGCCGTCGTGCTCTTGCCGACGGCGACGCTGCCCGCCATGCCGATGACATAGGGGACTTTCGGATTGTCGATATGGAGGAAGCGATGGGTGGCGCGGAACAGTTCCTGGGTCGCCGCGACATAGAGATTGAGGAGGCGCGACAGGGGAAGATAGATCGCCACGACCTCGTCGAGATCGATGCGGTCGTTCAGGCCGCGTAATTCGTCGAGATCGCTCTGGTCCAAAGTAAGCGGGGTGTCGGCGCGGAGCTTCGCCCATTCCTCGCGCGAAAAACGCCGGAAGGGCGAAACCTGCTTGGCGAGCTGTTCCATGATCAGACGGTCTTGCGGCCGGCCTTCTCGGCAAGGCCGCTAGTGCCGACGCGTTTGGCCAATTCGCCCATGACGTCGGAAAGCGGCGTGCCTGAGGCTTCAAGCAGAACGATGAGGTGGTAGAAGAGATCGGCGGCCTCGGTGCGCAAATGCGGCCGATCGCCCTTTACCGCCGCCATGGCGGTTTCGACTGCTTCCTCGCCGACCTTCTTGGCGCATTTCTCGATGCCCTGCGAGAGGAGCTTGGCCGTATAAGAGACATCGGGCGAAGCATGGCGGCGCGCCGCAACCGTATCGGCGAGTTCGGCGAGGACTTCGAGCCTGTGATCGGGCATGGGATTTTCCTTTGCCGCTCAGTTCATGCGCATCGGGAGAGCATGGCTTGCCATGTGACGCTTGGCCTCGCCAATCGTATAAGTGCCGAAATGAAAGATCGAGGCGGCGAGCACCGCAGCCGCGCCGCCATCACGAACGCCTTCGACCAGATGATCGAGTGTGCCGACGCCGCCGGAGGCGATGACCGGCACGGTGACGGCATCGGCAATGGCACGCGTGAGCGCCACATCGAAGCCCTGGCCGGTGCCGTCGCGATCCATCGAAGTCAGAAGGATTTCGCCCGCGCCCAGTGCCACGACCTCGCGGGCAAATTCAACCGCATCGATCCCGGTCGGGCGCCTGCCGCCATGGGTGAAAATCTCCCAGCGGCCCGGCGCCACGCTCTTGGCATCGATCGCTACGACAATGCATTGACTGCCGAATTTCTCGGCGGCACGGCCGACGAAGGCGCGGTCAAGCACTGCCGCGGTGTTGATCGACACCTTGTCGGCGCCGGCCAACAGCAGTTTTCGGATGTCGCCAATCTCGCGCACGCCGCCGCCGACCGTCAAAGGCATGAAACAGGCTTCGGCGGTGCGGCTCACAACATCGAAGATGATGGCGCGGTTTTCGTGGCTCGCGGTGATGTCGAGGAAGCAGAGTTCATCGGCTCCCGCCGCATCATAGGCCTTGGCGGCTTCGACCGGGTCGCCGGCATCGCGCAGATCGACGAAATTCACGCCCTTGACCACGCGGCCATCCTTCACATCGAGACAGGGAATGATGCGCACCTTCAGCATGATGTCAGCGGCCGCCCGAGACGCGCAGGATGGCGCCGGTCACGTAGGAGGAGCGGTCGCCGAGAAGATACATGACTGCGTCGGCGATCTCTTCGGGCTTGCCGATGCGCTGCATCGGGATCATCGGCCTGATGCGCTCGACGCGGCCGGCGTCTTCGCTCGACAAGGCATGGATCTCGGTTTCGACCATGCCCGGCTGCACGGCATTGACGCGAATGCCATGGATCGCAAGTTCCTTGGAAAGACCAATGGTGAGGCTGTCGATGGCGCCCTTGGAGGCGGCATACCAGACATATTCGCCGGGACTGCCCAGGGACGACGCGGCGGAGGATAGGTTGACGATGATGCCGGATTTCCGCGGCAGCATGCGGCGCGCCGCCTCGCGCGCCACATAGATCGCGCCGGTTACATTGATATCGATGCATTCGCGGATCACGGCAGGATCAGCCTTGGCGAGCGGGCTGCTCTTGCCCGTGATGCCGGCATTGTTGACGACGGCGGTAACGGGGCCGAGCGCCTTTTCGGCGGCATCGAACATGGCAACGACATCGTCGTTCCTTGAAACATCACCCTTGAGTGCGATGGCCTTGCCGCCAGCCGCCTCGATCTCGGCGACGAGTTTCTCCGCCGGTTCGCTGCGGCTCGCATAATTGATGGCGACGCGAAAGCCCTCCTCTGCCGCGGCGCGCGAAACGGCGGCACCGATGCCACGGCTGCCGCCGGTGATAAGAACGACTCGGGCACTCATGCCGGCACCTTTCTGTTGCTGAGGATCGCAAGCGCGCGGGCCGGATCGATACGGCCGTCATAAAGCGCTCGCCCGGCGATCACGCCGCCAAGCCTTGCGCAGTCGGGCTGGGACAGACGCTCGATATCGGCCATCGAGCCGAGCCCGCCCGATGCGATGACGGAAACCGGTATCGCGGCGGCGAGGGAAAGTGTCGCGTCGATATTGATCCCCTGCAGCATGCCGTCGCGATCGATGTCGGTATAGATGATCGCGGCAATGCCGGCATCGACGAAGCGCAGCGCCAGATCGCGCGCCGACAGTGCCGATGTTTCGCCCCAGCCTTCGACCGCCACCTCGCCCTTGCGGGCATCGATGCCCACCGCGATGCGGCCGGGATAAAGCCTTGCCGCCTCGCGCACAAGTTCGGGGTTGCGCGCTGCGACCGTGCCGAGGATGACGCGGTTCACCCCCTTGTCGAGCCACATGGCGATGGTTGCGAGATCGCGAATGCCGCCGCCAAGCTGCACGGGGATCGACACGCGCTTCAGGATTGCCTCGACGGCTCCTGCATTGACCGGCCGGCCGGCAAAGGCGCCGTCGAGATCGACGAGGTGCAGCCATTGAAACCCCTGGCGCTCGAAGGCTTCGGCCTGCGCCGCCGGATCGTCGCTGAAGACGGTCGCGGAGCGCATGTCGCCGCGTTGCAGGCGCACGCATTGCCCGTCCTTCAGGTCGATGGCGGGAAATAGAATCATGGCATCCAGCGCAGGAAATTGGCGATCAAGGCGAGTCCCAGCGCCTGGCTCTTTTCGGGATGAAACTGCACGCCAACCAGATTATCGCGGCCGACCATGGCAGTGACCGCGCCGCCGTGATCGGTCTCGGCGATAACGTCGTCGCGATTGCCGGCGCGCAGATGGAACGAGTGGACGAAATAGGCGTGACGGCCTTCCGTGCCGGTGGGAATGCCTTCGAGAAGTGTATGGCGCTTCAGCGCTTCGAGCGTGTTCCAGCCCATATGGGGAATCTTGTACGATTTATCGCGCGGCTCGATCGCGACGACGTCGCCGGCGATCCAGCCCAGGCCTTGCGCTTCGCCATGTTCGAGGCCGCGCTCGGCCATCAACTGCATGCCGACGCAGATTCCAAGAAATGGCTTTCCGCGTCTTATTATTTCCTGTTCGAGCGCCTCGCGCATGCCCGCAACCGCCTCAAGGCCGTCGCGGCAATCGCGAAAGGCGCCAACCCCGGGCAGCACGATGCGATCGGCCTTGCGCAGATCGTCTGCATCCGAGACGACCGCGATTTTCGCAGCGACTGCATTGTCGGCGGCGGCACGCTCAAAGGCCTTGGCGGCGGAATGCAGATTGCCGGAGCCGTAATCGATGATGGCGACGTTCATCGCGCTGCTCCCGCGGTATCGAACAGGCCCAGGGCATCGCGGGATTGCGGCATCGCCAGCGATGCCGTCATCGGCGCAGACGAGGGTGGAGCGGGCGGCAAAGCGAGAAAGAAACGCATTTCCGCATCGTCACGATTGTCGCCCGAGGCGGGACCGAGATCGACAAAGCCGCGGCGCTGCAAGGTCCAGCGATAGAGATCATTGCCGATCGAGCCGATGAGCAGATTGATGCCGAAGCTTAACACGACAATCGCCGCATCGGGCAGATGCAGCCCCGCACCCACCGCACCGATCGCGATGACCGCAAGAATGGCGATGACGAGAACCTCCCACATGCCCTTGATGAGGAGCCAGGGCAGGGGAAAGAAGAAGCCCCACCAGGAGAAACCGTCCTTGACGAAGCGGACTCGGTCGGCATCGGCGCGGATCGCGTCGGGCGCGGCGGATTTCGCATGGACGGAATAGCGCGGCATCAGCCCGACAGTGACCCCTTGGTCGAGGGAATGCGGCCGTCCTGACGCGGGTCGATCTCGACTGCGGCACGCAGCGCACGCGCCAGGCCCTTGAAGCAGGATTCGGCCATGTGATGATTGTTGTCGCCGTAAAGCGTCTCGACATGCAATGTCACGCCGGCATGAACCGCGAAGGCCTGGAACCATTCGCGCACCAGTTCGGTGTCGAACTCGCCGATCTTTGGCTGCGAAAAGCTGGCGCGGAAGACGAGAAAGGGCCTCCCCGAAATATCGAGCGCGATGCGGGTCAAGGTCTCGTCCATCGGCATTTCGAGGCTCGCATAGCGCCTTATGCCCTTCCTGTCGCCCAGCGCTGCCGAAACGGCCTGGCCGAGCGCGATGCCGGTGTCCTCGACCGTGTGGTGGAAATCGACATGGAGGTCGCCCTTGGCCTCAACCTCGAGGTCGATCAGCGCATGGCGGCCGAAAAGCTCCAGCATATGGTCGAAGAAGCCGATGCCCGTGGCGATCCGGCAGGCGCCGGTGCCGTCGAGACCGACCGAAACCGCGATTTCGGTTTCGCCTGTCTTGCGCTTTATGCTGGCCTTACGCATGGGTCCCGTCCATTCCGGGCGGGTTCTTAGCAGGCGCAACATAAATAGGCTACTAAGGCTCCGGCTTTTCTTCCCCGCCCCCAAGGCCTACATGAGCCCCGTCACAACGGACGAACTGGACCCTATGCGCGAACCCGAACAATGGCATGGCACGACGATCCTGACCTTAAGGAAGGGTAATCGCGTCGTGATTGCCGGGGATGGCCAGGTCAGTCTCGGCCAGACCATCATCAAGTCGAATGCCCGCAAGGTGCGTAAGATCGGCGCGGGCGATGTCATTGGCGGCTTTGCCGGGGCGACGGCCGATGCCTTCACCCTGTTCGAGCGGCTCGAATCGAAGCTTGAGCGGTTTCCCGGGCAATTGACGCGGGCCTGCGTCGAGCTGGCCAAGGACTGGCGGACCGACCGCTATCTGAGGCGGCTCGAAGCCATGATGATCGTCGCCGACAAGCAGGCGAGCCTGGTCTTGACCGGCACCGGCGACGTTCTAGAGCCCGAGCACGGGCTGATCGGCATCGGTTCGGGCGGCAATTACGCGCTCGCCGCGGCGCGCGCGCTCATCGAGACCGACATGGATGCCGAGACGATTGCGCGCAAGGCGATGGCGATAGCGGCCGAAATCTGCGTCTACACCAACGATTCGGTCATCGTCGAAAGCCTCGAATGCTGACCCGCAACGACCTCGACGAGGCGGTGAAGAGCGGCATCATCACCGCGGCGCAAGCGGAGAGTCTCGCCGCCCTGCCGGCCAAGCGGCATGAGACGCGCCAGGCGCAAACGTTGCGCGACGAGCGCTTCGTCTTCATGAAGAGCTTCAACGAATTCTTCATCGCGCTGGGTATCGTGCTTCTGGGTATCGGCCTCACCACCGCCGGAAGCGGCGAAACACGATTCGCGGTCGCGATGTCCTGGGCCTTCCCGGCGATCGTCTGGGGCCTTGCCGAATATCTCACCGCGATCAGGCGCTATGCTTTGCCGAGCATCGTGCTGGCTGTACTCTTCACCTTCGCGATGGTGATGCTGGCCGGACAGTATATCTCCTTGCTTCCGATCCATAGTGTCGAGCTCGATTACCTGCCATCCTTCCTGCATGGCGAGAGCCTGATGGTCTGCCTGGCGCTGCTCTTCGCGTCGATCGCCTTCTATCTGCGCTTTCGCCTGCCATTCTCTCTGCTGCTCATCGTCGGCAGCGCCATTCCGCTGATCATCATGGTCGTCGACCGCGCGATCGGCCTGCCCGACACGGGCGTGCTCAACATCGTTCTGCTCGCGATCGGCCTGATCGTGTTTGCGGCCGCGCTACGTTTCGACATGTCGGATCGCGAGCGCCTGACGCGCCGCTCCGACTGTGCCTTCTGGCTGATGCTCGCGGCCGCGCCGCTCATCGTCCATCCGGTGGTGAGCCTCATCTCCTCGCTCAATCTCGCCGACCTCGCGGCGAATGTTCTGACGCTCGCGGCCATCGCGGGCTTCATATTGATCGCACTCATCGTCGACCGGCGCGCCTTTCTCGTCTCGTCGTTGATCTATGTCGGCGCCAGCATCATTTCCGGCATCGGTGCGATTGCCGGCGAAGGCAATGCGCCGTGGGCCACATTGGTTGTCATCGGCGGTGCCGTCGTGCTGCTCGGTGTCGGCTGGCAAAGGGCCCGCGCCTTCGTCATGCGGCCCCTGCCGCAGAACTTCATTTCGCATTTTCCCGTCATCAGATCACCCTAAGAGAGACATGACAGACTTCACGCCTCGCGAGATCGTTTCCGAACTCGACCGCCACATTGTCGGCCAGAACGACGCCAAGCGCGCGGTTGCCATCGCCTTGCGCAATCGCTGGCGCCGCAAGCAATTGACGGGATCGTTGCGCGAAGAAGTAATGCCCAAGAACATCCTGATGATCGGGCCGACTGGCGTCGGCAAGACCGAGATCGCGCGCCGCCTCGCGCGGCTCGCCAATGCGCCCTTCATCAAGGTCGAGGCGACGAAGTTCACCGAGATCGGCTATGTCGGGCGCGATGTCGAACAGATGATCCGCGATCTGGTCGAGGCCGGAATCGGCATGGTGAAGACGGCGCGGCGCAAGGATGTCGAGGCGCAGGCGCATCTCAATGCCGAAGCGCGGGTCATCGATGCATTGGTCGGGCAGAATGCTTCCGAATCGACGCGCGAGACGTTCCGGCGCAAGTTGCGGTCGGGCGAGCTCGATACGCGCGAGATCGAAATCCAGGTCGCCGATTCAGGCGGCCTGCCGAGCTTCGACATTCCCGGCATGCCCGGCTCATCGGCAAGCGTGATCAATCTTTCGGAAATGTTCGGCAAGGCTTTTGGCGGACGCACCAAGACGCGGCGCATGTCGGTCAAGGCGAGCCATGAAATACTCATCGGTGAAGAGAGCGACAAGCTGCTCGATCAGGATCAGATCGTGCAGGAAGCGGTCGATGCGGTCGAGAATAACGGCATCGTGTTTCTCGACGAGATCGACAAGATCTGCGCGCGCTCGGAGCGCCAGGGCGCCGATGTCAGCCGCGAAGGCGTGCAGCGCGACCTTCTGCCGCTGATCGAAGGCACGACCGTTTCGACCAAGCACGGGCCGGTCAAGACCGACCACATCCTCTTCATCGCGTCAGGCGCCTTCCATATCGCCAAGCCCTCCGATCTCCTCCCCGAACTGCAGGGGCGCCTGCCGATCCGCGTCGAATTGAAGGCGCTCTCCAAGGATGATTTCCGGCGCATCCTGACCGAGCCGGAGGCGAGCCTCATCAAGCAATACACGGCCCTGCTCGGCACCGAAGGGGTGAAGCTCGATTTCACCGATGACGGCATTTCCGCGCTCGCCAATGTGGCGGCCGAGATCAACGGCTCGGTCGAGAATATCGGCGCGCGCCGGCTTCAGACGGTGATGGAGCGCGTGCTCGACGAAGTAAGCTTCACCGCCACCGACAAGGCGGGGGAGACAATCACCGTCGATGCGGCATTCGTCGAGCGCCATATCGGCGATCTGGCGCGCAATACGGATCTTTCGAAGTTCATCCTTTGAGCCGCGCGCTCGCTTTGGCGAGAACGCCCGACAATTCATCCAGCGCCTTCCTGTCGAGACGGGCGATTTCGTCCGACAATCGGTTGGCGAATTCGGTGGCGCGCGGATCGAGACCCGACGTATCGATCACGACGCGCGGATGCGAGACGCGGGCCAATCGCGCAACATCCTCGGCCTCGTCCCAGATGATATTGAAATAGGTGATGATGCGCTGGACGAGGTGCCAGCCTGGCCTGCCGCGGCGGCCATGCTCGAGGGCGGAGAGGTAGGCGCTTGAAACGCCGATATCGTCGGCCATCTGCTTGAGGGTGAGGCCGCGCTCGGCGCGCAATTTGCGCATGCGCTCGCCGAAGGGCGTCATGGCCTGATACGCCTCAGTTTCACATAGAAGGCGCCGCCGCCGCCATGCTTGGGATGCGCGGGCTGAAAGCCGGAAACGAGGGCGCGGAATTCCGGCTCGTGCAGCCAATCGGTGAGTGAGCGGCGCAGGCGGCCTTCGCGCTCAGGAGCGTGGAAATGTCCGGCACCATGGAGCGTGTGGCGCGCGAAAGGCGAAGCGCCCTTGCCGGTAATGATCAAGACCAGACGATGTCCCGCATTGCGCGACTGGTTGAGAAAGCCGAAGAGACGATGGCGGGCCAGTTCGATGCCGGTGCCGTGCAGATCGAGCCGCGCCTCGATCTCCGCCTGGCCGCGCATCAGGCGCTGGCTGGTGCGCCGGTCGAATCCCGATAATTGCGGCGGTCCCGATCGCTGCGGCCGCCTGATCGGGGCTACGGAGGACGGCTCGGCAGGAGGCGGCTCCTTGCTACCGGCTCTGGAAGCCGGCTTGGCGGCGGCTTCGGTCTCGGCGCGGGCGCGCTTTCCCAGCGGCTTGAGCGTGCGCGCAACCTCAATCCACAAATCGTGGTCGGGCGCCTGATAGGGCTTGCGGCTCATTGCTGGGCAAGCAGCTTGCGCGCCAGGGCCTTGGGCAGGAGGACGATCATGTCGCCTTCGCTCTTCATGTGGCCGGCGTTACGCGCAGCCTCGACACCCCAGCCCCAGAACACATCGCCGCGCACCGCGCCCTTGATCGCCGTGCCGGTATCCTGGGCAATCATCAGCCGGCGGAAAGCCGGGCCCTTGCTGCCATTCTCTCCGGGCACATAAGTGTCGACCCAGACCGGCGTGCCGAAGGCCCAGAGCTCGCGGTCGACGGCGAGGCTGCGCAAGGGCGTCAGCTGGACCGTCTGGGCGCCGGGCGCTCCCAATTCGGGTTCCGGCAAGTCCAGTTCGCGGAAAAACACAAAAGACTCGTTCTTCCACATCAGTTCGCGCGCCGCCTTGCCGTCCTTGCGCATCCAGGCCAGGATCGCCTGCATGGAAAGCGCTTCCTTGGCGATCTCGCCGCGCTCGACCAGAACTCCGCCGATCGCCGTATAGGGAAGTCCGTTCTTGGCGGAGAAGGCGAGACGCATGCTCGAGCCGTCGGCAAAACGTATCCGTGCCGAACCCTGCACCTGAATGAAAAAAGCGTCGGACCAGTACTTGACCCAGACGATCTCGAGCCCCCGGCCTGCAAGCGCGCCCTGCTCAATTTCGCGGCGGGTGAAATAGGCTCTCGGCTTGCCATCGACAATCCGCCCATAACGCAACCCGCCCGTCGCCTTCTGCTCCTTGGCATCGAAACTCACGAGATCGGCCGGCTTGCCATAGATCGGCACCGAGAATTCCTTGCTCGGCGTGCGGCTGCCCAGCGCTTCGGGCTCGAAATAACCCGTGAACAGCCCGGCCGGCCGCTCCGAATCGCTGACCCGCAGGGGCGTCAGTTCCGCCTCGAAGAATTTCCGTGCATCGAGGGCCTTCGGTGCCTTGCGGCACACGCTCAGCCAATCGGCGCGTGTCCCGCCGTATTTGACCGGGCGCGAGAAACCGCGGCCGTGGCTGATGATCTCCGTACAGGATCGCTTCAAGGCATCGAGTGCCGCTTGATGATCATCGTCACGCCAGCCCGCCAAGGCCTGAAAGCCTATCGCCTCGAAACTGGCGCGTGCCAGCGCCGGGGTCGCGAGCGTCATGAGGATGAAGGCCAGCACGGCCAGCCGCAATGCCACGGTGCCGCCTCAGGCCGGCGATTCGGTTGCCACCAATTTCCAGTTGGGGTCGCGCGAAGCGACATCGCGCTCGAAAGTCCATACATCGGTGATCTCGCGGATCTGCTTCGGGTCGCCGTCGATCACCTCGCCGGCCCGGTTGGTGGTCGATGAAATCAGCTCGCTCACGAATTTGACGGTCACCACGGCTCGGCGGCCGGTGAGGTCGGCAGACACGAGTTCCGCCTTGTCGATGCCGACGAAACGCGATTCGAGCTTCTCGCCGGCCTTTTCCCGGTTGTCGATCGCGCCGGCGAAGCCATCATAGACCTCGCGCGACAGGAGGTTCTTGAGTGTCGGCTTGTCGCCTTGGGCGAAGGCGGTCACGATCATCTCATAGGCAAGCTTGGCGCCGCCCAGAAAGCTTGCAGGCGAAAAATCGCGGTCAGCCGCCGCAATCCGCTCAAGCCCTTTCGCAAGTACCGAGCCTTCTTCGGCATAACCCGCCCAGACCGGTGCTGCCGGCTCGGCATCCTGCGGCTTGGCCTCGGAAGCACGATCACGCGGCAAGGAAATAACGTTACCGGGCGCCTCCTCCGGGCGTCCCGGTTTGGCGGCTTCGCCATTATTGCGACGGCGCGCCGCAAAGGGGTCGAAAGGCGGACGTTCATTGCCGGTCCGCCGCCCGAGGACGGAGCGCAAACGGAAGAAGATCACCACGGCGATGGCGAGTATCAGCAGGTTGAGCGGATCGAAAGCCTGGTCCATTGCGTCTCTTAGCGATCTCTGGCTTGGGCGGCGCAGCCCCGGATTTGAAACCGGCCACCTTGAACCCTTATATAGGAGCAGTTGTGCCACGTCCAAACCTTGCTTTGAGGAGATTCCGTCACGTTGCGCCTGTTTCCATTGATCCTGATCGGCGGGATCGCCGCCGAAATCTGGATTTTCATCAAGGCGGGCGAGGCATTCGGGGCGTTTGCGGTCATATTGGCCGTCGTTGCGGCGATGTTCGCGGGTGCAGCGGTCATCCGCCGAGAGGGCATCCGCACCTTGAACGGCTTACGCGACGCACTCAACGGCGGATCATTGCAGGATGTTAATGCTGCCGATGCCGCGCTGGTTTATGTCGCCGGGCTGCTGCTGATCCTGCCGGGATTCCTGAGCGATCTCGCCGGCATTGCATTGCTGATCCCGCCGGTGAGGCGACTGCTTGTTGGCCGATTGCGGGCCCGCGTGGCGGTCGGCGAAACGCGTTTCTGGACGGAGGCACGCCACCGCCAGGCACCGCCTGTCATTGAGGGTGAGGCAGTCGAGGTTGCGACACCCGCCGCGGCCGATCAAAATTCTCCCTGGAAGGCCTAGCCAATCGCCTTGCGGCGGCGGGCCAAGTCATGTAATCCCGCCGCAGCATCGGGCGGACGCGGCGGGATCACGGCATCCACCCCGAGACAATTCCAGATTCGGAAGGCAAAGCGCGTGGCAAAATCAGCGAATGGCGGTTCGGCCAACGAGCCGGAAGGCGAAGAACTCGAACTGGCGCAGCCGGAAGCCCCGGCAGAAGCGCGCGACGAGGGCCCCGGTGCCCAGCCCGCCGCGCCGGCCTCGATGCGCATTCTCGCGCAATATCTGAAGGATCTGAGCTTCGAAAATCCCGGCGCGCCGCAAACGCTTGCACCCCAGGCCGCGGCACCGGAAATCAGCATTGGCGTCAACGTCAATGCCCGCAATCTCGCGCCGACCGATTTCGAAGTCGAGTTGCAGCTTGAAGCCAAAGCGCAGTCGCAGGGCAAGACCATCTTCGCGGCCGAGATGAAATATGCCGGGCTGTTCCGGCTCGAGAATTTTCCGCCCAACATGCTGCATCCCGCGGTTCTGATCGAATGCCCGCGCATGCTGTTTCCGTTTGCGCGCCAGATCCTGGCCGAGGCGACCCGGCAGGGCGGCTTCCCGCCGCTTATGCTCGATCCGATCGATTTCGCCGGCATGTATCAAAAGCGCATGGCGCAACAATCGACGGCGACCGCCTGAGCGTTCAGCTCGGCCAGCGCCGCCAGATCGCCTTCTCGCCGATCTCCATGACAAGCCCGGCATGGGCCTCGCGCTCCGCCTGGCTCAGGCGCGGCGGCAAGGGACGCTCGCGGGCAAGCGCGCCGCGCCGCGTCACCGCGCGGTGTTCCACCGAAGCCGCAGTGGCCAGCGTCAGGGCCGCCTGCCGGCCGCCGGTCAGTTCGAGATAGACTTCGGCCAGAAGTTCGGCATCGAGAAGCGCGCCATGCTTGTCGCGCCTGGAATTGTCGATGCCGTAGCGCTTGCACAAGGCATCGAGACTGTTCGGGCCCATGGGGTGGCGCCGGCGTGCCAGCAGCAATGTGTCGACGACGCGCTCGGGCGGGAATACGGCGCGTTTCAGCGCCGCAAGCTCCCAATTCAGGAACGCCAGGTCGAATCCGGCATTGTGCATGACGAGCGGCGCATCGGCGATGAAATCGAGGAGCTCATCGGCGATCGCCGCGAATGGCGGCTTGCCCTTCAGAAATGCCGTGCTCAAGCCATGCACGGCCTCGGCTTCGGCGGGCATGTCGCGGCCGGGATCGATATAGACGTGATAGCGCCGTCCGCTCGGAATATGATTCACCAGTTCGATGGCGCCGATCTCGACGATGCGATGGCCCTGGGCCGGATCGAGGCCGGTGGTTTCGGTATCGAGGATGATTTCGCGCATGGTCAGGCGTCCGCAGCGAGGCTTTGCAGGATATGGCGCACTTCGGCGCGCGCGTGATCCAGTCCTTGCGAACTATCCACAATGAAATCGGCCCGCTTGCGCTTCTCGGCGTCGGGCATCTGGCGGGCCAGGATGGTCGCAAGCTTCTCAGCGGTCATGCCGGGCCGGGCCAGGGCACGGGCGCGCTGGATCGCGGCGGGTGCCGAAACGACGACTATGACATCGACTTCGTTTTCGCGCTGGGTTTCGAAGAGCAAAGGAATGTCGAGAAGCACAATCGGCGTCCCCCTGGCGCGGTGATCGGCGAGGAATTGTTCCTCGGCGCGGCGTAGCAAAGGATGAACGATCGCTTCGAGCTCGGCGAACCGCTCGGGTTCGCGGGCAAGGATTGCCGACAATGTTTCGCGGTCGACCGCGCCATTCCTGACGGCTTGCGGGAAGGCCTGGCGCAGCGGCGCCACCGCGGCACCGTCGGTCGCGTACAGCCGGTGGACCATCGCGTCGGAATCGAAGACCGGGACCCCCGCCTCCGCAAACATGCGCGCGGTCTCGCTCTTTCCCATGGCAATCGAGCCGGTCAGACCGATCACCTTCATGTCGAACGGTAGCCTTTCTCGATGCTCTCGGCGATGAAATCATGGAGATCCCGCGTGACTTCGGGCCTCGTTCCGAACCAGAGCTCAAAGCCGCGCACCGCCTGGTGCAGCAGCATGCCGAGACCGCCGACGATGCGGTTGCCGCGCTCGCGGGCCGAGCGCAGGAATGCCGTTTCAAGCGGCACATAGACGATGTCGGCAACCACGGCCGCCCCCGGCAGGCGCCCAAGATCGATCTGCAGAGGCGGCTGTCCGGTCATCCCGAGCGAGGTCGTATTGACCAGAAGATCGAGCTCGGCGAGCGCCGCCGGCGCTGCGTCCCAGGCGAGCGGCATGATGCGCTTGCCGAAATCGTTGCGCAGAATTTCGGCCCGCTCGAGGGTCCGGTTGGCGACCTGCACCTGGGCCGCACCGCGCGCGACCAATGTGCCGGCAATGGCGCGCGCAGCGCCCCCGGCCCCCAGGAGCATTATGTTTCGGCCCGATACTTCCCAGCCCGCGATCTCCGCCTCGACGCTTGCAAGAAAGCCTTCGCCATCCGTGGAGGTACCCCACAATTCACCGTTACGAGAAAACACAGTATTCACGACGCCCAGGCGCCGCGTCGCCTCATCGGCAATGTTGACGAGATCGAAGACCGTTTCCTTGTGCGGCAGGGTGACATTGCAGCCGAGATAGCCTTCCTCGCCCAGACTGTCGAGAAACGCCCTCACCGCGCCCGGCGGAACGGCTTGCCGGTCATAGCTGCCGAGGATTCCGTATTTGCCGAGCCAGTAGCCGTGGATCAAGGGTGAGCGCGAATGGCTGACCGGCCAGCCAATGACGCAGGCGCGTTTGATATTCATGGCGCGATGAGACCTTCGTTGCGGAGAAAAGCAAGCAAAGGCAGAAGCGGCAGGCCCAGTATGCCGAAATAATCACCTTCGATGCCCGAAAAGAGCTGAATGCCACGTTCCTCAAGCTTGTAGCCGCCGACCGAGGTCAGGACGTCCTCGCCAAGGCTCTCCAGATAGCTATCGAGGAACGCGTCGGTGAATTCGCGCATGGTGAGATCGGCATGCATCGCATGAGACCATACCGGCCTGCCGCTCCGGCAGCAGCAGACCGCCGTTTCAAGGGCATGGGTCTTGCCGCGGAAGCGGATGAGCTGCGCGCGCGCCTCGGCAATAGACGAGGGCTTGTCATGCGGCTGGCCGGCGAAATTCAGCACCTGGTCGGCGCCGATGACCAATGCATCCGGATGGGTTCGCGACACCGCGCTCGCCTTTGCCTCGGCCAGAGTCGCGGCCAGGCCGGCCGGCGATGACTGCCCGAAGCGGGATTTGAGCTCTGCCTCATCCACGTCAGGGCGCAGGATCGAGAAGCTCAACCCGGCGCGCGCCAGCAATTGCGCGCGGATGGCACTGCCCGACGCCAGAATGAGCGGGACAGGAGCGGTCATGGCTGCTCCGCCGCGTCGGCGCGCTCCTGGAGAAGATTGATGATTGCAGCAGCCGTTTCTTCGATTGAGCGACGGGTGACATCGATCACCGGCCAGCTGTGGCGGGTGCAGAGCTTGCGCATGACGACAAGTTCCCTGGCGATCGCTTCGGGATCGACATAGGGTGTCTCCGGCGCCTCGTTCAGGCTGAGCAGGCGGTGGCGGCGAATCTGGGCAATGCGATCGGCGCTTGCTACCAAACCCACGACCAGCGGACGGCTGACCCGCTCGAGCTCGACGGGCGTCGCCACATCGGGCACGATCGGCACATTGGCGGCCTTGATGCCGCGATTGGCGAGATAGATGCTGGTCGGTGTCTTGGAGGTGCGGCTGATGCCGGTCAGAATAACATCCGCTTCGGAGATTGTCTCAAGGTGCTGGCCGTCATCATGCGCCATGGTGTAGTTCAGGGCATCGATGCGCTTGAAATACTCGGCATTGAGCGCATGCTGGCCGCCGATCTGCGGGCGCGACTGGGCATTGAGATAGGCAGCCAGGCTGCCGATGATGGGATCGAGGATCGAGACGCAGGGAACCGTCAATTCGGCGCAGCGTTGTTCGAGCTGGCGGCGCAATTCGACATCGATGATGGTGAAGAGAACGATGCCGGGCTGGCGCTCGATCTCGGCAAGGACCCGTGACATCTGTTTCGGCGTACGGACAAGAGCATAAATGTGCTCGACCGGCTGGTGGTCGGCATAATGCGCCATGGCGGCACGTGCGACGGTATTGAGCGTCTCGCCGGTCGCGTCGGAAACCAGATGCATGTGGAAGAAGCGGGACACGGGTGGGAAATGCACAATTGTTGATAAGATGTGTGGACGGGATGTTGGTAAGGCAGAGATCCTTGAGGCAGTGCCCGCGAGTTATACCGGCCGGACCTTTGCCGTCCACATTGATTTCGAAGCCAAGATCGATCGGCGGATAGCGGGATAAGCACGGATCGCGGGATAAGCTGTTGAGAAGCTGCCGGGTCATTCCTGGTATGGCCGGCTAAGCTCTTCTGATGGCTTGTGAATTGCGCTCACGCTTTGCAGTTGAATGGGGCCGGTTAAGCGTTGATAAAGGCCTCGCTGTGGACAGACGGGGCATCCGCGGAGAATTGTCGATTCCCACAGTGAAACAGCCTATTCATCTAAAATTATCTTCTTTGCTTTGGAGATGGGCGTGGGCCGAAAAGCGCTTCTCGACGTCCTCGGAAACCGGATGCCGGAGAGGCGTCCGATCTGGTTCATGCGTCAGGCCGGGCGATACCTTCCCGAGTACCGCGAATTGCGCAGGCAAGCAGGGTCGTTCCTGGACCTGTGTTATTCGCCAAAGCTCGCAAGCCAGGTGACCATGCAGCCGATCGATCGGTATGACCTCGATGCCGCCATCCTCTTTTCCGATATCCTGGTCGTACCGCAAGCCATGGGCGTCGGGCTTCGGTTCGCCGAAGGGGAAGGACCGATCCTGGACGTGGTGGCTGACATGGAGGCCGTCGCTCGGTTGAAGCCGGTCAGGGATGCGCGGCAGGTCGCCGCTGTCTGCGAGACGGTTTCACGGACCCGGCAGGGCCTTCCCGGCCATGTGGCCCTGATCGGCTTTTGCGGGGCGCCTTGGACGGTTGCGAGCTACATGATCGAGGGCGGAAGCTCTGAGGAGCGGCTTAAGGCCAGGCTTGCTGCGCATCGGCGGCCATCCTGGTATGACGCACTCATGGATCGGCTGATCGAGGCATCCTGCGACTATCTGTCGGCTCAGGTGATGGCAGGCGCGGAGGTTCTGCAGATTTTCGATTCCTGGGCCGGCGATCTGACCGGCGACGTCTTTGAGGATTCGGTCATCGGGCCGATACGGACCATCGTGGACGAATTGCGGTTACGGCATCCTTCCGTGCCGGTGATTGTTTTTGCCCGCGGTGCCGGTTCGAAACATGGCCGTGTCGCGGCCGAAACCGGAGCGCAGGCCGTCGGGATCGAGCAGGCGGTCGAACTTGCTTCTGTTCTCAAGGCCGTGCCGGAACATTGTGCCGTTCAGGGCAATCTCGATCCGGTTGCGCTGCTGGCCGGGGGTGAGCGGCTGGCAAGGCGAGTCGAGAACGTGATTCGCGAGGTGCCCCTGCATCGGCATGTGTTCAACCTTGGTCATGGCATCAAGCCGGCGACCGATCCGGCCCATGTCGCAGAGGCGATCGCAGCAGTGCGTGCGGCGGATACGCGCCGGCCATGATCAATCTCTATCTGTGGATCAAGGCCTTTCACATCATTGCGATGGCGGCGTGGATGGCCGGCTTGTTTTATCTGCCAAGGCTCTTTGTTTATCATGCCGATGCGGCGCCGGGATCGGCGGTATCGGAAACCTTCAAGGTGATGGAAAGGCGGCTTGCCGCCGCCATCATGACGCCGGCGGCGATTGTGACATGGGTGCTGGGCCTGGGACTTGCGCATATTACCGGGCAATTCAGCGAACCCCAGGCATGGTTTCTGATCAAGCTCGGGGCGGTGCTGGGCTTGAGCGGTTTTCATCTCCTGCTTCTGAGACACAAACAGGATTTCGCGGCCGATCGTCGGCTCAGACCGGCGCGGTATTACCGGATGATCAACGAGATTCCAACGGTTCTGCTGATCGTGATCGTCATCATGGCGGTAGTGAAACCCTTCATATAAAAGTTGTTTGCAGGCCGCCCGGTTTTTGATAGAAGGCGGTCAGTGCCGGGTGACCGAAGGCGAAAAGCCTCGGATCTCGCGCCTCCCTCCCTCCTCCGGTGCTGCCGATTTCTGCCGGATTTCCCCTCGCTATCCTCGACGGATTTGATCCCAGCGGGCCGCACCATTCTCCTCAGTGACTTGGATTATCATGGCCAGTATTTCCGAACTCAAAGAAATCAAACTTCACGACCTGAAAAGCAAGACTCCAACCGAACTGCTCGGCATTGCGGAGGAGTT
>JAEUMG010000188.1 GCA_016793355.1 Hyphomicrobiales bacterium
CTCATCTTCGTCAGCGTCATCGGCCTCGCCGTGTCGCTCGCCTATCTGTGGTTCTCGGCACCCGATCTTGCCCTGACCCAGCTTTCTGTCGAGGTTGTCACCATTGTCCTCATGCTCCTGGCGCTGCGCTATCTGCCGCAACAGGCCGCGCAGTCGCCGCGCGGCAGGGCTCGGCTGCATCTCATCGTCGCGGCGCTCGGCGGATGCGGTGCCGCGGCGCTGACCTATGCGATGATCACCCGGCCGTTCGAATCGATCTCCTGGTTCTACCGCGATAACGCCGTACCGGGCGGCGGCGGGACAAATGTCGTCAACGTCATCCTGGTCGACTTCCGCGGCTTCGATACGCTTGGCGAGATCTGCGTTCTTGCGATGGCAGCGCTCGGCGTGCACGCGCTGCTGCAGAACCTGCGCCTCGTTCCGTATGTGCCCTCGGCCGCAAGTCCGGCAGACCGCCATCCGATCATGCTGGCCATGCTCGTGCGGCCGCTGCTGCCTCTCGCACTGGCCGTCTCGCTCTACGTTTTGCTCCGCGGGCACAACCTTCCCGGCGGCGGTTTCATCGCGGGGCTGATCGCCGGGGTGGCGCTGATACTCCAATACATCGCCCAGGGAATCGACTTTGCCAGCGAACGTCTGCGGGTAAACAGCCTTCGCGTGGTGGCGGCGGGGCTCGCACTCGCTCTCGGAACCGGACTCGCGAGCTGGTTCTTTGCAGCCCCCTTCCTCACCACCAGTCACCGCTATGTCGACCTCCCGATGATCGGCAAGACCGAACTCGCCTCGGCCCTGGTCTTTGACATCGGCGTCTACATGGTCGTGGTCGGCGTATGCCTGCTTGTGCTGACCGAGCTTGGCGCACTCAGCCGGCGCGAAGCCGTATCGCTCCAAAACGCCCGGGGGGAATAGCCACGATGGAGATCGTCATTGCCATCGCTATCGGGTTGTTGGTCGCGACCGGGCTCTATCTCATCCTCCGTGAGCAGACATTCTCCGTCATCCTCGGCCTCACGCTTCTCTCCTACGCAGTTAACCTCCTCATCTTTGCCAGCGGTCGCCTCGCCGTCGACGCACCGCCCCTTGCGCTTGACCAGAGCCTGCGCCAGAGCGACCCGCTGCCCCAGGCTCTCGTGCTGACGGCGATCGTCATCAGCTTCGGCATGACGGCCTACCTCGCCGCACTGGCATTGCGCGCCATGGGCGACGTCGGCAGCGACCGGATCGACGGCAACGAGGAAGACCGGCCATGATGCATCTGCCGATCATGCCGATCCTGGTGCCGCTTATCGCGGCTATCGCCTGCATGGCGGCCGGTTCGCTCGCCATGCAAAGACGGCTATCGTTCGCCGCCGCCCTGGCGATGTTTCCGGTGGCGATTTTCCTCCTCGCGTCTGCCGCCAGCGACAACATCCTCGTTTATGTCCTGGGTAGCTGGCCGGCGCCGTTCGGAATCATACTGGTAGCCGACCGGCTTTCGGCCCTGATGGTAACCCTTTCCACGTTGCTGGCGGCATTGGTCCTCTGCGATGCGGCCGGTGGCGGCACCGACGCCGGCGGGCGCCACTTCCATGCGCTCTTCCAGTTCCAGATAGCCGGTATCAACGGCGCTTTTCTGACCGGCGATCTGTTCAACCTCTTCGTGTTCTTCGAGATCCTGTTGCTTGCGTCCTACGGCCTCCTTGCCCATGGGCACGGAAGGGAGAAGGCGCGCGCATCGCTTGCCTATGTCGTTCTCAACCTCTCGGCCTCTGTTCTGTTCCTTATCGCCGTGGCGCTGCTCTACGGCACGCTCGGGACGCTCAACCTCGCCGATATGGCGCGCGCCTTCGGTCGCATCCCCGCCGGTTCCGAGGCACTGGCCGGCACTGCCGTGACGCTGCTATTCATCGTCTTCGCGCTCAAGGCCGCGCTGCTTCCGCTCTGCCTCTGGTTGCCTCGCGTTTATAGTGCGGCGAGCGCCCCGGTCGCCGCGCTCTTTGCCATCATGACCAAGGTCGGCATCTATTGCATCCTCAGGATGTCGACCACCTTGTTCACCGAGGCGCCGGCCGCGGCGGGATCGGTTTCGGCGTGGCTTATGCCGCTGGCAATCGGCACGGTGGTGATCGGCGCCATCGGGGTTCTCGCGTCGGGGCGGCTTGCCATGATCATTGCCAACCTGGTGGTCGTCTCGACTGGCGTTCTGCTGGTGGCGATTGCAACGGGGACCGTCGAGGCGACCGCGGCCGGGCTCTATTATCTCCCTCACACAACCCTTGCGACTGCCGCATTTTTCCTGCTGGCCGCGTGGATCGGGCGTCAGCGCGGCGAGGTCGGCGATGCGCTCGTCGCGGGACCGGCCCTCCCCGAAGCAGCGGCTACCGGTACGCTCTATCTCATTCTCGCCGTAACGGTCAGCGGGATGCCGCCCTTCTCGGGGTTCATCGGCAAGCTGATGGTGCTGCAGTCGATCCGCGACACTGCAGCGGGACCATGGGCCTGGGTAGCGATTCTGGCCTCGGGGCTGGTCGCCATGCTGGTCCTCGCGCGCACCGCAAGCCTCTTCTTCTGGGAGCCGCGCGCCGAGGCCGGTACGCCCATCGTCGCCCGATCCGCATGGCAGGGCACCGCCATCCTCCTTCTCGTGCTCGCCGGCCCGCTGCTCGCCGCCGCAGCGTCACCGTTGGCCGACTACGCGCTGGCGACCGCACGACAGCTTCATGCCGGCGCTGCCTATGGTGCTGCAGTCTTCGGTGCGGAAGCAGGCAGCGAATTCAGGAGACCGCAGTGACCGTCCTGCGCAAGATCGTGCCATATCCGCTGCTGAGCCTGCTCATTCTTGCCTTGTGGCTGGCGCTCAATAATTCGATCGGTCCCGGCCAGATGCTGCTTGGGGCAGTCGTTGCAGTTCTGGTGACGCGTCTCACCGCTCAATTCTGGACGGACCGGCCGAAACTCGTCAGACCCCTGCTCGCCATACGCCTGTTTCTCGTGGTGATCATCGACATTCTTGTCGCCAACTGGAAGGTGGCCTATCGCGTCGTCGGCCCGCTCGATCGGCTCCGCGCCGACTTTGTCGATATTCCGCTCGATATCCGCGATCCCTTTGTCGCCACCATCCTCGGGGGCATCGTGTCCCTCACCCCCGGAACCGTGTCGGTTGACATCGATCGCGACCGCTGGACCCTCAAGGTGCACGGCCTCGACATCGACGACCGCGACGAGATGGTTCGCCGCATCAAGGCGCGCTACGAGGCGCCGCTTCGGGAGATACTGTCATGCTGAGCTTTGCGATTGCCGCGGCCACCGTGATGTTCGGAATTGCCATCGCGCTCAATCTCTACCGCCTGGCGCGCGGTCCCAGCCGCGCCGACCGCATCCTTGCACTCGATACGCTGGCCATCAACTCGATCGCACTGGTCATGCTGCGCGGTATCGCGACAGAAAGCGCCGTCTACTTCGACGCGGCGCTGGTCATCGCAATGATGGGATTTGTCGGAACGGCAGCGCTCTGCAAATTCATCCTTAGCGGTGACGTGATCGAGTAAGGAGGCTTTCGCATCATGGTCGAATTTGGCATCTCGCTTCTGGTTCTTCTCGGCGCCGCTTTCGCGCTCCTCGGATCGGTCGGACTCGCACGCCTGCCCGACATCTTCACGCGCCTGCACGGTCCGACCAAGGCCACGACCCTGGGCGTCGGCGCCCTGGTCACCGCATCGATGCTGCACTCGCTGTCATCGGGTGGCGGGCTGAGCCTCCGCGAATTGGGAATTACCCTGTTCCTGTTCATCACCGCGCCGGTCAGCGCCCACATGATTGCCAAAGCGGCAGCCAAAAGCGACAAGTGAGCATTCGGGTCGCAAGGGGCAGGCATTGGGTCCGGTTATCGTCATGGGAGTCAGCGGCAGCGGCAAGACCACTCTGGGAACTGCGCTGGCGCGGCGCCTCGGCGTGGAATTCATTGAGGGCGACTCGCTGCACCCCGCCGGGAACATTGCGAAGATGAAGGCCGGCATTCCGCTGTCGGATGAGGATCGCTGGCCCTGGCTTGCCAACATCGCCAAAGTCGTGAGTGCGGCGCCGGCATCGGTCGTGTCCTGCTCGGCGCTCAAGAGGGCCTACCGCGATCGGCTGCGCCGCGGAATCGGACCGCGGCTGCGCTTTGTCTGCCTCAAGGTGCCACGCCCGGAGCTCGAGCGCCGGATGGCGAGCCGGCGCGGCCATTTCATGCCGCCCGGTTTGCTTGACAGTCAACTCGCGACCCTGGAGCTGCCGCTTGGCGAAACGGATGCGCTCATCCTCGACGGGACCGCAGATCCTGACACGAATGCCGAAACCGTGTTCCGCTGGCTGGGTTCCGGGTCCGGACAAGGCGCCACGGGCTCACCGATGACAAGCACTGCGAAGTCATAGCCCTTCGGAACCACCGGCCGCTTCCCTGACAAAAAGCTGTCAGGAGGATGTGTTCACTCCAGTTGCAGCAGCCGCGCCATACCGACGAGACTCCGACAAAGCTCGCCATGCCCGCGCGCAGTATTGATGCCGCAAGCCGTCGGACAGCTCTATCGTTTACCGGCCGGCCGGTTTGTCGTCGTCATCATCGAGGATGCGCCAGGCCGCGCCGTCGAGGTCTTCATACTGCTTCGACTTGAGCGACCACAGGAAGGCGATGAGCCAGCCGCATCCCAGCATGAGCGCGATCGGAATCAGGATCAGAAGCGTGTTCATGCTGCCCTCTGCACCGCGCCGGCAGCGCCGGCTGCGGTCTCTCGATGATCCGCTTTGCCATCGGCGTCCGGCATGGCGTTCATGCGCCAGCCAAGCCGCAGCGCATTGGCGACGACGATGATGCTCGACGACGACATGGCGAGCGCGGCGATCAACGGCGTGACCAGGCCCAGCATCGCAATCGGCACGGCAAGCAGATTATAGCCAAGCGCGAGCAGGATATTCTGCCGGGCGATGGCCTGCGCCGCCACCCCCACTGAGCGCAACCAGCTTACCGGTGCCAGCGACTGTCCCATGAACACCACGTCGGCCGCAGTACGCCCGACATCGCTCGCCGTCGCCGGAGCCATGGACACGAAGCCCGCGGCAAGGGCCGGCGCATCATTGACGCCGTCGCCTACCACGAGCGCTCTTTTTCCCGCCGCCGCCAACTCCTCGACATGCGCCAGCTTTGCCTGGGGCGACATGCGCGAATAAACCGTGGCGATGCCGAGTTCGCTGGCCGCGCGTCCGACCGCCGCCGCGCGGTCGCCCGACAGAACCTCAACCGCAAGGCCCTGCCGGCGCAGGCTGGCGATCGTCGGCCTGGCGGCGGGCCGCATGCTGTCTTCAAAGGTGAAGACGACGGGAGTGCCGTCGCCAATGCGCAGGACGATTTCCAGCAGTCCCCGGTCATCGGCCGGTTCGGCGACACCGCACCAGGCGCGGCTGCCCAGGCGCACGCGCTGCCCGCGCCAGGTGGCGGCGAGGCCGAAGCCGGGATGCTCGGTGACGGAGACGGGAACACTGGGCGCGATGCCACGCTCGGCAGCGGCGGCGACGAGTGCGCGCGACAAGGGATGCCGGCTCTCGCGCGCAAGCCCCGCGGCAAGCGCGAGATTGTCGGATGAAACGGCCGGCGGACCGACCATGACCGGACTGCCCAGCGTGAGGGTTCCGGTCTTGTCGAAGACGACCGTGTCGATCTCGGCGATTTTCTCCAGGGCGGCGCCATTCTTGAGGAGGACGCCGCGGCGGAACAAGGCACCCGAGGCCACCACCTGAACCGCCGGTATGGCGAGTCCCAACGCGCAGGGGCAGGTTATGATGAGAACCGCAATCGCCGCCATGAGCGCATCATGCCAGCCATGGCCGAGCGCCAGCCAGCCGATGAGTGTGAGTGCCGCCAGAATGTGGACGACAGGCGAGTAATACCGCGCCAGCCGGTCGGCCAGGCGGACATAATGGGATTGCCCCTGCTCTGCCGCGGCCATCAATCGGATCAGTTCGGAAAGGAAGGTATCCCCGCCGGCCTTTGTGATGCGCACCAGGAGCGGCCCGGTGAGATTGAGCGTTCCAGCCTGGACCTCGTCACCGCGATTGACGGGCTCGGGAGCGCTCTCTCCGGTCACGATCGAACGATCGACATCGCTGCTGCCGGTTTCGATACATCCGTCGGCCGCGAAGCGGTCGCCGGCCGCCACCGCCATGAGCATGCCAGGTTCGAGGCCGCGATTGGCGACAAAGCGGCGGCTACCGTCGGGCTCGACGATCGTCGCCCCGCTCGCCATGAGCGTCATCAGCTGCGAAACCGCCGAGCGCGCCCGTGCGCGCATCATGTGGTCGAGATAGCGCCCGATCAGAAGGAAGAACAGCAGGGTAACTGCCGCGTCGAAAAAAGCATGCTCGCGACCGTGCATGGTTTCGAAGAGGCTCATGGCGGATGCCAGTATGACGCCGAGCGAGATTGGCACGTCCATGTTGACCCGGCCGTGCCGCAGCGCGTTGGCGGCGGATGTGAAGAAGGGGCCGCCGGCATAAACCACCGCCGGGAGCGCGATCAGCGCTGATATCCAGTGGAAGAGGTCGCGCGTCTGCGGATCGGTACCCGACCATATCGACACCGAGAACAGCATGACATTGGCGGCCGCAAATCCGGCCACAGCCAGCGCGCGCAGGAGGCGGCGCCCCTCGGCATCGTCATGGCTGAACCCCGTCTCGCGCGGATCGAACGGACGGGCCGCGTAACCGAGAGACGCCAGGCAATCGAGAAACGCCTGCGGCTCCTGGGACCCTTCGCGCCAGACGACTGCCACCCGTCGTGCCGTCAGATTGACCCGTGCCTTGGTCACGCCGGCAATCCGGCCGAGACGTCCTTCGATGGACGAAATGCAGGCCGCGCAATTGGCCTGCGGCACGATAAACTCGATCTGCTTCAGCCCCGGGCCGGCATCCGTGACCCACGGTGCGGCCTCGTCGCCCTTGAGCCAGGGCGTACGGGCTGAGGCTTCCGCATCCGGCAAGGGGCAGCAATACATCGCCCTAATCCCCTGCCTGTACGACGAAGCGGTAGATGCGGCGCATGGTCCGCCCGGCGCCATCCTTGACCGTCACATCGGCGTCCCACTGTCCGGAGTTCAGCCGCCCTTCGGCAATATAGAGTCCGGGGCTTGTTTCATTGAAGACAATCCGGCGATCCTCACGATCGGTCGACGGTCGTTCAAGCTCCGCTTCGATCGCAAACCCGCTCAAGGGGCGGCCGGATGAGTCCTCCAGAGCCAGCTCAAGACGATCGTCGCCATAGCCGAGGCGCGGCTTCCAGCCCAGCTCTGCCTGGCGACGCGCTTCGGCCAATTCGGCGTTGAAATGCTGGCTGGCAACATAGCCGTTCTCCACGGCAAGCCCGGTCCAGCTTGTGTTGGCCAGCACCGCCATCGTCACATTGACGCCGATGATGACACCGAAGAATGCAACCATGCCGGCCAGGACGTGCTTTCCTTCAATGGGTCGCGGCTGCGCTCTCATGGGTGGCCCCTTCAGCGTGGTGGAGCGCGGAAGACCGCGCGATAGAGACTCGTTTCGGCAGGCCTGCCGACATCCTGCGCCGTAACGGTAAAGACGAATTCGGTCGACTCACCTTGCAGATCCGCAGGCGGCGCGGTCACGTAGATCTTGACGCTCCGCGCCTTGTCGGCTTCGACCACGACCTGGGCCGTGCGCCCGGGCGGCGAAGTCGACTCGGCGAGGGCCATGACCGCGTTGGGCAGGCCTTCGATACCGAGGCTGAATATCCGCGGCTGGAGGCTCATGTTGAGGAGCCGTATCGTATAGCCGTTGCGGATGGAGCCATCCGTCAATGTCACAAACAGCGGGTTCCGGTCCGGGATGACATTGATGTCGAGGCGCTCGCGCATGAGGAGAACGCCAAGCATCACTGCCCCGATGGTTGCAAGCAGGGCTGAGTATATCACAGTCCGCGGCCGCACGATCATGCGCCAATCGAGCTTTGCGGGCTTCCCAGCCTTGCGGGCATTATAGGTGTGCAGGTTCGAATAAGATATGAGCCCCTCGGGCTTGCCGATCTTGTCCATGACCGCGTCGCAGGCATCGATGCACAGCGCGCAGGTGATGCAGGCAAGCTGCTGGCCATCGCGTATGTCGATGCCCATCGGACACACGGCCACGCAGGCCTTGCAATCGACGCAGTCGCCGACCTTCGCGCCCTCCGCTTCAAGCTTCTTGCGGTGCGCGGCACGCGGCTCGCCGCGCCAGTCATTATAAGTGACGACGAGCGAGTCCTCGTCGAGCATGGCGGCCTGTATGCGCGGCCACGGGCACATGTAGATGCAGACCTGCTCGCGCATGTAGCCGGCGAAGACGAAAGTGGTGGCGGTAAGAATGCCCACCGTGATGTAGGCGACCGCCGGCGCAGACAGAGTGAGAAATTCTCGCGCGAGCGTTGGCGCGTCCGCGAAATAGAATATCCAGGCGCCGCCCGTCGCGATGGCGATGATCAGCCAGAGTATGTTCTTGACAACCCGCTTGCTGAGCTTGTCGAGGCTCCACGGCGCGGCATCGAGTTTGATGCGCGCGTTGCGATCGCCTTCAACCCAGCGCTCGACAACAAGGAAAAGATCCGTCCAAACCGTCTGTGGGCACGTATACCCGCACCATGCCCGCCCGGCGACCGAAGTGATCAGGAAAAGCCCGATACCCGCCATGATCAGCAGGCCCGCGATATAGTAGAATTCCTGCGGCCATATCTCGATGAAGAAAAAATAGAACCGGCGATGCGCGATGTCGACCAGCACCGCCTGGTCGGGCGCGTAGGCGCCCCGATCCCACCTCAGCCAGGGCGTAAGGTAGTAAATGCCGAGCGTGACCGCCATGATGATCCACTTGAGCCGGCGGAACCACCCGCTCGCCCGCTTCGGGTGAATCTTGATGCGTGGCGCGTAAAGTTCGCGCTTGCCGGGAGCATGGACTGCCTCGACATCGAACTGTTCGACATTACCCCCCGCCGTCGCACTGATATCTCTGGCCATCACACCTGCGTTTCGATCACTGCGCGTCCGGCTGCTCGCCGCCACCGAGCGAGTGGACGTAGATGGCAAGCTGCTTGATGGTATTCTCGTCAAGCCTGCCCTTCCAGGCCGGCATTACGCCCATCCGGGGATTGCTGATCTGTGCCACGATTGCATCCTTGCTGCCGTTGAGCAGCCATATCGGATCGGAGAGCCGCGGCGCACCAAGATCACGATTGCCCTCACCCGTTTCTCCATGGCAACTCGCACAGTTTTCCGCAAACAGGGGCTCACCGCGTGCCGCCGCGACGGCATCATTGGTCTGGCCGCCCAGCTTCAGAACATATTCGGCGACATCGCTGATTTGTGCCGGCGTGAGAATGCCATCCGCAAAGGCCGGCATCTGGGAATCGCGGGTATCGGGATCGCCGGTAAAGCGAATGCCGTTCTCGAGCGTCTTGTGAATCTGCTCGAGCGTTCCGCCCCACAACCAGTCATCGTCATTGAGATTCGGATATCCCCTTGCGCCTGCCGCACCGGAGCCGTGACACTGGACGCAATAGAGACGGAACGAAGCAGCTCCGCCGGCCCGCGCAAAGGCGAAGAGCTCCGGATCGGCTGCAATCTGATCGAGGTCGGATGTCGAGATGCGCTCCAGCCATTTTCCCTGGGCCAGACGCGCGTCAGCGATATCGCGTGCCACATCGGCCCGGCTCGAATAGCCGAGAAGCCCGGCGGTTGCGGTATTGATCAGTGGCCAGGCGGGATAGGCAATTGAATAGGCTATCGCCCAGACGATGGTAGCGTAAAAGGTCCACAGCCACCAGCGGGGCAGCGGAGTGTTCAGTTCCTTGATGCCGTCCCATTCGTGACCGGTGGTGGGCGTACCGGTGATGCTGTCGCGCTCGGGCGTCGCCATGGTTCAATCCTTTTCCTTCTTGTCGTCCTCGAGCGGCAAACGGCTCATCCGGCGGTAGAGCTTCGTCGACCCCGGCCGGAACACGAAGACGACAATCAGGAGGAAGATCACGAATAGAATCAACAAGCCCCAGCTATCGGCAAAGTGGCGAAGCGAATCGTATGTCATGGCATCACCGCAGATTGGCTTCAGCTTTGTAAGCGCTGAAGTCGACAAGCGTACCGAGCATCTGGAGATAGGCGATGAGCGCATCCATTTCGGTGATGCGTTGCGGTTGCCCGTCGAAATCGCGGGCCACGGCCTTCGGATAGCGCGCCATGAAGGCATCACCGCCTTCGCCGCCGGCCTGCGCGATCATGTCGGCCGCCGCATTGTCGATCATCTCCTGGGTATAGGGGACCCCGACACGGGCATTGGCGACGAGATGAGAGGCGATCGATTTCGGATCCACCTCGCTTCTCAGCAGGAAGGGATAGCCTGGCATAATGGATTCCGGCACGACGCTGCGCGGATTGATGAGATGCTCGCGATGCCAGTCATCCGAGTAGCGATTGCCGACGCGCGCAAGATCGGGGCCCGTCCGCTTCGACCCCCACTGGAACGGATGGTCGTACATGCTCTCGGCGGCAAGGCTGAAATGACCGTAGCGTTCCACTTCGTCACGGAAAGGCCGGATCATCTGGCTATGGCAGACGTAACAGCCCTCGCGCACATAGATATCCCGGCCGGCAAGCTCAAGCGGCGTATAGGGCCGCATGCCCTCGACCTTCTCGATCGTGTTCTTGAGATAAAACAGCGGAACAATCTCGACGATGCCGCCGACTGTGACGACCAGGAAGCTCAGCACCAGGAGCAGGGTGGCGTTGCGCTCGATGATATCGTGCCTGAACATGGATATCTTCCCCGTCAGGCCGCCGCAAAGGCACCCATGGGCACCTCCTGGCGTGTATCGCCTCTCACCGTGCGGATGAGATTGTAGGCCATGATGAGTCCTCCGGTGAGATAGAGCACGCCGCCCAGCGCACGGATAACGTAGTAGGGGTGCATGGCGGCGACGGTTTCGGCGAAGGAATAGACGAGGAAGCCCTGGTCATCATACTCGCGCCACATCAGGCCCTGCATGATTCCGGCAACCCACATCGAGGCCGCGTAGACGACGATCCCGAGCGTGGCGAGCCAGAAGTGCCAATTGACGAGCCGGAGGCTGTAGAGTTCCTTGCGGCCCCAGAGACGCGGCACGAGATGATAGACACATCCCATGCTGATCATGCCGACCCAACCGAGCGCGCCGGAATGCACATGGCCGATCGTCCAGTCCGTGTAGTGCGAAAGTGAATTGACTGCCTTGATCGACATCATCGGACCCTCGAAGGTCGACATGCCGTAGAAGGCGACGGAAATTACCATCATGCGCAAAACGGGATCGGTACGCAGCTTGTCCCAGGCGCCGGAAAGCGTCATCAACCCGTTGATCATGCCGCCCCAGGACGGCATCCAGAGCATGATCGAGAAGATCATGCCGAGTGTCTGCGCCCAGTCCGGCAGGGCTGTGTAATGAAGATGATGCGGGCCAGCCCAGATATAGAGGAATATCAAGGACCAGAAATGCACGATCGACAGCCGATAGGAGTAGACCGGACGATCTGCGCGCTTCGGCACGAAGTAATACATCATCCCGAGAAAGCCGGCGGTCAGGAAGAACCCGACCGCGTTGTGGCCGTACCACCACTGGGTCAGCGCGTCCTGAACGCCCGAGAACAGAGAATAGCTCTTGACGCTGAGAAAGGAGACCGGCACCGCCAGATTGTTGACGACATGCAACATGGCGATCGTGACGATGAATGACAGATAGAACCAGTTCGCCACATAGATGTGCGGCTCCTTGCGCTTCCAGAGCGTTCCAAGGAAGACCAGCAGGTATGCGACCCAGACGACCGTTATCCAGAGGTCGACATACCATTCCGGTTCGGCATATTCGCGTGCCTGGGTTATGCCCAGAAGGTAACCGGTCGCGGCGAGGACGATGAAGAGCTGATAGCCCCAGAAGACGAACCAGGCGAGATTGCCGAAAGCCAGCCTTGCCCGGCAGGTGCGCTGCACCACGTAGAAGCTCGTGGCGATCAGCGCGTTGCCGCCGAAGGCGAAGATCACCGCCGATGTATGAAGCGGCCGCAGGCGACCGAAATTGGTCCATGGCAGGTCGAAATTGAGGACCGGAAAGGCCAGTTGCAGGGCGATGACGACGCCCACGAGAAAGCCGGCCAAGCCCCAGAAGACCGTGGCAATCATGCCCGCCTTGACGACGCTGTCGAGATAGGTCGAGTCGTCGGTCTGGCTGCCTTGCGGGAAACGCCGCGCCAGATAGACGATGTAGACCGCGGCGGCGATAGCGGCGATCCACATCTGGATGGCGAAGCCGCTGTCATGCGCCAGAGCCGCAAATGTTACGAGGATCAGGCAGATCAGCCCCATCAGGCCGATCCGTGTCATTTGAGCCGACTCGGTCATGAACCCCTCTCGCCCGGCCGCGCGGAGAATCGACCCGCCGACCCCTGTCTTTCCGCCACCACGACTATTGGTCGGGCTCGCTCGCGGCCTTGATCTGGATCAAGGCCGCATACGAACTGTCCAAGCGCCTCAGTTTCCGATAAATCTGTAGCCCGCGTCGAGGGTAGAAATCAGCGCAGATGCATGACGTTTTGATCGCCTTTCTCGGCGTTTTCGCCGGTTTGTTCCCGATCGTGAACCCGCTGGGCATGGCACCGATTTTCCTGCGCCTGACGCACGGATCCTCGCATGCCGTGAGGGCGCGGCTCGCCTGGCGCATTGCCGCGGCAAGCTTCGTCCTGATGACCGTTTCGCTGTTTGTAGGCGCCTATATCCTCGCCTTTTTCGGGCTGACCATTTCCGCCGTCCAGATCGGCGGCGGTCTTGTCGTGATGGCGGCCGGCTGGCGGCTGCTCCAGCAGGGCAGCAATGCCAGCGAGCGCGAGGAGCAGGCGACCGGCCCGGACGAGGAGGTGATGATGGATCGGGCCTTCTTCCCGCTGACCATGCCGCTCACCGTCGGCCCCGGTTCGATATCGGTGGCAATCACCCTGGGGACGCGCGGGTCGAATGCGGATTATTCCGGTTGGGTCGCCGCCGGCGCCCTCCTTGCGGTTATCGCTGTCTCGACAACGATTTACCTCAGTTATCGCTTCGCCGGCTGGATCCTCCACTATCTCGGCAGGACCGGGACCGATGTCTTCATGCGCCTCTCGGCGTTCATCTTGCTCTGCCTCGGCGCCCAGATCCTGATCAGCGGCGTTTCAGGACTGCCCATTTTCGCCGGCCGGTGAGGCACGGCCCGGCATGCCAGGCACGCGTGCCGGGGTAGTCCTATCGTGCCGACAAGCCTGTATAAGGCCCAGCACCCAAACTTCCGATCTGGCCCGATATTTTGATGAATGACGCCACCGCCGCGGGACCACCCCTGACCCATGCCGAGATTCGCTCCATCATCATCGGCGTGCTGGTCGCCATGTTCCTGGCCGCGCTCGATCAGACGATCGTCGCCACTGCGATGCCGACCATTGGCGCACAGCTCGGCGATTTCGAGCAATTGCCCTGGGTTGTGACGTCCTATCTGCTCGCCGCCACCGCGGTGACGCCTCTCTACGGAAAGCTCTCCGACATTCTGGGGCGCCGAACCACGCTGCTGATCGGGATCAGCGTATTCATGATCGGATCCGTGCTGTGCGCGCTCGCCCCGACGATGCTCACCCTCATCATCGCGCGCGCGATCCAGGGCCTGGGCGGCGGCGGTCTCATATCCCTTGCCCAGACAGTCATTGCAGACATCGTCGCGCCGAAGGAAAGGGCGCGCTACCAGGCCTACATTGCCGGCGTATTCGCGGCCTCCAGCATAGGCGGGCCGGTTCTCGGAGGCTTTTTCGCCGAACATTTGAGTTGGACTTTCATCTTCTGGATCAATCTGCCGCTCGGGCTTCTGGCCTACGGCTTGACGAATTCCCTGTTGAAGAAGATCCCCCGGCATGAACGGCCGCACCGGCTCGATGTCATTGGCGCCGCCCTCATGGTGATCGCGACCTTATGCCTGCTCCTGGCGCTGACCTGGGGCGGCCTGCGGTTCCCTTGGGCTTCGGCACCGATCATCGCGCTGCTCGCCGGTTCCGCGATTTTCTGGCTGCTGTTCGCCATCAGATTGAAGCTCGCCAGAGAGCCTCTGATTTCGGCCGACCTGCTCGAAAACAAGGTGGTGGGCTATGGTACAGCCGCGGCCTTTTTCGGGATGGGCGTCCTGATCGGGCTTACGATCTATATCCCGATTTTTCTCGAGGGCGCTTACGGGCTGACGGCAAGCCAGTCCGGCCTTGCGCTGGTTCCGGTCATGGTCGGGACCGTAACCGGCGCCACGTTCTCGGGCCGCATCATGATTCACGCCCGGCATTACAAGCGCGTCCCCATCGCGGGATTGCTGCTGGCCATCGCGGCGCTCCTGATCGTGACCTATGCGCTCGAGACATTGCCCCTGGTGCTGCTCGTCGCCCTCCTCACCATCACCAGTCTGGGATTGGGTACGATCCTGCCGGTGACAACGGTCGCCATCCAGAATTCCGTGTCCGCCCACCGGATGGGCACCGCCACCGGCGTCATGAATTTCTTTCGCTCGCTTGGCGGCGCCCTGACGGTCGCCTGCTTCGGAGCGATCATCCTGAGCGGCCTTCCCGCTTCCGGCATGGCAACGGTCAATATCGAGAATTTCGCATCCGTTCTTTCCGCGGCGGGCCTCAGCATCACCGGCATTTTCCGCTGGATTTTTCTGGCGGCCGCGTCCGGTCTCGCTTTTTCGCTCCTCACCTTCCTGATGATGGAGGAGCGGCCGCTGCGAAGTAAGCTGGGCTGAGCGGCCGGCAGGGCGAAACTTGATCGCTGCAATCTTGACGGCCTAACATGACGGGAGCGAAGCAAAACCGGCCAGGCTC
Source organism: Hyphomicrobiales bacterium (assembly GCA_016793355.1). GTDB lineage: Bacteria > Pseudomonadota > Alphaproteobacteria > Rhizobiales > Aestuariivirgaceae > JAEUMG01. The sequence continues at coordinate 14,898 of JAEUMG010000188.1, forward strand.
GTGTGTCAGCTGACTCATCCGATAAACTCTCCCTCAAGGCATCTCCCGGTCTCGGCGCATGGTTGAGGGAGCGTTCGGTCAGCCTTCTGGTTAGCGCCTATCAGTCCGGCCGCCTGATATCGATCGGCGCCGGGGCTGACGGCAAATTGCGATTGGGCGCGATCAAGTTCGACCGCAGCATGGGCCTGGCGTCGGATCGCTCGGGCGTCTGGGTCGCGACGCTCAATCGAATCTGGCGCTTTGCCTATCTCCGCGATGAAACGACGTCCGAGCGGCCGCACGACGTTGTGCTCGCTCCCCAGGCGGCGCTCGTGACCGGCTACGTCAATGCGCATGACCTCGCCATCGGCCCTGAGGGCAGACCGGTCTTCGCCGCAACGATGTTCAATTGCATCGCCACGACAACGCTCGAGGCAAGCCTGGTGCCGATCTGGTATCCGAAGTTCGTCACAAGCAGAGCGCCTAAGGATGTCTGCCATCTGAACGGGCTTGCGCTCGATCAGGGGCGGCTCAAATACGCAACCGTCTTCACGCAAAGACAGGACGACGGCGCCTGGCGGGAAAGCCGGGCCGAAGGTGCTGCGATCGACGTGAACACGGGCCTGGCGGTCGCCGAAGGCCTGGACCAGCCGCACTCGCCACGACTCTACGCCGGCCGCCTGTGGGTGCATGAATCGGGCAAGGGCGCCTTCGGCTATCTCGATGGCGGCAGGCTGGTTGAGGTTCTTCGCTGCCCCGGATATCTGCGCGGCCTTGTCTTCGATCGCGACATTGCCTGTATCGGGATGTCGAAGCCGCGCGATAC
>JAEUMG010000133.1 GCA_016793355.1 Hyphomicrobiales bacterium
ATAAGGTTCGACGGTGACGGCGCTGCGTGTGCTGACGGCTGCTATCACATCGTCGGGAATGCCGGCGGCGCGGGCGTGCTCGACATGGTCGTGCCATTCGAAACCGGCGCCGCAAGCCACCGCCACATAAAGTACGGTGAACTGATAGACCTCACGCGGCAGTGCGCCCTCGAACTTCAAGTAATAGCCGAGCGCCTCGATCTTCTCGGTCAATGCTGGATTGTTCATGAGCGCCAGATAAGGGCCGGAGAAGGGCGCGCCCCGCGCGGCGCGATGCGCCTTCAGGCGCTCATAAATGGCACGTCCATCGGCATCGAGGCTCGCCGGATCGAAGGGAAGAGGCGCCATGGCTATTCGTGATAGGACCAGCGCTGCACTTCGGCGGAGTAATCATAAACCGGCGTCGGGCAGTTCTTCTCGGTCTTGAAGTCGATGAGGAAGGGACCGGCCTCGGCCATGGCGAGCGCCAGGGCCGGTTCGATCTCGTCGGGATCACGCACCGTGGCGGCGGCAAGGCCGAGGCCTCGCGCAAAGCTCGCCCAGTCATGATCGGGGATGCTGGTGAGCTCCGCCGGAACCGGCCCGAGCTTGTGGGCGCGGAGCCAGACATTGCCGAGCGCCGAATTGTTGAGGACGACGAAAGTGACGGGCAGGCCGTAGCGCGCCGCCACCGCGATATCGATGCCATGCATCTGCATGCAGCCATCGCCGGTGACAAGTGCCACGCGCGTGCCCGGCCTTGCACAGGCGGCGCCGATCGAAGCCGGGATGCCCCAGCCCATGGGCCCGAGATTGGTGGCGGATATATAGGTGCGCGGCATGTATGAATCGAAGTAGTGGCCGGCGAAGGCGCGATGGGCGCCGGAATCGACAAGCAGGATGCCGTCGCGGGGCAGCGCCTTGCGCAAGGCGCCGACAATGCGCGTCGGGTGGATCGGCACGGCGGTGCTGTCGAGATTCTCGGTGTCGTAAAGCCGCGGGCCGGAGCGAATCCCTGCATGCCAAGCGGCGCGATCGGTCCGGCCGGCTTCAAGACTCGCGACGATCTGCGGTTCGAACATGAGTTCGATGAAGGCGCCGGCATCTCCGACGACGGCGTGGCCGGCGCCGGTCTCCTGGGCGAGGACCTTGGGAGAAAGATTGACGCTGATGAGGCCGAGCCTCGGCACCAAGCGCGTCGACCAGTGCATGGTGTCACGCTCGTTAAGGCCGGAACCGAGAACGATCAGCAGCTCGAGATCGGAGCCGAGCAGGGCCTGCGTCGCGTGGCGCGTACCGGCATAGCCGAAGACGCCAAGCGCCATCGGATGGTCCTCGGGCATCACGCCCTTGGCGCGCAATGTGGTGGCGACCGGAATCGAAAAGCGCTCGGCGAGCGCCACAAGCCGCTGCGCGGCGCCGGCATGTTCGACGCCGGCACCGGCGAGGATGGCGATCCGCGCCGGCTTTTCATCGGCGAGCGGCAACAGCGCGCGCAGGGCCATGGCGCGGTCGATGGCATGGGAATGCCAGAGCGCCCGATCGATCGGCTCATGCGCGACGGCGATCTCGCCGACCAGCGCTTCATGCGGGAGCGACAGATGCACGGGTCCCGAGGGCGGCCCGGCCATTTCCATCAAAGCGCGGCGGAATAGGTGATTGAGATTGGCGATTGAATCGACCGAGGTCGAAAAGCGGGTGACGGGTGCGGCGAGGATGGGATCATTGAATGTCTCGGCGCTCGCATCCTGGAACTGGCCGAGGCCTTCCATGGCGAGCGCCACCTCGCCGCTCAACACCATCATGCGCGAAGAATCGGTGAGCGCGGTCGCCATGGCGGTGACCATGTTGCCGAGGCCGGGGCCGCCAATGCCGAGCGCCACGCCGAATTTGCCGGAGGCGCGGGCATAGCCATCGGCCATATAGGCGGCGCCGCCCTCCTGGGTCGCGACGATCGGCCTGATCTGCGGGAAACGCCCGAGTGCCGGCAGGAAGGGATCGATCAGGCCGCCCGGGACCATGAAAATATGATCGATACCCTCGCGGATGAGGCCATCGAGGATGTAATCGGTTCCAGCCGCCATGCATACCTCCGAGGACCGGCGCCGTCGCCCGCCGGTCGAGCGAGAGAGTGGGACGCCGCTGTTAAGATTTCGCAAAATCGCGCGATCAAATCCAACTGCCCGCAAGTGACGCGAGAGATGCAATCGGCTAGCCTCATGCCAGTGGCTTGCGGAGGCAGCGATGAACGACAGCGAAGACTGGAAGGATGCGGGCGCCGCGGACGAACTTGCGGCGAAGGGCCTCAGCCGTGTCGAGATCGGGCGGCTGCAGATCGCCGTCTCCTGTGCCGCCGGCGAATTCGGCGCCGTTCACAATCACTGCAATCATGTCGGAGGTCCCCTGGGCGAAGGGCATCTCGACGGCGACTACATCGTCTGTCCCTGGCATCAGTGGAAGTTCCATCGCGTGACGGGACTCGGCGAGCCGGGCTTCGAGGCGGACAGGGTGCCGGCATTTCCGGTCAAGGTCGAAGGCGGCCGCGTGCTGATCAATCTCAAGGGGGCGACCAGGCGGCAGCGCGCGCCGCATGAGCCGCATCCCCTGGCGCGGCCGGTGAGCCGCGGCGAGGGGCCGGTGCGCGTGGCCGGCATTTCGACGACGGCGATGGCGAAGAACGCGCCGCGCTATTCGGGCTCGGACGATCTCCTGGGTGCAGCGCTCAAGGCGGCGGGGGAGAAGGGCTGCGAGACGCAGCATATCCGGCTCAACGATCTCAAGTTCCAGTCCTGCGAAGGTTATTACTCCAAGGCGGCGCGGGCCTGCACCTGGCCGTGCTCGATCACCCAGATGCGGCCCAAGGACGAGTTGACCGTCGTCTATGAAGCGCTGGTGCATTGGGCGGATGTCGTGCTGATCGCGACGCCGATCCGCTGGGGCCAGGCGAGCTCGCTTTATTTCCGCATGGCCGAGCGGCTGAACTGCGTGCAGAACCAGGTGACGACGCATAATCGCGTGCTGATCCGGAACAAGGTGGCGGGCTTCATCATCGTCGGCGGCCAGGACAATGTGCAGGGCGTCGCCGGGCAGATGCTCGGCTTCTTCGCCGAACTCGGATTCCATTTCCCGCAATTTCCCTATATCGCGCATAGCCGCGGCTGGAGTGCGGAAGACATGGAAAACAATGTCCGCCAGGTGCGCGATTCCAAGGACCTGCATGACGGCGCTGCGGCATTGGCGCTGCGCGCGGTCGAGCTTGCCGAGCGGCTGATCGCCACCGCGCCGCCCGAACGGCTCGAGCGCGGCGGCCGCAAGGCGCATGGGCATGACTGATGCGTCGGGCATGGGGAATTCCATCGACCCGATAACTCAGTCGACGGAGTATCGGCACAATGGATCGCCGGACTGAATCCGGCGATGACACGTAAGAACGAGCCCTTCCCTTCTGCCCTCGCGGGAGAAGGCGGACGCCGCGAAGCGGCGGCCGGATGAGGGGGTGTTTCAACATGGCAGGAGGTTGACACGCGGCGACGCCCCCTCACCCGGCGTGCTCGCGCACGCCGCCCTCTCCCACGAGGGGAGAGGGGTAAGGTATGATCTGTATACTGATGAATGGCCCCTAGGACGTGTCGTCGAGCGGCGGGTTGCCGTCAGTGGCGAGCCAGTGGCATTCTTTGAGGATGTCGTCGACCTCGTGGATCGGCCGCCGGCGGAAGCCGGGCGGGCGGCCGGGGCGCAAAGGACTCCAGCGCTCAGGGCGGCGCTCCTCCTTGGGACGCGCCTGCCAGCGGGCGAGCCGCAGGGCCTGGCGGGGGATGTCTTGAACCGCGTCCAGGACAGCCATGAGGCGGCGGATCAGCGGCTTGGCATTGACCGTGCCGTCATCGGCCTTCTTCTCCACGACAGGGGCCGGCGGTGGCGGCGGCGGCGGGGGTGGCGGCTCCGGCACGGGCTGGCGTAACCCGCGGAAGATCGGATGGCGTGTATCGGGGGGATCGGGCGGGAAGAAATAGGCCCGCGGCTCGGGCCCCCGGCGTTTCTTCTTCCTGAAGCGGCGGCCAAGGCGCCTGAGCGGATCGAACAGGTTGAACAGGGGACGGCGTTTGCGCTTTTCTTTGACTTCGCCATCCGCCCTGGCCTTGGCCTTGTCGCGAGGTTTGGCTGTCGTCCGGGGCGGACGCGGCTTCGGGGGCTCGAGCACGATATCGCGCGCCGCCGCAACGATCAGCCGCCTGACGGCCGATTCCATCGTGCGCAGGATTCTCAACACAGAGCGGTGGAGCGGCTTCGGCACCCGCTCGACGGTCCCGCCCTCGACAAGCCCGATCATGGCGAAGAGCGCCATGACATGGCCGATGAGCGGCAGGCGCTGGTGTTCGATGGCTGAGGCCCTGTCCATGGCAGCCATATAGAACACAAAA
>JAEUMG010000143.1 GCA_016793355.1 Hyphomicrobiales bacterium
TCACGATAGTGCGGGCGGCGACGATGATGAGCCGCCGGACTGCCGCTTCCGCCGCCCGCAAGCGTCCGAGCATGAAACGGTAGAGCGGCTTGGAGACCTTTTCGACGGTGGCGCCTTCCTCGGCAAGCCCGATCGCGGCGACCAGGCCCCTGACGGCGAGAAGGAGCCTTGCGCGATTGTCTTCGATGGCCAAGTCCCAGGGCATGGGCGCCATCTAGAACACAATTGGAACTTGGTCAAGCAAAAAATGCCGCGCCATGACCGGAAGCGGGAACCTGCCGGCCTTGCCGTCACGTGCCGCGATATCGGCCGGCGAGAACCAGTCCCGTCCAGGCGCCGAGCGAGCTTGACAGGAAGCCGGTCAGGCCCGCGCTGCGGCCGGGAATCTCGACTTGCAGGAGCTCGAACAGGCCTGCGGCAAGCATGAGACCCGCCACCATGGCGAAAAGCGATCGCTCCGAGCGCAGGCCCATGGCGAAGGCCCCGGCCACGATTGCATAGGCCGCGAAATGCTCGACGCCGCCCGGTGCGCCGGTATGCGGCCGCAAATAGCCCGGCACGAGCGACAGAACGGCGATCGAAACGCAGCCTCCAACGGCCAAAATGATCCAGAAATGTTTGTTTACGAAATCGCGCATGACGGCGCAGGATCGAGCAAGACTCATGCCGCGGGATCAGGGTCTCGCCTTTGCCGCAAAGACATGGTCTCATTGCCTGATGCGCCTTCTGATGTTGCGATGCGGAGCCTGGGTTGCGCTGGCGACAGCCTTCGCGGCACCGGTTGCGGCCATGACCGATTGGCAATGGGAGCGATTGAACAGCGGATCGTCGCGCCTGCCGGTGCGCGGCGATCACTATGCCGAGGATGTCTGCCGGATCATTGCGCGCGAAGCCCACCGCCGCGTCCTGCCGCCGAACTACCTGGCGCGCCTGATCTGGCGCGAAAGTCTCTTTGACGCAAAGGCGGTCAGCCCCAAGGGCGCCCAGGGCATCGCGCAGTTCATGCCCGCCACGGCGCACCAGCGCGGCCTCGCCGATCCGTTCCTGCCGCATGAGGCGCTGCCGGCTTCGGCCTCTCTTCTCGCCGACTTGCGCAGCCGGTTCGGCAATCTCGGTCTGGCGGCCGCCGCCTATAATGCCGGGCCGAATGCCGTTGCCGCATGGCGCGCCGGCACGGGCGGTCTGTCGGCCGAGACACGGGACTACGTCCTGTTTATCACCGGGCGCGCGGTTGACGACTGGGCGGCGCCCGATGCGCGCCATCCCCTGCCGGAGCTCGATGCGAACCGGAACTTTGACGCGGCCTGCCGCAAGCTGGCCGCCCGCCGCCTGGATCCCTCCCCCGCCATCGCAAATGCGGCCATGAAACCCTGGGGCGCGATCGTCGCGGGCAATCGCTCGGCAAGTATCGCGCTGCACTCCTTCGCACAGCTGCGCCAGCGCTACCCGAAACTGTTTGGCGCCCGCGAGCCGCTGGTGGTGAAGAAGGCAAGCCCGGGAATGGGCGCGAGCCGCATCGCCTATGTGATGATCGGGGCCGACAGCCGCGCCGAAGCGGAAGCCTTCTGCGCCGGCCTCCATGCCGCCGGCGGCGACTGTCTGGTCGAACGCAACTGAAGCGGATTGATGCTCAATACCAGCGATTCCATCCTGCTTCGCCGTTGCGCGCAACGCCAGGAAGCGGATGTCTATGCGCTCGTCCTGAGCGCCAAGGGCATCGGCTCGACGATTGTCGCCGACCCGCGCGGCTTCAGCCTGCTGGTCGAACCGAAGGATGCCATCCAGGCGAGCTATGAACTCACCGCCTATGACACGGAAAACCAGCGCCCGCCGCAAAGACGGCTCGTGCAGAAGCTGGCGCCGCCCAATCTCGGCCTGTTGCTCGCCTATTGGCTGGCGCTCGTCTTCTTTTTCGGCGCGAGCGCACGCAGGACCTTCTCGGTGGACTGGCTCGCGACGGGAGCGGCGCAGACCGGCTTGATTCGCGCGGGCGAATGGTGGCGCGTGGTCACCGCCCTGTTCCTTCACGGCGATGGCGCCCACCTCCTGAACAATCTCGCATTCGGGGCGATATTCATCCTGCTTCTCTCACAAGTCCTGGGTCCGGGAATGACCGCGCTCTCGGTCCTGCTGGCGGGCGCTCTCGGCAACGCGCTCAATGCCATGGTCAGGATGCCCGACCATAATTCGATCGGCGCATCGACGGCGGTCTTCGGCGCCGTCGGCCTGCTCGCGGCAATCAGGCAGGACTGGCGCTCCGGACACGCCTTCCGGACATTGCGCGACTGGGCGCCGCTGGCCGGCGGGGTGATGCTTCTCGCCTTTCTGGGCTTCAGCGAAGGCCGGACCGACATCCTGGCTCATGTCTTCGGGTTTCTTGCCGGTATCGGCCTCGGCGCCGTCCTGGTCTGGAAGGAACGCTCCTGGCTGGCCGACAGGGCCCTGCAATGGAAAGCCGCTCTCGCGACCGTGGCTCTCATTGCGGCGTCCTGGGGTCTGGCACTCGCGGTAGCGGGCCTCGAACCATGAACAATCCGGGGACGGTGCAGACGAGCGTGCTTCGAGGGCTAGTTTGCGCCAACCATAGACCGTACCGCTCTAGCCCCCGGTTACGCTCATATGGCGGGAAAGTGCCGGCCTGTTGTGGCGGCGGTCGATGATGAAGTCATGGCCCCTGGGCTTGCGCGAGATCGCCTCGTCGATCGCGGCTGCGAGCAGATGGTCGGATTCGGAGGCGCGCAGGGCTGAGCGCAGATCGGCGGCGTCCTCCTGGCCCAGGCACATGTAGAGCGTCCCGGTGCAGGTGAGCCGAACCCGGTTGCAGCTTTCGCAGAAATTGTGGGTGAGCGGGGTGATGAAGCCGAGCCGGCCGCCGGTCTCGGCAATGCGGACATAGCGCGCCGGCCCGCCGGTCTTGTAGGGGATGTCGTCCAGCGTGAAGCGGTCCATGAGCCGGGCGCGCACCAGCGACAGCGGCAGATATTGATCGGTGCGATCGCCCTCGATGTCGCCCAGGGGCATGGTTTCGATGAGGGTCAGATCCATGCCCTCGCCATGCGCCCAGCGGATCAGGTCCTCGATCTCGTCCTCGTTGACGCCTTTGAGCGCCACCGCATTGATCTTGATGGCGAGCCCTGCGGCCCTCGCGGCGGCGATGCCCGCCTCGACCCTGGCCAGATCGCCCCAGCGGGTGATCGCCTTGAACTTTGTGGGATCGCGGGTATCG
>JAEUMG010000154.1 GCA_016793355.1 Hyphomicrobiales bacterium
GTCCGACAATGCGCGTTCCTGGTGGAAAAGCGACGATGCCGATCTCGGCATCGAGCGGGAAGACAATGCCGAGGATTTTGCCGGCAATCTGGCGCGGCCGGAGCCCGACGATCCGATTTCGAAGAAGTATCAGGGCGGGCCGTTCTGCAGCATCCATTACACCCGCAAGGAGCCCGCGCCATGACGGCTAAGAAGCCGGAAGAACTGCGCAGCCATCGCTGGTTCGGGGTTAAGGACCTGCGCTCATTTGGACATCGCTCCCGGGCGAAGCAGATGGGCATCACCGCCGACGACATTGGCGGCAAGCCGGTCATCGCCATCGTCAACACCTGGAGCGATCTCAATCCCTGCCATGCGCATCTGCGCATGCGCGCGGAAGAGGTGAAGCGCGGCGTGCTTCAGGCCGGCGGCTTCCCGGTTGAGCTTCCCGCTATGTCGCTTGGCGAAACCTTCATGAAGCCGACGACCATGCTCTATCGCAATTTTCTCGCCATGGAAGTCGAAGAACTGCTGCGTTCCAATCCGGTTGATGGCGCGGTGCTGCTCGGCGGCTGTGACAAGACGGTGCCTGCGATGATCATGGGCGCGACTTCCATGAATCTGCCAACGATCTTCATGCCGGCCGGCCCGATGCTGCGCGGCAATTGGCATGGCAAGGTTTTGGGCAGCGGCAGCGATGTGTGGAAATATTGGGCAGAATTGCGCGCCGGCACGATCAATGAGCGCGACTGGATGGAGGTCGAAGACGGCATTGCCCGCTCCTTCGGCACCTGCATGACCATGGGAACCGCTTCGACCATGGCCGCCGTCATCGAAGCCATGGGGATGATCCTGCCCGGCGGATCGAGCATTCCGGCCTCCGACAGCGGACATTCGCGGCTCGCCGCGGCCTCCGGTAGGCGGATCGTCGATCTCATCTGGCAGGATGTGAAACCGCGCGACATTCTCACGGCCGAAGCCTTCGACAATGGCGTCACGACCGCCGTGGCGCTCGGTGGTTCGACCAATTCGATCGTTCATCTGATCGCCATGGCGGGCCGTGCCGGGGTCGCTCTCGATCTCGGGCGTTTCGACGAAATCTCGCGCAAGACGCCCTTGCTCGCGAACATCCGCCCGTCGGGCGCCTTCCTGATGGAGGATTTCTTCTATGCCGGCGGCCTGCCGGCACTGCTGGCGCGGCTCTCCGGCCATCTCCATCTCGATTGCAAGACGGTCTCCGGCCGCAGTCTCGGGCAGGTGATTTCAGGGGCTCAAAGCTACAATGACGAGGTCATCCGGACGCTCGAAAATCCCTTCAAGCCGGATGGCGGGCTGGCAATTTTGCGCGGCAATCTCGCGCCCGATGGCGCGGTCATCAAGCATTCCGCCATGGAGCCGCGGCTCCTCAAACATTCCGGCCCGGCGGTGGTCTTTGCCGATTACAACGACATGGCGGCGCGGATCGACAATCCCGGCCTGCCGGTCACGCCTGACAGCGTCCTGGTGCTGAAACATGCCGGTCCGATTGGCGGCCCGGGCATGCCGGAATGGGGGCAGTTGCCGATCCCCAAGAAGCTTCTGGCGCAGGGCGTGCGCGACATGGTGCGCATTTCCGACGCGCGGATGAGCGGTACGAGCTATGGCGCCTGCGTCCTGCATGTGGCGCCTGAATCCTTCATTGGTGGGCCGCTCGCCCTGGTTGAGGACGGCGATCTCATCACCCTTGACGTGCCGGGCCGGCGCATCGATCTCGATGTCGATCCGGCCGTTTTGGCGCGCCGGCGAGCGGCCTGGACACCGCCTGAGCCACACTATGTGCGGGGTTACGGACTGCTCCACAGCCGGTCGGTCTCGCAGGCCAATCGTGGCTGCGACTACGACTTTTTGGAAGGTTCCGCGCCGGTTCCGGAGCCTGAAATCCACTGACGGACAAAAATCGGGCTCAATCCTGATCGATCGTTAAGCGTGCGCAAAACGGCGATATTCGGTGCGATTCTGGGGGTGTTTTTGGCCCTTTTTGCCGTCGGTTTGGACCGTCTTTTCCCGCCGCCGGACCCCCGCGCATTGCCGGTTTCAGCGACAGTCAGCGACCGCAATGGCGCACTTTTGCGCGCCTTTACGGTACCCGGCGGCCAATGGCGCCTGCCGGTTCGCATCGCCGATATCGCTCCGCTTTTCATAGACATGACAGTGGCTTACGAAGACCGCCGGTTCCGCTATCATCCCGGAATCGATCCCGTCGCACTCGCCCGTGCCGCCTATCAGCTTGTAACCAATGGGAGAATCGTTTCCGGCGGCTCGACGCTTTCCATGCAATTGGCGCGCTTGTTGGAACCGCGCGAAGACCGTTCCATCGCCGCGAAACTCCGGCAAATGGCGCGCGCCGTTCAGCTTGAGCGGCGCTATTCCAAGGACGAGATCCTCGCCTGGTATCT
>JAEUMG010000156.1 GCA_016793355.1 Hyphomicrobiales bacterium
GCCCCAATCTCTGGCCATTTCGAGCGCTTTTTCCTCATAAGGAAGATCAATGTCTGATCCGCATTTCGCTGCCGGCGCCGCCTATGTCAAAGATCGCTTCGTCCCGATCGCCGAGGCGACGATCCCGGTGACCGATTGGGGGTTCACGCGCTCGGACGTCGTCTATGACGTCGTGCATGTGTGGAAGGGTGCTTTCTTCAGGCTGGAGGACCATCTCGACCGGTTCGAACGCTCCATGGCCATGCGGCGGCTGAAGATTGCCGAAGATCGCGGCCGCATTGCCGATGTGCTGCATCGCTGCGTCGGGCTTGCGGATCTGACCGATGCCTTCGTTGCCATGGTGGCGACGCGCGGCAGGCCGCGCGTCTTTGGCTCGCGGCGCCCGGCCGATTGCGAGAATTATCTCATCGCCTATGCGGTGCCGTGGATCGATGTCATTCCGAAGGACGTGCAGGCGAGGGGCGCGCATTTATGGATCGCCAGTACGCCGCGCGTGCCCGACAGTTCCGTCGATCCCACCATCAAGAACTATCAGTGGAGCGATCTCACCTCTGGCATTCTCGAAGCGCATGAGGAAGGCTTCGACACGAGTGTCAATTGCGATGCCGAGGGCTATGTCGCGGAAGGACCGGGGTTCAATATCTTCGTTGTTAAGGACGGCGCGGTAAAGACACCCGACCGCGGCAGTCTTGGCGGCATCACGCGCAAGACCGTGCTTGAGATCTGCGACAGCCTCGGCATCCCCGCCGCAATCGCACCCGTCACGCGTGCCGCGTTGGAAGATGCGGATGAAGTCTTTATTACTTCGACCGCAGGCGGCGTGATGCCGGTTTCGCGCGTCATGACGCGCATCATGGGCAATGACCGGCCCGGGCCATTGTCGATGACGATTTACGATACCTATTGGCAGTGGCATGACGATCCGCGATACAGGACGCCGGTGCGGACTTAACCCCGGAACAGATAGATCGGGCTCGACCACGCCCGGTGGCCATCCTCCTGGGTGACGCGAACAAAGAGGCGTGTGTCGCGACCATCATGAAGCTGGATGTTTCTCCGAACCGAGACGTCGCATCGGCTCATGCGATCTGGCAGGCGGTAAAGTCTGACCCGCCGCTCGAGACCACCTGCTTCGAATGCCATGTCTTCAAGGCCGATATCGGCGATCGCGGTCTCAATCTGCACATGTCTGGTATTGATTGAAAGCCGCCCGGCATCAGGCGCCGCGAGCGTGACGTCGATGCCGCCAGAATTGCCGGTGGTCACCGCTTTCCAGGTGACTTCGGATTCGGTCCGCATCTGGATTCCGCGGTCCCGATTCCAGTTGTTGATCATCGTGGCGTTCAGGATCGTGTTACCCGCCACGCTGAGGCTGCCGTCCCAGATCGTGGTGCGGGCGCGACCGCGATATTCGGAACCCTCGTAGATCATGCGGATGTGCGAACCGAGTTCTCCCTTGCCATAGGGGCGGAAAGTCTCGACGAGATCGAGGCCGTCGAAAATATCGACCCTCTCGATCGCGGCCGAGCCGACGACCCTTACGATGAATTCTACCTCGCTCGCGCGCAGCCGCGCGATGTCGCCCATGATCAGGCGGCGGCTCGGCTCATGTTTCGCATCGGGAAAGACCATCGGATCGCGCAGGAACCTGTCTCCGTCTTCCGCGAGGTGCACCTCGACATCGAGGATCATGCGGTTGCCGGTCGTGCCGTAATGGTGACGGCGTCGCATCGCTTCGAAGATCGCATCGCGATCGAGGCGAGGTGCGAGGAAGCAGGTCAGTCCGCCGGTCGCGCCGAAAAACGAGGCGCCCGGAAAATCGGCGCCCGGCCGCCCCTTGTGCCCGTCCGAATTGCACACGACGCCGACGCGATAATTCTTCTCGAAGGCGTCGCGCAGGATCCACTCGAATGTGCCCCAGGCGGAGTGGACCTCGACGGCGGTCTCGAGCCGTCCGTCATGGGCGAAGGTCACATCGGCATAGCGCCCGCCGACATGTGCCACGACCACGCAATCCTTGGCCCTGAGCTTGCGAAAAAGATCATGCGCGTCATGGCAGTCGGTATCCTCGTCCGCCCTGTCCTCGTCATCCCAGATCTGCGCATGGCTGGAGCGGTGGATGGCTTCGCCTTCATTGCGGTAATGCACATTGCGATCGCCGCCGACCGCCGTGTTGGCGCTCCACTCATAGCCTGGAATGCACACGAATTTCCCGGCGACGTCGAATTCGCGGGTCAGCGCATTGAGCTCGCGCCAGAATGCACCGGTGATCTGGAAGTCATTGCCCTGGTGGCCGATGACATCGAGGAATGCCCGGTCGCGGCCGAACTCGAAATATTCGCGCGTGGTGTTCGTCCCCAATGTCTCGTTGGACTGGCCATGTGTATCGGCCCAGAAATGCACGTAATCGGCATCCTTCTCCACGATGCGCATCGGATTTGAATGGCAGATCTCTGCGCCGGCGGAATCGCGAACCGTAACGATGAGTGCGCCGGGCTCGTTAACCCTTAGTCCATTGATGACGACGGCGTATTGCCCGTCTTCGATGCGAGTCCGGTCGGGAAGCCCCTCGACCGAGATATTTGACTCCAGTATCAAATCGTGAGCAGCGTGGTTCGTCGCATTGCCCCATTTGTCGGTCGCCTTGACGGCAAGGCGGAAATCATCGCCGACACGAAGCATGGTCGGGAGGAGGGCCTGCCAGGTCGCCGCCGGTCCGGGGACGATAGCGATCCTGGGGCTCTCGGGAAGCGCCACATAGTCATAGGTGGCGATGGCATCGACGAAGACGCGGAATTCGAAGGCCGCTTCGCAATAGGTCTGGAGCCTGATGCCGGGGGAGCCCAAGCGGCGGTCGCCAAATCGCACCGTGATGGTGTCGCCGGGTTTGAGGAAGTGCTTCATCACGCCGACATAGAGCGACCGGCTCCACGGCCTGATATTGCGCTTGAACTCCCATCGGCATTGGAGCGTCGCGTCGTTAGAGGCCTCCATCGTCGTGTAGCC
>JAEUMG010000196.1 GCA_016793355.1 Hyphomicrobiales bacterium
GTCGTCAGGTCGGTAATTGTGTTGAGCGGACCGGGCAGGACCTGCATCGGCCCGCGGCCGCGATCGCGCCAGGCGAGGATCGGGCTCGTACCGTCAATATCGAACGATCCGCCGGCATAGAGGGTTTCGCCGTCGGCCGACCAGGCAATCGCTGCGAGCGAGCCGTTCGTCGCCCCCGTCGTATCGGCGGCATAGAGGAGGTCGAGCGTCTTGGCGTCGAGCACATCGACCCTGCTGTCGGCATATCGGCCGACCGCGATCAGCGTGCCATCGGGGCTGAAGGCGATGCCCTTCGGCTCGACGTCACCCAGCGGCTTCCCCTTGGCGACCAGTCGGAGCTGGTCGTCATAGAGCCTGATCTGAAAATCCTCGGACGTCGTGACCAATCGGTTCTCTGCGTCGAAGGAGAGGGAATAGACCGCGCCCTGGCCATTCTCGACATAAGGTCCGTCCGCAAGCGGCTCGCCGTCGAAGGGTGCCGTCCAGACGCGGACGCCACCCTTGCCCATCAGGCCAGCTGCAAGGCGAGTGCCATCGGCCGAGAAGGCTAGTTCGCCGATCGAGGGGGCGAGCGGGCCGAGACGGCCCACCAGCTTGCCCGTCGCGCTGTCGAAGAGGTGGACGTAATTGGCAGTGGGATGGGCGTCCCAGCCACCGGCGGCAATCAGCCGGCCGTCCGGAGAGACGGCAACCGCATGCACCTTGCCGCCGTTGCCGGGCGAGATCGGCACGCGCAAGGTGCGCAGGAGCCTGCCATCGGGGAGCGACCAAAGGCGTACCGTCTTGTCGCTCGAGCCCGTCACCATGAGCTTGCCATCGGCGCTGAGATCGACCCGCATGACGACGGCGGTGTGCATGCCGGCTTCGATTCTGAGCATCGGCTCCTGGACCGGCGCATCGTCGGCGGCCCGTGCCGGGGCGAACTCCACGAGGAGTCCCAGCAAGGCCAGGAATGCCGTAACGATGAATTGCATGCGCGCCGTCTCGATGATCGGCCGCCAATTTACTCCGGGTCGGGTCAGTTGCAATCGCCAGTTCATGGTCCCAGTCCAGCTCATGGCCCGAGAACTTAATTCCCAATCTGGGCAAAAGTATGTTCTTGTACTGTTCTCTTTGCGAATTTTGCTCCATGCGTTATGAGGGCGCCATGTCCGCAATGCGCCATCGCTTCGCCTATCGCTCCGGCCCCGCCGCCGGACTCGCATTGCTTGGCCTGCTTCTTATCAGCCCCTGAGGGCCGGCTGGGCGTTGTCGCCTGGGCCTTCCGGGGATCGCTGAGCTCAAACCACTCCCAGACCTAAGCCAGGCCAGAAGGCACGACTTCAATGATGATCAATCCACGCGAGAAATACCGACCGTTTCCGCCTGTCGATCTCCCCGATCGGCAATGGCCCAACAAGACCATCACCAAGGCACCGATCTGGTGTTCCGTCGATCTGCGGGACGGAAACCAGGCGCTGATCGAGCCGATGGGACCGGACCGCAAGATGCGCATGTTCAACGCGCTCGTCGGGATGGGCTTCAAGCAGATCGAAATCGGCTTTCCGTCTGCGTCGCAGACCGATTTCGATTTCGTCCGCTATCTCATCGACAATCGCAAAATTCCCGCCGACGTCACGATCCAGGTGCTCACCCAGGCACGCGAAGAGCTGATCCGGCGTACCTTCGACAGCCTCGAAGGCGTCCACAGCGCCATAGTCCATCTTTACAACTCTACGTCCGAGCTTCAGCGTCGCGTCGTCTTCCGGCTCGACAAGGCAGGCATCACCGACATTGCGGTGAAGGGCGCGAAACTCATCCGCAAGCTCGAGCGCGAGCGCGGCATGGAGAGCGTGCTGCGCCATGAATACTCGCCGGAAAGCTTCATGGGCACCGAACTCGACTTCTCGAAGGAGATCTGCGAGGCGGTGATGGATGTCTATGAGCCGACGCCTCAGAAGAAGCTCATCCTCAATCTTCCGAATACGGTCGAGGTCGCAACGCCTAACATCCATGCCGACCAGATTGAATGGTTCTCCCGCCACGTGAAGAACCGCGATTGCGTCGAGGTCTCGCTGCATCCGCACAATGATCGCGGATGCGCGGTCGCCGCGGCCGAACTCGGCCTGATGGCGGGTGCCGATCGTGTCGAGGGAACGCTCTTCGGCAATGGCGAGAGGACCGGCAATGTCTGCCTCGTCACCATGGCGATGAACATGTTCAGCCAGGGCGTCGATCCGGGCCTCGATATCTCCAACATCAACGAACTCGTGCGGATGGCGGAGTATTGCAACCAGATTCCGGTGCATCCGCGCCATCCCTATTCGGGCGACCTCGTCTTCACGGCCTTTTCCGGATCGCATCAGGATGCGATCAACAAGGGCTTCAAGGCAATGGAAGTCTCGAACAACCCGCTGTGGGAGGTTCCCTATCTTCCGATCGATCCCATGGATCTTGGCCGCACCTATGAGGCGGTGATCCGCATCAACTCGCAGTCGGGCAAGGGCGGCATTGCCTATATCCTCGAAAAGGAACACGGCATCGAACTGCCGCGCCGGCTGCAGATCGAATTCTCGAAAGTCGTGCAGGCCATCGCCGATGGCGAGGGCGTCGAGCTTCCCGCCGACCGGCTCTGGCAGGCCTTCGGTGCCGAATATCTCGACGGCAATGGCCGCTATGACTTTTTGGAGCATCGCAGCAAGACCGATCACGATCACAGCGGCGAGCAGACGCTCTCGGCCAGGATCGCCATCGACGGCAAGGAGAAATCGATCTCCGGTCACGGCAACGGTCCGGTCGCGGGTTTCGTCGATGCGATGCGCAAGGAGACAGGAATCGCCTTCGATCTTGCCGATTACCGCGAGCATGCGATGGGCACCGGCGCCAATGCGACGGCCATCGCCTATGTCGAGTTGCGTCTCCCCGATGGCGCGACATTGTTCGGCGTCGGCATCGACAAAAACATCGTGACGGCCTCGCTCAAGGCCGTGCTCTCGGGCGTCAACCGCATGATGAAGCGGGCGAACATCGCCCGGGGCGATGCGCGCGAAAAGCCGGGCAGGGTGCGTGAGATCGAGCTCCCGGCCGGCAATGCCGAAGGGACTCACCCGGAAC
The DNA here is from genome assembly GCA_016793355.1 of Hyphomicrobiales bacterium. Classification (GTDB taxonomy): domain Bacteria; phylum Pseudomonadota; class Alphaproteobacteria; order Rhizobiales; family Aestuariivirgaceae; genus JAEUMG01. The sequence goes on from JAEUMG010000196.1 coordinate 3,094, forward strand.
AGGTGCTCAAAGCCCGGCGCGGTCTCGAACTGCCGCCGAAGTTCGCCGCGGAATTTGCAGCGACGGTCGGACGCATTCCCGATGCGACGACGGCCGAACGCATCTGGACTGTCTTCGAGAAGGAATATCTCGATGGCGGCCAATACCGCCTCGTCGACTGCGTGGTGAAACCCGTGTCTGGGAAAGGGGCCGGGCAAGCGGTCTCCGCCAGGCTCGACGCCGCCGGCAAGCATCGTGCGATTTCCGGCGAGGGTAGCGGTCCGCTCGATGCCTTCATCGCGGCGATGGCCATGGAGACGGGGCTCGGTCTCGAACTTGCCGATTACCGCGAGCACATTATCGGAACCGGCGCCAATGCCGATGTCGCGGCCTATGTCGCACTCAAGGTGGGCGGCAGGACCGCCTATGGCGTCGGTATCGACAAGAGCATGGCCACGGCCTCGATGAAGGCGGTGGTCTCAAGCGTCAACCGGATGCTGAGAACTGGTTGATCTGCCGCCTCTCGCGCGCGCGGGAGAGGCCGTCGCAATTGCTCTCTTTGTCGTCATTGCCGGGCTTGTCCCGACAATCCATTGTGCCGATTAGTCAGCTTACGGAGTATCGGCACAGTGGATCCCCGCAACAAGTGCGGGGATGACAAACTAGAAACCCAGAGACTATCCCTAACGCAGCCGCTGGCCGCTGGCGGCATCGAAGATGTAGAGATGATCCTTCGACAGGGCGATGCCGGTGGCGTCGCCCTGCTTGCCGGCGAAGTCCTTCGGGGCCTTGACGGTCAGCTTGTCCTGTTCGGTTTCCACGGTGACCAGCGTGTGATCGCCAATCAATTCGGTCGTATAGATCCTGCCCTTTATGGCGCCGTTTCCGTCCGCCACGATGCTGCAATCCTCGGGCCTGAAACCCAGAATGACCTTGTCGCTGCGACCGGCCACCGGCGATTCGATGCTCGCACCCGCGGTCGTGAACCGGTTGCCTTCGAGACTGCCTTGCACGACGTTCATCGGCGGCGAGCCGATGAACTGGGCGACGAAGAGATTGGCGGGATTGTTGTAGATCTCGGCAGGTGTCGCGAGCTGCTGCAGGACGCCCCTCTCAAGGATCGCGACGCGATGGGCAAGCGTCATGGCCTCGATCTGGTCGTGGGTCACGTAGATCGTCGTGATTCCGAGCGCCTGCTGCATGTGCTTGAGTTCCGCCCGCATGTGCCCGCGCAACTTGGCGTCGAGATTGGAGAGGGGCTCGTCCATGAGGAAGACGGAGGGCCTGCGGATGATGGCGCGGGCGAGGGCAACGCGCTGTCGCTGGCCGCCGGAAAGTTCGCGCGGATAGCGATGCAGCAGTTCCGCAAGCTGCACCTGCGCGGCGACTTCGCGGATTTGCGATTCCGCTTCCGCCGCCGGCACTTTTCTGACCTTCAACGGGAAACCGATGTTTTCGGCGACCGTCTTGTGCGGATAGAGCGCGTAGGACTGGAATACCATCGAGATGTCGCGGTATTTGGGCAGGATTTCCGTGACGTCGCGCTCGCCGATCAGCACGCGGCCGGCGCTTGCAGTCTCGAGCCCCGACAGAATGCGCAGCGCCGTCGTCTTGCCGGAGCCGGAGGCGCCGAGCAGCACCAGGAATTCGCCCGGCTCGACCAGCAGGTTCAACTCTTCCAGTACCCGCACATGGCCGAATGATTTCTGGATCTTGTCGAAGGTCACCGGAACCTTGGTATTGAAGCCCGCCATCTCTATCCCTTGATTGCGCCGAGCAGCACGCCCTTGGCGATGAAGCGCTGCAACAGGATTGCCATGAGGATCACCGGAATGATCATGACCACGATGATGGCGCACATTTCCCACCACAGGATGCCTTTCTCGCCGGCATTCTTGGCGGCAACCATGATCGGCATGGTCTGCGCCTTGGCAGTCGAGAGGAACACGGCAAAGAGGTACTCGTTCCAGCTCAGGATGAGGGTCAGAAGGGTGGTCGCGGCAAGGCCCGGCCGCGTCAGCGGCAGGACGATCTCCCAGAAGATTCCGAAACGCGTCGCGCCGTCGAGCTGCGCCGATTCCTCCAGCTCGATCGGCAGATTGGCGAAGAAGTCATGCATCAGCCAGACGACGATGGGCAGATTGGCGACGGCATAGACCAGGATCAGGGCGATATGGGTGTCGATCAGACCGATCGCCTGGAACATCATGTAGACCGGGATCACCACGACCACCGGCGGCAGGATTCTCTGCGAGATTATCCAGAAGAGGATATCGCCGTTGCGCAATCTGCCCCTGAAGTGCTTGCCGATGGTGCGCGCCAAAAGGAAGAACAGCGCGAGCGCCACCGCCGCGGTATAGAACCAGTGCACGCCGGCAAATGTCGTCGCCAGGATGGCCGCGAGCGCCAGCAGGACGAACACCAGGATATTGCCGAATCTCGGCCTGTACTGGATGCGGGCGAGGGCATAGGCCGCCATGCTGCCGACGACCATGCATACGATCGTGGAGGCGAAGCTGATCACGAAGGAATTGGTGTAGGCGAGATAGACCTTGCAGATCTGCGGTTCCATCGGCTGGATCGAGACGACGGGCGAGAGAAGAAACGCAATCGAATTGTGGAACAGCAGGACGAGTTGGCGGCCGACCGCGTAGAGATCGCAATAAGGGTCGGCGGTGAATTGCGTGCGCCAGGCATCGAGCGTGGGCTGGAAGTCCACGAACGGAATGAAGAATGGCCCCTGGTTCACCGCCTGCGCCGTTTTGAACGAAGTGATGATCACCCAGTAGATGGGGAAGAGCACGAAGGCCGACCAGAACAGCAGCAGGGCATAGGCAACGATCTTGGCCGCCGGCGACATCCGGCCGATGCCGGGCGCCTCGAAAAGCCGCTCCATGAGGCTGCGTTTCGCCTTGTCGAAACGGTACGAGGCCTGGCTCATGCGCGGGCCTTCCGGAACTGGTTGTAAACGACGTAGTTGAAGAACGAGGCACAGACGACGACGGTCAGGATCAGCAAGAGGTAGGCAACCGCCGCGGACTGCCCGTAATCATTGGCCCGCCAGAGATAGAACGAGTGGAGTGACATCGATTCCGTTGCGATGCCCGGGCCGCCGCCGGTCATGATGTTGGGCAGGTCGACGATCTTGAAGGCCTCGATCATGCGAATGAGAATCACCGTAACCGCGACCGGCACGATCTGCGGCCAGATGATCTCCCGGAAAATCTGGATGCTCGAGGCCCCGTCGACCTGGGCGGCTTCGACGTGATCTTTCGGCACGTTCTCAAGCGCCGCCAGCATGCAGATGAAGATGAAGGGTATCCACTGCCAGGAGTCGCCCAGGACGACGAACCACCGTGCCGCCCAAACGTCCGCCGACCAGGCCCAGTCGCGCAGGCCGATAAATTCCCAGAACGGCTGGAACGGCCCCTTGGTGATGTCGAAGATCATCTTGAAGGCGTAGCCGACGCCAAGCGGGGTAATCATCAGCGGAATGAAAAAGATGACCCGAAAGAAGCTTTTGCCGGTAATGGGCTGCGAGCACAGGAAGGCAAGGCCGGTCCCGATGATGAACTGGATGATGCAGCCGACGACCACGTAGAACAGTGTGGTGAGCATCGTCCCCCAGGGGTTGAGGGAGAGCAGCGTTGCCCCGAGCAGCAAGGCGATCCCGATTGCGGCCGCGGCGGATATCGTGCGGCCGATCATGCCGACCCAGGTCGTCTTGCGGATCGACCGGATGAGCCACCACAGGGTTACCGCTGCCACGGCCAGGCCGAAGACCCAGCCCGCCGCGCTCATCCCGGTCAGCTTGCCGAGGAAATGGGCCTGCTCGGTTCCGGTGAACTGCTTTACGAAGTTCTGAAACCAGACGAAGCGGAACGTAAGGCCCGAGGGCGTGAACTTCACGCGGCTCAGCGCGAAGACAATCGAATAGAAGGTGGGAAAGATCGCAAAGAGCAGGATGAGCACGACCGCGGGTGCGATGAAATAGGTGCGCGAGTGGCGATCGATCCATTCGCCCCAGCTTTCACTCTGGGACGAACCGGCCGGGACATATCCCGGCCGGCCGTCAATTTCGCTAGCGGTCGACATTGCCCCGCTGGTCAGTTCCCGGTGCCGAGCGCCAGGCCCTGTGCCTTGATCTGGTTGTCACGGCCGAAATCCTCCGTGATCTCTTCCCAGCCCGCCTCGATGTTGGCGAGGGCTTCATCGACCGTGATTTCGCCGGCGAGATAGCGGGCGAGTTCGCGGTCAAGCACTACGCCGGAATAGGACTGGGCGCCGGGGATCTTGAAGTCCGAAGCCATGTTCGGGTTGTTCAAGGCTCCGTTGATGGCGCCGAGATAATTCTCGGCCAGTTCCTTCGAGAAGCCTGCCTTCACCCACGGCTCGATATTGCTCAATTGCGACAGGCGGTAGGGGTTGTAGCCGGTCCAGCCCAAGGTCACGTCGACATTGGATTGGGCAGCCTGGTTCATGTAGGAGAGGAAGTCATAGGCCGCCTGCTTCTTCTTCGGGTCGGCCTTGGCGTTGATGGCGCCGGCCCAGCCGCCGAAGGCCGCGAACGGGGCGTAGTTGATGCCATCGATCGCGTAGGGGGCATTCTCCTTCGTCACGGGCACAAGCTTGCCGGTGTCGCGGTCGAGAACTTCCTTCGTGCCGACGGCGGCAAGTGCATAAAGCTTGCCGTTGATCGCCGCCGCGTCCGGCTCGATCTGCAAGGGGCCCGGATCGCCCCAATCGATCACCAGAGCGCAGCGGCCGGCCTTGAACAGGGCGCGGATATCGCCGATGTCCATATTAAGTTCTTCCGGCGGTCCGTATTTTCCGGTTTCCTTGTAGAGCTCGAAGGCCTTCTTCCAGGCTTCGTTGTTGACGATCGGCTTCATCGTCGCATTGTCGAAGTGGAACCCCTGCGAGGTGCCCTTGGTCTGCACGAAGGGTGCGGCGACCGTCTGGATGGCGAAATAGGACTGCGCGTTGCGCTTCTTGAAGGCGCAGGAGCCGTAATCGGCCACGCCGTCGCCATTCATGTCCTTGCCATTCAACTTGGACGCAACGTCGACGTATTCTTCCCAGGTTTTCGGCGGCTCCAGGCCGGCGTCCTTCAGCACGTCGGTGCGGTAGTAGACCATCTGGAAGTCGCCATCGACCATCAGCATCATGGTCTTGCCGCCGATCTTCTGGCCGAATTCGCGGAAATAGGGCGCGATATCGTTGATATCGAGCTTGGCATCCTTCGCGACATAGGGGTCGAGATCTTCGAGGAGGCCGGCGGCCGCCAGTTCGACGCCCCAGCCGGCGGCGAAGACGCCCATGTCGATCGAATTCGTGCCGGTCGTCCAGTCGGTCTGAATCTTCTGGAAGATTTCGGCGAAGGGCACTTCGCTGACCACGACCTTGGCGCCTGTCGCGGCTTCGAATTCCTTGCCCCGTTCCGCCAGACGGCCGGCAATGACCGGGCCGGGGCGCGTCAGGATATTGATGGTCACGCCGTCATATTCGCCGGCTCCGGCCGAAGCCGCGAAGCCGCCCAACGCCATTCCGGCCAATAAAGCGCAGGTCAGTGTCTTCAAGTAAGACATATATGCTTCCTCCCATTTGGCGCTGCATGCGTTACTAACATGTCAGCTCGCCCAGTATACCCATAGATCAGGGCTGGGCTACAGAAAATGCAAAGCTTGTTCCCGAGGGGCGTTCGGGCGGGCGGGAATGACGGGCTGAAAGAGTGGACTTGCCGGGCAGGCTTTGCTAATGAGCCCGCCGCCGGCCACCTGTCAGGGCCGGCATGTCCTTATCGGGACGGGCGCATAGCTCAGGTGGTAGAGCAGCTGACTCTTAATCAGCGGGTCGTAGGTTCGAGTCCTACTGCGCCCACCAAGTTAGCGAGGCTGCGAACGCGCTCGCCAATCGTAGGCTCCCGGGCCATGCCAGGAAGCAGCCGCCCGGCGCCCTCGAATTCCCGCTGCGCGTGAACTGTTCGACCGCCAGCAGAAAAAGGAACGACCGATTCGATTTCATCAATGTGGTGGGTTAGCAGACCCAAGGGCAGGACGTTCGGCGCTCTGATTAGGCGACGGGGAAGGCGCCCGCCGTGGATTTCAGAATGCACACCTGGGCGGGACTGGAATTCCTAATATGCTCGGAGACGCTCAACCCACCAAACTCCGGAAAAAACCTGAGCTTAGGACAAACTCTCGGCGAAGATAACGGGTGATGCCATCGCGGCGATGACGACGAGCGTTGTCGAGGGCGTTGGTGCTGAAATCCCGCAGGTGAATTGGAAGGCCGCCTTGGCCGAAGCCGGGCTCAAGATGATCGATGCGGACGGCCGTCAGCGCCTCAGGTGGCGGAAGTAGGAGCGCGACAGCCTCGCTGTTCGCAATATCCTCGCCGGGGTCAGGTCCAAATAAGTTCGATATCCGCAGAACGCGGTCTTTGATAGCGTGTCATGGAAAATTCGGTGATTGGTATGAACTATTTCCGCGAAGATGTCCCAAGGCTTGGGTGATCCGACAAAGTGAATGATGGCCTGGGTATCAGCCGTGATAGGCTTGGCGTTTGGATATGTGGTGCGATTGAAGGCCGGCGTTAGTTCGACGAATTGGTTCTTATAGAAGACATAGTTCAACAGAGTCTGGTCGGCTGTCTTCAGTTCGGCGGGATGAAGGCGCCCGAATTCAATGCACCGCTCTGAGATTTTGCTCTCGCGCCATCCCTTGAGGTCCATCACCATGACGCCGGAGTTAAAGTACTTGGCTTTCGGATCAAGTCCCAACGAAGCGTAAAACACGCTTTCAATTGAGTACTCGAATGTTCCGATGCCGGCCACACCGAGAATGTAAGGGCTGAGGTCAAGATTGACGAGCGGTGCAATGTCCAGCTTCACGAGCAAGTCGCTGTCGAGATATATCACTCTTTCCTCTTGAAGGAGATTGGGAAGCATAACTTTCGCGAAAGCG
>JAEUMG010000218.1 GCA_016793355.1 Hyphomicrobiales bacterium
TCCGCGCTATTTCTCGCATTTCGGCGCGCGCGAGGAGGCTCGTTCGGCTCAGCGGTTGATGTCATAGGCGGCGATTGCCGCGAGATTGACGATATCGGAAGCAGTCGCCGACATCGAGGCGATCTGCACCGGCTTGTCGAGGCCGGTCAGCAAGGGGCCGATCACCATGACGCCACCCAATTGCTGCAGCATTTTGGTGGAGATCGAGGCACTGTGGGCGGCTGGCATGACCAGGACATTGGCGGGACCCGACAGGCGGCAAAAGGGATAAAGCGCCATCGCCTCGCGCGACAGGGCGACGTCCGCCGCCATCTCTCCGTCATACTCGAAATCGACATTGCGCTCGTCGAGGACGGCAACCGCCTTGCGCACATATTCGGCACGCTCGCCGCGCGGGTAGCCGAAGGTCGAGTATGACAGGAAGGCGACGCGCGGCTCATAGCCGAAGCGCCGCGCAACGCCCGCCGCCTCCTCGGCGATATCGGCCAATTCCTCAGAATTCGGCAATTCATGGATCGACGTATCGGCGATGAAGACCGTGCGGCCGCGCACCAGGGCCATGGACACGCCGATCGGGCGATGGCCGGGCCTTTCGTTGATGGCGCGCCTGACATTGTCGAGGGCAACTGAAAAATTGCGCGTCAGTCCCGTCACCAGCGCATCGGCATCGCCGAGCGCCACCATGCAGGCGGCAAAAACATTGCGGTCCTGATTGGCCAGGCGCTGGCAGTCGCGAAAGAGAAAGCCGTCGCGCTGCAGGCGTTCATAGAGAAAATTGGCATAGTCGGTGTTGCGCTCGGAAATGCGCGCATTGAGTATTTCGACATTGTCGTGCAGTTCGACCCGGTTGGCGGCGAGCGTATTCTGGATGTGGTCCTCGCGCCCGATCAGCACGGCGGTGCCGAGCCCGTTATTGGCGAAACTATTGGCGGCGCGGATCATGCGATCCTCTTCGCCCTCGGCGAAGACCACGCGCTTCGGATTGACGCGCACCTGGCCATAGATGTTCTGCAGGGTGCCGGCGATCGGATCGAGGCGGGCGGATAGTTGCGCGGCATAGTCCTCGAGATCTGAAATGTGCTTCCTGGCGACGCCCGATTCCATCGCCGCCTTGGCCACCGCAACCGGAATGCGCGAAATCAGACGCGGATCGAAGGGCACCGGGATGAGATAGCCCGGACCGAATTGCAGGCGCGTTCCGGAATAGGCCGCGGCGACTTCATCCGGCACGTCTTCGCGCGCCAGTTCGGCAAGCGCACGGGCAGCGGCGATCTTCATCTCGTCATTGATGGTGCGGGCGCGGACATCGAGCGCGCCGCGGAAAATGTAAGGAAAGCCGAGGACATTGTTGATCTGGTTGGGATAGTCGGAGCGCCCGGTCGCGATGATCACATCGCTGCGGATGCCGGCGGCATCCTCAGGCGTGATCTCGGGATCGGGATTGGCCATGGCGAAGATGATCGGATTGGCGGCCATGCTCTTGACCATCGCCGGGGTGAGAGCGCCGGCGACCGACAGGCCGAAGAAAACATCCGCGCCTTCGAGCGCGTCGGCAAGGCTTCGCGCCTTTGTCTCGACCGCGTGCGCCGATTTCCACTGGTTCATGCCGTCGGTCCGGCCCTTGTAGATCACACCCTTGGAGTCGGCGAGGGTGATGTTTTCGGCCGGCATGCCCATCGACTTGATGAGCTCGACGCAGGCGATCGCCGCCGCGCCGGCGCCATTGCAAACCAGTTTCACCGACTTGAAATTGCGGTTGGTGATTTCGAGTGCGTTGATGAGACCGGCGGTGGCGATGATGGCGGTGCCGTGCTGGTCGTCGTGGAAGACCGGGATGTCCATCAGTTCGCGCAGGCGCTGCTCGATGATGAAGCAGTCGGGGGCCTTGATGTCCTCGAGATTGATGCCGCCGAATGAGGGGCCGAGATAGCGCACCGCGCCGACAAACTGATCAACATCATGGGTGTCGACTTCGAGGTCGATCGAATCGACATCGGCGAAGCGCTTGAAGAGAACGGCCTTGCCTTCCATCACCGGCTTGGACGCCAGGGCGCCGAGATCGCCCAATCCGAGGATTGCGGTGCCGTTGGAAATCACCGCGACAAGGTTGCCCTTGGCCGTATAGTCATAGGCCGTATCGGGCTGTTCGGCGATCTTCCTGACCGGGACGGCGACGCCCGGGCTATAGGCGAGCGACAAATCGCGCTGCGTCGCCATGGGCTTGGTCGGATTGATCTCAAGCTTGCCCGGTTTGCCGCGCTGATGGAAAAGCAGTGCTTCCTGTTCGGTGAAGGTCGGCCGCTTCGGCCGTTTTTCGATACTCATCAAATCCCGCTTTCGAGCCGGCCGGGACGGCCGGAAGCGCAAGGTTAGTCAGTGGTGGCGCCGCGCTCAAGCCCGTTGACGCGCGGCTTGCCGAAGTCGCTACACTTTGCCGGAAGATGCGCTAAACAGGCGGCCATGAACGAGGTGCGGGCGATCACGGAGCGGCTCGCGGCGGGCGACCAGCGTGCCACGCCGATGATGCAGCAATATCACGAGATCAAGGCGCTTAATCCGGGCTACCTTCTCTTCTACCGCATGGGCGATTTCTACGAGATGTTCTTCGCCGATGCGGAGATCGCCGCGGCCGCCCTCGGGATCGCGCTCACCAGGCGCGGACGCCATCAGGGCGAAGACATCCCGATGTGCGGCGTACCGGTCCATGCAGCCGACGGCTATCTGCAGCGCCTGATCCGCCTGGGTCATCGCGTCGCGGTCTGCGAACAGATGGAAGATCCCGCTATTGCAAAAAAGCGCGGCTCGAAATCGGTGGTGCGGCGCGATGTGGTGCGCCTGGTCACGCCCGGCACGCTCACCGAGGATTCGCTGCTTGAGGCGCGGCAGAACAATTATCTCGCCGCCCTCGCGCGCGTGAAAGGCGATGGCGATCTGGCCTTGGCCTGGGTCGACATTTCATCCGGCGAGATCGCCGCGATGAGCAGCGGACCAGAGCGGCTTGCCGCCGATATTGCACGCCTCGCGCCCAGCGAAATCATCCTCCCCGACACGCTCTGTGCCGATCGTGCGGTGAGCGAAGCCCTGCGGCAGAGCGGCGCCGTGACGACGCCCCTGCCGGCCAGCCGCTTCGACAGTTCAGCCGGGGAGCGCCGGCTCACCGAGCATTTCGCCGTCGCCTCGATCGATGCCTATGGCGATTTCAACCGTGCCGAGATCGCGGCCCTCGGTGCGCTCCTCGACTATATCCTGCTGACCCAGGTCGGGCGCGCGCCCACGATGCGACCGCCGCGCCGCGAGGCGGCCAATACGGCGATGCTGATCGATGCCGCGACGCGCAACAATCTCGAACTCACGCGCAGCCTGTCCGGGGAAAAGCGCGGCAGCCTGCTCGATGCGGTCGATCTGACGGTCACCGCGGCGGGCGGCCGGTTGATGGCCGACCGGCTTGCCAATCCGCTCGCCGATCCACGCCTGATCAATGCGCGGCTCGACGAGGTCAGCTATCTCGTCGAGGCGGGCGATCTGCGGCAGCGCCTGCGCGCGGCCCTTCGCAGCCTTCCCGACAGCGCACGCGCCCTGGCCCGGCTTTCGGTCGGGCGCGGCGGACCGCGCGACCTGGGCGCGCTCAGCGCGGCACTTGCCGGCGCGATAGAGATCGCCGCAATCCTTCGCGGACATGGGCCCAGCCTCGCCTATCCCGAAGGCCTTGCACAGACACTCGCCGATCTCGACACCGCGCCCGAAGCCCTTGCGACGCATTTGCGCGACGCGCTGCAGGAGGAACTGCCCCTGCTGGCGCGCGACGGCGGTTTCGTGCGCCACGGCTATTCGCAGGATCTCGACGACAATCGCGCGCTGCGCGACGATACCCGAAAAATCATTGCCGGCCTGCAGAGCGACTATTCGGCCAGCACCGGCATCAAGTCGCTCAAGCTCAAGCACAACAATGTTATCGGCTATTTCATCGAGGTTTCAACGCAGAATGCGGCGGTCCTGCAATCGCCCCGGCATGCGGGCGACTTCATCCATCGCCAGACGGTGGCGGACGCGATGCGCTTCACGACGCTCGAACTCTCATCGCTCGAACAGCGGATCGCGGCGGCAGCCGAACGTGCGCTGGCCATCGAGCAGGACATTTTCGCAAAGCTCTGCGCCGAAGTCGAAGCCGCTTCGCTAAGGATCTCCCAGGTCGCCAGCGCGCTTGCCCGCCTCGATGTCGCGGCCGCCCTTGCCGAGCTTGCGGAGACGCGCCGCTATGTGCGACCGCAGGTCGATCACTCGCGCGACTTCGCAATCAAGAATGGGCGCCATCCGATGGTCGAGCAGGCGCTGGCCCAAGGAGGCGATGCCGCCTTCATCGCCAATGATTGCGACCTGACCGGCGAGGGCCGGACCATCTGGCTTCTGACCGGACCCAACATGGCCGGCAAATCCACTTTCTTGCGCCAGAATGCGCTGATCGCGGTGCTCGCACAGATGGGTTCCTTCGTGCCGGCGAGCGCGGCGCGCATCGGCGTCGTCGACCGCCTGTTCAGCCGCGTCGGCGCGGCGGACGATCTTGCCCGCGGGCGGTCGACCTTCATGGTCGAGATGGTCGAGACCGCCGCCATCCTCAACCAGGCGAGCGAGCGTTCCTTCGTCATCCTCGATGAAATCGGCCGCGGCACCGCGACCTTCGACGGCCTGTCCATCGCCTGGGCGACGGTGGAGCATCTGCACGACGTCAATCGCTGCCGCGCGCTGTTCGCGACGCACTATCACGAATTGACGGCCCTGGCCGGGCGCCTCCCGCATCTCGCCAACGCCACCGTCAAGGTGCGGGAATGGAATAACGAGGTCATCTTCCTGCATGAGGTCGTGGCCGGGGTGGCCGACCGCTCCTATGGCATCCAGGTGGCCAAGCTCGCCGGCCTGCCGCCCGCCGTCGTCGCCCGGGCCAGGCAAGTTCTCGACCTTCTCGAAAAAAGCGAGCATTCCGCGACCCGCCAGGCGCTTGCCGACGATCTGCCACTATTCTCCGCCATGCGGCCCGAAAGCGGTGCCAGACCGGCGGCCGGAAGCAAGGCCGAGGAAAGGCTTGGCCAGGTCCTTCCCGATGAGTTAACGCCCCGGGAAGCTCTGGCGCTTATCTATGAATTGAAGGCCCTGACAGGCAAAACGACGTGAACAGGCAAGCCATCGCCACCAGCGGCGAACCGATCGCGGAGAGTCCGACCCTCCGGCAGCGCCTGCGCGAACTGCCGTTCGACCGCAGCGCGTCGAGTTCCAACCCGCGCCAGCAGGTAGTCGAACTGGTCAAGGCCGAGCTGGCGCAGGCGCGGCTCGAAGCCGAGAGCAATCTGATGCGGGACGGCCGCGGCACGCGCTGCGCCATGTTTCTCTCCGACCGCCAGGACGAGATCATCGAGGCCCTGTTCGAATTCGCCCGCGGCACGCTCTATCGCTCGCCCAACCCGTCCGAAGCCGAACGCATCGCCATAGTTGCGGTCGGCGGCTATGGTCGCGGCACGTTGGCGCCGGGCTCGGATGTCGATCTCCTGTTCCTCCTCCCCTACAAGCAGACCGGGTGGAGCGAGAGCGTCATCGAATTTGTTCTCTATACGCTGTGGGATGCACGACTGAAAGTCGGCCACGCCACGCGCTCCGTCGATGAATGCATCAGGCTCGCCAAGACCGACAATACGATCCTCACTGCCATCCTGGAAGCGCGCTTCATCTGCGGTGACAAGGCGCTGTTCGACGAACTGACGGTCAGGTTTCGCAAGGATATCGTGGCGGGCGGGGCCAAGTCCTTCATCACCAGCAAGCTCGGCGAACGCGACGAGCGCCATCACAAGTCGGGTGCCAGCCGCTACCTGGTCGAGCCCGATGTCAAGGACGGCAAGGGTGGTTTGCGCGATCTCCACACCTTGTTCTGGATCGCCAAGTTCATCTATTCGGCCAATTCTCCCGAGGAACTCGCAATCAAGGGCGTCTTCACGCGCGAGGAACTTGCGACCTTCAAGAAATGCGAAGACTTTCTATGGGCGGTGCGCTGCCACTTGCATTTCATGTCGGGACGCGGCGACGACCGGTTGAGCTTCGACAAGCAGCCGGAGCTTGCCGAGCTTCTCGGCTACAAGGCGCATGGCGGACTGCGCCATGTCGAGCGCTTCATGAAGCACTATTTCCTCATCGCCAAGGAAGTGGGCGACCTGACCCGCATCCTCTGTGCGAGCCTCGAAGCCAAGGAGATGAAAGCCGCGCCGACGCTCGCACGGGTGTTCAGCCGCTTCTCGCCGCGCCGCGCCATGGACGTCGCCGGTCATGCCGGGTTTCGAATCGAAGGCGGCCGGCTCGGCATCTCCGAGCCCCAGGTCTTTGCGCGCGACCCGGTCAATCTCCTGCGCCTCTTCGCGATTGCCGAATCCAAGGATGTCGAGATCCATCCCGATGCGCTGAAACTCGTGCGCTCGTCATTGCCTTTGATCGACAAGACGCTCTGCGCCAATCCGGAAGCGAACCGTCTGTTTCTCGATCTCCTGACCGAAAGCCGCGATCCCGAAACCATATTGCGGCTGATGAACGAGGCGGGCGTGCTCGGCCGCTTCATCCCGGAATTCGGCCGCATCGTCGGGCTGATGCAGTTCAACATGTATCACCATTACACGGTGGATGAGCATCTGATCCGCACCGTCGGTATTCTCGCCGAAATCGAACGCGGGGCGCTGGCCGGCGAACACCCCCTGTCGACCAAGATCTTCCCCACCCTCACCAGCCGGCGCGCACTCTATGTCGCGGTGCTGCTCCACGACGTCGCCAAGGGGAGGCCCGAGGATCACTCGCAGGCCGGCGCCAAGATTGCCCGCGCGCTCGGGCCCCGCCTCGGACTCACCCCGGCCGAGACCGAAACCTGCGCCTGGCTCATCCAGCATCATCTCCTGATGAGCGAAACCGCGCAGATGCGCGATCTCAACGACTACAAGACCATTCTCGATTTCGCGCAGATCGTGCAAAGCCCGGCGCGATTGAAACTGCTGCTCATCCTCACCGTCGCCGATACGCGCGCGGTCGGCCCCGGCGTATGGAACGGCTGGAAAGGCCAGCTCCTGCGCACGCTCTATTACGAAGCCGAGCCCATTCTCTCCGGCGGCCATACCAGCGTGTCGCGAAAGGAACGCGTGCAGGAAGCGCAGGCGAGGTTCTTCGCGCATTTCCCCGACTGGGACGAGGCCCGCCGCAAGGCCTATGCGTCACGCCATTATGACGCCTATTGGCTGACGGTCGAGACCGAGCGCCAGCTCATCCACGAACAGCTCATGGCCAATGCCGCCGCCGCCCAGCAGCCGATCGCCACCGCCGTCCATACCGACGCCTTCACGGCGATCACCACGCTCACCATCACCGCGCCCGATCATCCGCGGCTCTTGGCGCTCATCACCGGGGCTTGTGCTGCCTCGGGCGCCAATATTGCCGGCGCGCAGATATTCACGACCGCCGACGGCATGGCGCTCGATACGATTCTCATCCAGCGCGAATTCCAGGACCACGACGACGAGATCAGGCGGGCGGGCCGGGTCGCCGATCTGATCGCGCGCGCCTTGCGCGGCGAATTGCGCCTGCGCGAACTGGTGCGCTCGGTGCAGCGCCCGCAGAGCCGCATCAAGGCGTTTTCGGTGACGCCGCGCGTCATCATCGACAACGACTCGTCCAACCGCTTCACGGTGATCGAGATCAACGGGCTCGACCGCATCGGACTTCTCTATGATCTCACCGAGGCCCTGTTCGGCTTGAGCCTCAATATCGCCTCCGCCCAGATCACCACCTTCGGCGAAAAGGCGGTTGACGTTTTTTACGTGACCGATCTCACCGGCGGGAAGATCACCAGCATCAACCGGCAGAAGCAGATCGAGACAGCGCTGATAGCGGCCCTTTCTCCGGCTGCCAGGGCGCAAGCCTCTTGAGGCTTGTGAATCACCCAATCGCCCCCTAGACAGAAGTAACAGGATGTCCCTTTTCAGATCGGCAGCGACGGTCGGCGGCTTTACCATGGTAAGCCGTGCCCTCGGTTTTGTCCGCGACATGATGATCGCCTCGGTGGTTGGAACCGGCCCCGTCGCGCAAGCCTTCGTCGTCGCTTTCCGCTTTCCCAATCTCTTCCGCACGCTCTTCGCCGAGGGTGCCTTCAACTCCGCCTTCGTTCCCCTGTTTGCGAAACGGCTGGAGTCGGGTGGCGAGGCCGATGCCAGGCGCTTCGCCGAGGATGTTTTCGCGGTGATGTTCGCCTGGCTTCTCTTCTTCACGGCGGTTGCGCAAATCGCCATGCCGCTGCTCATGTATGTGATCGCGCCGGGTTTCGCGGACGATCCCGAAAAGTTCGATCTCTCGGTGCAGATGACGCGGATCGCCTTTCCCTATCTGCTCTTCATGTCGCTCACCGCGCTGCAGAGCGGCGTGCTCAACAGCCTCAGGCGTTTCTCCGCGGCAGCGGCCGCGCCCATCCTGCTCAATCTGGTGATGATCGCGACATTGCTCATCGTCGAATGGCGCGGCTGGGGCGATACGGCGGTGACCGGCTATGCCCTGGTCTGGGGCGTTTGCGCTGCCGGCATTGCCCAGTTCCTGTTGCTGATGATCGCCTGCCGGCGCGCCGGCTTCGCGCTCAGACTGCGCTGGCCCAGGATCAATCCGGACGTCGTGCGGCTCGTCAAGCTCGGCATTCCGGGCATCATCGCCGGCGGCATCACGCAGGTTAACATCCTGATCGCGACCATGATTGCGACGACGATCGATCGCGCCGTTTCCTATCTCTATTACGCCGACCGCGTCTATCAATTGCCGCTGGGCGTCGTGGGCGTTGCCATCGGGGTCGTGTTGCTTCCCGACATGTCGCGCAGATTGCGCGCCAATGACGAGGCTGGGGCGGTCCTGGCGCAGAACCGCGCGCTCGAGCTTGCCCTCTTCCTGACGGTTCCCGCCACGGTCGCGCTCGTCGTCATCGCCTTGCCGATCGTGAATGCCTGTTTCGAGCATGGCGTCTTCACCGAGACGGATGCCATCGCCACTGCCTCTGCGCTCGCCGCCTTTGCGCTGGGGCTGCCTGCCTTCTGCATGAACAAGGTTTTCTCGCCGGGCTTTTTCGCGCGCGAGGACACCAAGCGGCCGATGATCTTCGCGATGACCTCCGTCGCCGTGAATGTCGTCATGAGCCTGCTCTTGTCGCGCTATATCGGCCATGTCGGCATTGCGCTCGCCACCGCCATCGCCGCCTGGGTCAATTCGACCCTTTTGTGCTCGACCCTGATGCGGCGCGGCCATTACGCGCCCGACGAGCGCATCCGCAAGCGCCTGCCGCGCATCCTGCTCTCGAGCCTTGTGATGGGCGCTGCCCTGTTCGCAGTCTTCTACCCGATGCGGCCGCTCTTCACCGAAGGCCATCCGCTGATATTGCGGGCGCTGGGGCTCCTCGGGCTCGTCGCGGTCGGTGCCGTGGTCTACTTCGTCTCCGCCCATTTCACCCATGCCATGCGCTGGGCAGAACTCAAGAAGATGATCCGGCGCTAGATTTTTCCCGCCGGGACTTCACTTGTGGCCGTTTTGCGGGCATAAGCCGCGCCGCATTTGGGATTTCAGGGACCATGACCGTTTCCGTTCCGCGCGTCTTTTCCGGCATGCAGCCGACCGGCAATCTGCATCTGGGCAATTACCTGGGCGCCATGATCAACTGGATCAG
>JAEUMG010000242.1 GCA_016793355.1 Hyphomicrobiales bacterium
CTTGGTGGTGTGCGAATGCCGGCGGATGGGCGGCGGCTTCGGCGGCAAGGAGAGTCAGGCGGCGCAATGGGCCGCGCTTGCCGCGCTTGCCGCGCGGGTTACCGGCCGTCCCGCAAAGTGCCGGCTCGATCGCGACGAAGACATGATCATGACCGGCAAGCGCCACGACTTCCGGATCAATTATACGGCCGGTTTCGACAAGACGGGTCGGCTCGCCGGCGTGGATGTCGAGTTCCTGGGGCGCTGCGGCTATTCGGCCGATCTGTCGAAAGGCGTGAATGACCGCACGATGTTTCACGCCGACAATGCGTATTTCTACCCGAGCGTGCGTATCCGCTCGCGGCGGTTGATGACGCACACGGTTTCAAATACCGCGTTCCGCGGCTTCGGCGGCCCGCAGGGCATGATGTTCAGCGAGCGCATGATGGATGCGATCGCCGTCAAGCTCGGCCTCGATGCGCTCGATGTGCGCAAGCGCAATCTCTATGGCGCGGGCCGCGATGTCACGCCCTATGGCATGCGCGTTGAAGACAATATCGCCCCTCAGCTCATTGAAGAGCTTGAGCGCTCAAGCGACTATCGCAAACGGCGAAATGAGATCGATAGCTACAACCTGGAGGGCGGCTTCCTGCGCAAGGGACTGGCGCTGACGCCGGTCAAGTTCGGAATCTCCTTCACGCTCACGCATATGAACCAGGCCGGCGCGCTTGTTCATGTCTATAGCGACGGCTCCGTTCATCTCAATCACGGCGGAACCGAGATGGGGCAGGGCCTTTACATCAAGGTTGCGCAGGTCGTCGCCGAAGAGTTCGGAATTCCCGTCGATCACGTGAAAATCACGGCGACGACAACCGGCAAGGTGCCCAATACATCACCGACAGCGGCTTCTTCGGGTTCGGATCTGAATGGCATGGCGGCGCGGAATGCCGCTGTCACGATCAAGTCACGCCTGATCGATTTTGCGGCCAGTAAATGGAATGTCGCCAAGTCGAGCATACGTTTCGAAAACGGGCAGGTAATCGTCGGCAATCAGATCCTTACCTTCGCAGACTTGGCCAAACAGGCGATCTTCGCGCGTATTTCGCTGTCTTCGACGGGGTTTTATGCGACGCCGAAGGTGGTGTGGGACCGTGACAGGGTCAAAGGACGGCCGTTTTTCTACTTCGCCTATGGCGCCGCCTGCGCCGAAGTGACGATCGATACGCTGACCGGCGAAATGCGCGTCGATCGCGTCGATGTCCTTCACGATGTCGGGCGTTCGCTCAATCCGGCGATCGATATCGGACAGATCGAGGGCGCCTTCGTGCAGGGCATGGGCTGGCTTACGACGGAGGAACTGGTTTTCGACGCGCATGGGCGGCTGCGGACGCATGCGCCTTCGACCTACAAGATCCCGTGCGCGTCGGACGTTCCGGCGGATTTCCGCGTGAAGCTTTATGAGTCACCGGGCAATCGGGAGGATACGATCTACCGCTCCAAGGCGGTGGGCGAGCCGCCCCTGATGCTGGCGATCTCGGTCTGGTCGGCCATTTTCAATGCCATTGCGGGCCTAAGACCCGGCACAATCCCGCCGCTGGATGCACCGGCAACGCCGGAAGCGATCATGCGCGCGATCAAGGCCATGACGGCATGAAAGTCTGGGCCAAAGTCCTTGCCGCGGTCGAGGCGCATGGGCGCTGTGCCCTGGTGTCGGTGGTCAAGACAGAAGGGTCGGCACCGCGCGATGCCGGCGCGCGCATGGTCGTCACGCCCGCGGGCTTTCACGGGACCATCGGCGGCGGAACGCTCGAATGGCGGGCCATCGCGCTTGCCCAGGCGCAGTTTGTTTCCGGCGCCTCGGTCAGGCTTTCGACCCATGCGCTCGGGCCTGAGCTTGGCCAGTGCTGCGGCGGGCGGATGCAGCTTGCAATCGAGAGTTTCGATCAGACGGCGGTCGCCGCCATCCGGGAACTGGCAAAGCGCGAGGCTGAAGGCCGGTTCTCCATCAGGGGGCGCATCCAGGGGCTTGATATCATTGAAACCTTTGGCGAAAGTCCGCGCCGCCTCTATCTCTTTGGGGCTGGGCATGTGGGGCGTGCCCTGGTTCTGGCCCTGGCGCCGTTGCCGTTCGATGTCTTCTGGATCGATCCGCGTCCGGCGGCCTTTCCGGCCGCCATGCCCGGCAATGTCACGCCGATCGAGGCACTTCATCCGGTCTCCGAGCTCAGAAACGCGCCGGCCGGCAGCCTGGTCTACATCATGAGCCACAGCCATGCGCTGGACCTGGCGATTGCGGATGCGGCCCTGCGGAGCCCTGAGATTGCCCATGTCGGCCTGATCGGCAGCGCCACCAAGCGGGCGCGCTTCGAAAAGCGGCTGCGGGAGGCCGGGGTGGCCGAGGATCGCATTGCGAGCCTGATCTGCCCCATCGGGGTGCCGGGAATTGCGTCCAAGGAACCCGCGGCTATCGCGGCGGCGACGGCCGCTCAGGCGCTGGTACTTGATGAAAAGCTCAAGGCCGATATTGACCGGACGCCTCATCATCGCGACTCTGGAGATATGGAACGGGGGGCGCGGGCGTGACGGGGGAACCCGAATATCTGCTGGAGGCGCTGCATGTCGCGAAGGTGTTCGGAACGCTCCGGGCCAATGACGACGTGACGCTCAAGGTCAAGCCGGGCGAGATTCATGCTCTCCTCGGAGAAAATGGCGCGGGAAAATCCACGCTCGTGAAGATGATCTACGGCGCCCTGCAGCCCACTTCCGGGGAGTTCCGATGGCTGGGCAAGCCGGTGCATATCCCCAATCCGGCCGCGGCGCGCAAGCTCGGTATCGGCATGGTGTTCCAGCATTTCTCGCTGTTCGAGGCGCTGACCGTGGCTGAAAACATCGCGCTGGCGATGCCGGGCGATTTCGATCTCGCGGCGCTCTCCGAACGCATCAGCCGCGTTTCCAAGGATTACGGACTGCCGCTCGAACCCAATGCCGTGGTCGCCGACCTGTCGGTTGGCGAGCGGCAGCGCATCGAAATCGTGCGCTGTCTCCTGCAGGAACCGCGCCTGCTGATCATGGACGAGCCGACGGCGGTATTAACGCCACAGGAAGCAGACCAGCTCTTTCGCACATTGGCCCGCCTTGCTCGCGAAGGATGCGCTGTGCTTTACATCAGTCACCGGCTCGAAGAGGTGAAGCGCATCTGTCACAATGCGACGATCCTCCGGCACGGGAAGGTCGTCGCCAATGTCGATCCGACGCTCGAGACCGCCGCGAGTCTGGCGCGCCTGATGGTCGGCGGCGATATCCACATCGTCAAATCGGCGCGAAAGCACAAGATCGGCGATGTGCGTCTGCGCCTCGACCACTTGAATCTGCCGCCGGACGGGCCGTTCTCGGTCGGGCTTAAGGATATTTCACTGGAGGTGCGCGCCGGAGAAATCATCGCCATCGCCGGCGTTGCCGGCAACGGGCAATCCGAGCTCTTCGATGCCCTATCAGGCGAGCGCGAGCTCGCCCGGGCCGACATGCTCTTGATCGACGGGACCCCAAGCGGCAAGTCCGGCATCAATGAGAGGCGCGACCGCGGCGCTGCCTTCGTGCCGGAGGAGCGACTTGGCCATGGTGCCGTGCCGAGCTTCAGCCTTTCCGACAATGTCGTGCTGACGCGGCATTCCACCGATGAGACGCTGGTCAAATCCGGTGTCGTACAGAAGTCGGGTGCGACCGAAGTCAGCGGCCGAGTCAGCACATCCTTCGATGTGCGCAAAGCCAAACCCGATCCGGAAGCGCGCTCGCTGTCGGGCGGAAACCTGCAGAAATTCGTGATTGGACGCGAACTCGACCGCAAGCCGGGCATACTCGTCGTCAACCAGCCGACCTGGGGCGTCGATGCCGGCGCCTCGGCGACGATCCGGCAAGCGATCATCGATCTTGCGCGCGACGGCTCGGCGGTGCTCGTCATCAGCCAGGATCTCGACGAAATTTTTGAGATCGCCGACCGCATCGCGGTCATCTCGCGCGGCGAGCTTTCGGAGGCGCATCCGGCCAGCCAGATGTCGGCCGAGAAGATCGGGCTTCTGATGGCGGGCGCGCATGAAGTGAAAGAGGCTCGCCATGCGCATATTGCTTGAAAAGCGCAGCGAAGCCTCGACGCTGATGGCGATCTCCTCGCCTTTCATTGCGCTCGGCCTGACGGTCATTCTCGGCGGCCTCATCTTCGCCCTGCGCGGCTTCAATCCGCTCGAGGCGCTCTATGTCTATTTCATCGAACCGCTCACCACGGTGTGGTCGATCGAGCAGTTGATCGTGAAGGCGACGCCATTGGTGCTGATCGGCGCCGGGTTGTCGGTCTGTTACCTGGCCAATGTCTGGAATATCGGCGCGGAAGGCCAACTCACCGTCGGCGCGATTGCCGGCAGCGCGATCCCGATCCTCTTTCCCGCCTGGCAATCGCCGCTCACGCTCATGGCCATGATGCTATGCGGCGTTCTGGGCGGCATGGCCTATGGCGCGATCCCCGGCTATCTCAAGAACCGCTTCAATGCCAATGAGATCCTGACATCGCTGATGCTCGTCTATGTGGCGCAGCTTTTTCTCGACTGGCTGGTGCGCGGGCCGTGGCGCGATCCGCAGGGTTTCAATTTTCCGAAGTCGATTACTTTCGAAGGCTGGCAATTGCTGCCGACGATCAGCGGCGCCATCCATCTCGGCTGTCTCTTCGCGCTTATCGCGGTGATCGTGCTTGCCTTCGTGATGGGCAAGACGCTCAAGGGCTTTGAGATCCGCGTTGCGGGCAATGCACCGCGCGCCGGGCGGTTTTCCGGATTCTCGCGCACCAGGATGGTGATGTTCTGCTTCCTTCTCTCCGGCGGCCTCGCCGGCCTCGCCGGGATCACCGAGATCGCCAGCACGGTCGGTCAATTGCAGCCGCAGATCTCGCCGGGCTACGGCTTCGCGGCGATCATCGTAGCGTTTCTCGGCCGCCTCAATCCGATCGGCGTGCTGTTTGCGGGCCTGCTTCTGGCGCTGAGCTATATCGGCGGCGAGGCGGTGCAGATCTCGCTTGGAATTTCGGACAAGATTGCCCGCGTTTTCCAGGGCATTCTGCTCTTCTCGATCCTCGCCTGCGATACATTGATCCTCTATCGCATCCGCTTCCTGCCCCGGCACGCGGCCGCGGCACAGCCGGCGGAGTAACAGATCATGGATATGTTCTACGCCGTCGCCCTGACAATCATGACCGCCGCAACACCCTTGCTGCTGGCTGCCGTCGGCGAGCTTGTCGTCGAGCGATCCGGGGTTCTCAATCTCGGCGTCGAAGGCATGATGATCATGGGCGCGGTATGCGGCTTTGGCGCCGCCTTCTATACCGGCTCGACGGGGATCGGGCTGATCGCTTCGATTGCTGCCGGCGTGTCGATGTCATTGCTCTTCGGCTTCCTCACGCTCACACTGGTTTCCAACCAGGTCGCGACCGGACTCGCATTGACACTTCTCGGCCTCGGCCTCTCCGGTCTGATCGGGGAAGGTTTCGTCGGTCAGCCCGGCGTGAAATTGTGGAGTGTCGCCGGGATCGACCCATTGATCCCCGGAGCGATCCTTCTCACCGCCGCGGTATCCTATTTTCTCTTCCGTTCCAAGGCAGGACTTGTCATCCGCGCGGTCGGCGACAGCCATGTCTCGGCGCATTCGCTCGGCTATAATGTCATTGCGGTGCGCTATCTTTGCGTGATGTTCGGCGGCGCCTGCGCGGGTCTTGCGGGCGGCTACCTATCCCTCGCCTATACGCCGCAATGGGTGGAGAACATGACGGCCGGGCGCGGCTGGATCGCCCTTGCCCTTGTCGTCTTCGCGTCATGGCTGCCCTGGCGGGCGGTCGTCGGCGCCTATCTCTTCGGCGCCATCTCGATCCTGTCCTACACGGTGCAGACATTCGCGCTCGGCATCCCGTCGCAGTTCCTGTCGAGCCTGCCTTATCTCGTCACCATCATCGCGCTGGTGGTTATTTCGGGAAACCGCGCGATGATGCGCGCCAATACGCCGGCTTGCCTCGGCAAGCCATTCGTGCCTGATCGATGATATAAAGCCCACCCGCGCCATGGCGGCAGGCGGGACGGGTCGCAATGAAAAGCCGCTCAGGAAAATGGGTGAAGCAAGGAGGACAGAGATGAAGAAATGGTTGGTATCGGCGGCGATCTTCGCCTTTGCGCTGGGCGCGGGCGCGGCATCGGCATCGGCCGAAAAGGTCAAGGCGTGCTGGATCTATGTCGGATCGATCGGCGATTTCGGCTGGAGCTACGAACACAATCAGGGGCGCCTGGCAGTCGAGCAGGAACTCGGCGACAAGGTCGAAACCGTCTATGTTGAAAACGTCGCCGAGGCCGACAGTGAGCGCACGATCGAGCGTCTGGCGCGCGACGGCTGCGCCATCATCTTCACGACCTCTTTCGGCTACATGGAACCGACGCTCAAGGTCGCGAAGAAATTTCCGGATGTGAAGTTCGAGCATGCAACCGGCTACAAGACCGCCGACAATGTCACGACCTATAATGCGAAGTTTCATGAAGGCCGATATGTGATCGGCCAGATCGCGGCCAAGATGTCGAAGACCGGCGTTGCCGGCTATATCGTGTCATTCCCGATTCCGGAGGTTGTCGCCGGCATCAATGCCTTCATGCTCGGCGCGCAGTCGATCAACCCCGACTTCAAGGTCAAGATTGTCTGGGTGAATTCCTGGTACGATCCGGGCAAGGAAGCGGACGCCGCCAAGGTGCTGTTCAGCCAGGGCGCCGACATCATCGTGCAGCACACCGACTCGACGGCGCCTTTGCAGGTTGCCGAAGAGCAGGGCAAGCTGGGTTTCGGTCAGGCCTCCGACATGATCAAGTTTGCACCCAAGGCGCAGCTCACGGCGATCGTCGATCACTGGGCGCCCTATTATATCCGGCGCGTCAATGACGTGATCAACGGCACCTGGAAGTCGCAATCCTCCTGGGACGGCATGGCGGAAGGAACCGTCAATGTCGCGCCTTTCACCAATATGCCGGACGATGTTGCCAAGATGGCGGGCGAAACGGCGGAGGCGATCAAGACCGGCAAGCTCCATCCCTTTACCGGGCCGATCACCAAGCAGGACGGGACCGTCATCGGCGAAGCCGGCAAGCCGCTTTCGGATGGCGATATCCTCGGCATGAACTGGTACGTCAAGGGCATCGACGACAAACTCCCGCAGTAGCCTCGCGGCACGCGCCCGACGCCTGCCGCGAATTGACTGCGGCAGGCGTTTTCACGACAAGGGACAGGGATGGACCCGTTCATCGCCGAGTGGCTGAACCTGCTGCTGCGCTGGGGCCATCTGGTCGCCGGCATCGCCTGGATCGGCACGTCTTTCTATTTCATCGCGCTCGACTTCTCATTGCGCAAGAAGGCGGGGCTTCCGGAAGGCGTTGCGGGTGAAGCCTGGGAAGTGCATGGCGGCGGCTTCTACCATGTGCAGAAATATCTCACCGCGCCGGCCACACTGCCCGAACATCTGACCTGGTTCAAATGGGAGGCTTACCTCACCTGGGTGTCGGGTTTTCTGCTGCTCGTCGTGCAGTATTACTTCAACGCCAATGCCTATCTCATCGATCCGGCGATCATGCCGCTCCTGCCATGGCAGGCGATCGCGATTTCGGTTGCGAGTCTTGCCGTAGGCTGGATCGCCTATGACGCGCTCTGCCGCTCGCCGCTGGGCCGCCGGCCGGATGTGCTGGCGGCCTGCGTCTTCGCGCTCATCCTCATCGCGGCTTATTTCTATGCCGAAGTCTTCTCGGGTCGCGGCGCGCTGATCCAGATCGGCTCGTTCATCGGCACGATCATGGCAGCCAATGTCTTCATGGTGATCATTCCGAACCAGCGGAAAATCACCGTCGCGCTTCTACGCGGCGAGGCGCCCGATCCGGCGCTGGGCGCGACAGGCAAGCAGCGGTCGCTGCATAATACCTATCTCACCTTGCCGGTGCTGCTCTTCATGATCAGCAATCACTATCCGATGCTGAGCAATCAGGGGCATTTGTGGCTGGTGGCCGGCGCGGTGGTGGCCGGCGGCGCTGCACTCAGGCACTTCCTGGTGCGGCACGAAGTGGGCGATCCCCTGTCGAAGATCGCCTGGAAATTGCCGATCATCTTCGGAGCTCTCGTCTTCGCCTATTGGCTGACCGGCGCCGGGGTGTTCGATAGCGAATGGCCAAACCTTCTGTTGCGCTGGGCACATCTCATTGCCGGTATCGCCTGGATCGGCACCTCGTTCTACTTCATCGCGCTCGACTTTTCATTGCGGAACCGGCCCGGACTGCCGTCGGGCGTCGGCGGCGAAGCCTGGGAGGTGCATGGCGGCGGCTTCTACTATGTGCAGAAATATCTCACCGCGCCGGGCAAGCTTCCCGACCATCTCATCTGGTTCAAATGGGAGGCCTATCTCACCTGGCTTTCGGGTTTCCTGCTGCTCGTCGCGCTCTATTACGTCAATGCCGGCACCTATCTGATCGATACGGCGATTATGCCGCTTCAGCCATGGCAGGCGATCGCGATTTCTGTGGGCGGCATTGCCGCAGGCTGGATCGTTTATGATGGGCTGTGCCGGTCGTCGCTCGGCGACAGGACAGGGTGGCTGGCGGCGGCGCTCTTCGCGCTTATCCTGATCGCGGCTTATGGCTTCACGCATGTGTTTTCCGGGCGCGGCGCCATGATCAATGTCGGTGCCTTCATCGGCACGATCATGGCGGCGAATGTGTTCATGGTCATCATCCCGAACCAGCGCAAGATCACGGCGGCGCTGCTGCGCGGCGACAAGCCCGATCCGAAGCTTGGCGCGACCGGCAAGCAGCGCTCATTACACAATACGTACCTGACTTTGCCAGTCCTCCTGATGATGGTCAGCAATCACTATCCGATGATCGGCGACCAGCGACTGACATGGGTGCTTATCGGCCTGGTCGTCGTCAGCGGCGCCCTGGCGCGGTATTTCCTGGTGCGGACGGAGGTCGGCGACGCCCCGGATAAGACGGCCTGGACCCTGCCACTGATCGGGAGCGCCCTGGCGGTCGCACTCATCATCACCGAGCCGGCCAGGCTTCCGGCCTATCAAGGTGATGTTACTGATTCAGAGGCGCTCGACATTGTCCAGATGCGCTGCGCCACCTGTCATGCCGCCGCGCCGGCCGA
>JAEUMG010000323.1 GCA_016793355.1 Hyphomicrobiales bacterium
TCGATTCAGGGGATGCCAGCTTTCGCTGGCATGACGGCGGAGGAATGCATGCCAATTCGACAATTTACGGCCGAAACCGTCCCCATCATTGAAACCGCGCGGTTGAAACTGCGCCGGCACGAAATCGCCGATTTCGACGCCTGCGCCGCCATGTGGGGCGATCCGGCAATTGCCCGCTTCATCGGCGGCAGGCCGTTCACGCGCGAGGAAGTCTGGGCGCGCATCTTGCGCTATGTCGGCCACTGGTCGCTCAAGGGCTACGGCTATTGGGCAATCGAGGACCGCCAGACCGGCCAATTCATTGGCGAGATCGGGCTGGCCGATTTCAAGCGCGATCTCGATCCGCCTCTTGGCGATGGCCCGGAAGCCGGCTGGGCGCTGCGCGTTGCCTCGCACGGCAAGGGCTATGCCGAGGAGGCTCTGCGCGCCGTGCTCGCCTGGGGAGATGAACACTTCAAAGGCGAGACGATCCATTGCCTGATCGAATACGGAAATGACGCGTCCATCAGGCTCGCCGGCAAATGCGGGTTCAGGCCACTGCGTGAAGTGACCTACAAGGGCACGGCTGGAGTGGTGTATGGGCGTGCAATCCCCTCACCTTTCCCATCGCTGCGCAATGGGCCCCTTTCCTCTCCCGCAAGCGGGAGAGGAAGAAAACGCTGCTAAAGCTTCTTGTAAAGTATCAAGCGGCCTTCCGAGGCGAAGCCGAGCTTGCGGTAATAGTTCTGAAGGCCGTGCGCCTCTTCGGCAAAGGGCGTGACGGTGACCTGATAGCCGGCGGCACCGCGCTCCTTGAGGAAGGCCTCGACCGCCGCCAGGCGCGTGGTGTTCGCGCGGATCACCGCATCCGGCGTGTCGAAGCCTTCTTCACGGAAAAAGCGGATGAGAAGATCGCCAGCCGCGCCGACATCATCGCCCGCCTGCAGCCGCCGGACTGAGACGCGGCTCACAACAGCCCGAGCTCGGCGAGTTCGCGGCGCATTTTCTCAGGCAAGCCCTTGCCCAGGCCGCCGCGCGGCAGGTCGGGCGGTGCGTCCTTGGCTTCGAGATAGCGCCAGCCCTGGAAGGCGCGGCGCGGCGTCGGGCGCACAAGCACGATTTTCGGCTCGAAGTCGATGCGGCAGCGCGCGATGCCTTCGGCATCGGTGACCGGCACAAGATCGGCGATCGGCTGCCGGCACAGGATGAGTCCGCGCACCACCCAATAAAGCGAGCCGCCCGGGACGATCTCGTCCTTTCGCTTCGGGAACATGCGCGTCGTGTGCGATAGCTCGTCGCGCCCGGCACGCGCGTCCTCAATCCAGCTCTCGAGCTCTTCAACCTCGGAGACGCCGACGCATAGCTTGGCAATATGCAAAACCATGAGCGCCATTATGCGCCAGGCCGGGGCTGCGCGAAAACAGGGCTACCGGACTTATCCTCAGCCCGCGGCAGGCGGCTCGATGACGCAGAGGACGTCGCGCTCGGCAACCTGCGCGCCGGCCACCGCCGACAAAGTCTTGATCGTGCCGGAAATACCGGCCTTCAAGGGATGCTCCATCTTCATCGCTTCGAGGATGAGAAGCGGCGCACCGGCCCTAACGGTGCCGCCCTGGGCCACCAACACGCGCACGATCTTTCCGGCCATCGGCGCCCGCGTAACCGCGCTCCCCGATGCCGCGCCGACATCGCGGGCCAGCGGATCGGCGGGCTCGATCTTCACCTGGACGCCGTCGACCTCAATGTAGGAAGCACCGGTCGCGCCATCGCAGGCCATGGCAAGGGGCTCCGAGGCATCGACCGCGAAACGGTGCTTGCCGAAGGTGAAATGGCCGCTTTCGACGACCAGCCTGGTTTGCAGGCCATCGAGAAGGACCTCGAAGAAATCCTTGCGCGGCGTGCCTCCGAGCGACCAGCCGCCCAGCGCCGTCCACACGGTATCCCTCGGCCTGTCACGGTATTGCGCCGCAAGCCAGGCGGCGAGCGCCCTGCCCTGCACCGCTTCTGATGCGCCCGCATGGACGAGCCTGGCGATGTGATGATCGATAAAGCCGGTCGAGACGTCGCCGTTCCGGAACGCGGGATGGGCGAGAATGGCGGCAAGGAGCGCCTTGTTGCTCTTGAGGCCAAGGACGCGGGTTTCGCTCAAGGCGCCGGCCATTTGCCGGATTGCTTCTTCGCGCGTTTCGCCATGGGCGATGAGCTTGGCGATCATCGGATCGTAATAGGGCGTTACACTGTCGCCCTGCCGCACGCCGGTGTCGATTCGAATGCCGTCCCCGGGCCAACCAAGCGCGAGCAAGGTCCCGGCCTGCGGCAGGAACCCGGCATCGGGATCCTCGGCATAAAGCCGCGCCTCGATGGCGTGGCCGTGAAGCTTCAGATCGTCCTGGCGGAACGGCAGTGCTTCCCCCGATGCGACGCGGAACTGCAGTTCGACGAGATCGAGGCCGGTCACCATTTCGGTGACCGGGTGCTCGACCTGGAGCCGCGTGTTCATTTCCATGAAATAGAACTGCGCGCTCTCGAGATCGGCGCCGCCGCCGACAATGAATTCCATCGTGCCGGCGCCGCAATAGCCAACAGCTTTGGCGCCGGCCGTTGCCGCCTCGCCCATGCGCTGGCGCAAGCTTCGGGTCATGCCTGGCGCCGGCGATTCCTCGATGACCTTCTGATGGCGGCGCTGGAGCGAGCAGTCGCGCTCGAAGAGTGAGACGCAATTGCCATGGCTGTCGGCCATGATCTGGATTTCGATATGACGCGGGCGGGCGATGAATTTCTCGATCAGCACGTGTTCATTGCCGAAAGCAGAAGCCGCCTCGCGCCGGCAGGCGTCGAGGGCAGAGGCGAAGTCTGTGGCATGGGCGACATGGCGCATGCCCTTGCCGCCGCCGCCCGCCACCGCCTTGATCATCACCGGATAGCCGATCTCGGCCGCGTGCGCGGAAAGAAATTCGCTGTCCTGCTCCTCGCCGTCGTAGCCGGGCACGACCGGCACACCGGCCTTGGCCATAAGCCGCTTGGCGGCATCCTTGAGGCCCATGGCGCGGATGGCCGCGGGCGGCGGCCCGACAAAAACGATTCCTGCTTTCTCCACGGCTTCGGCGAAGTCCGTATTTTCCGACAGGAAGCCGTAGCCCGGATGGATGGCAGCGGCCTTGGCATCTTTCGCGATCTCGATGATGCGCGCAGCATTCAGGTAGCTCTGGCTCGCTTCGGCCGGGCCGAGGCGATGTGCCTCGTCGGCCAGCGAGACATGCAGGGCATCGCGATCGGCATCGGAGTAAACGGCAATGACCCGCATGCCGAGCCGGCGCGCGGTGCGGGCGATGCGACAGGCGATCTCGCCGCGGTTGGCGATGAGGACGGAGGAAAGCATTCGCCAATTATCCCATGGACTCAGCCGCAATGGCAAACCAGATTGGGCGCCTTACTGAGGGGGATTGGCATGGCGTTTCATTTGTGGGCGGCGGACCGGGCGGGCGGCGATTCCAATCCGGGCATGGCCTCCCCCGCTACCGGCTACCTGCTCGGCGCCCTGTGCTGGCTGCTCTCGGCCAATGTCTATATTGCCGTGAAATGGGTCATCGATGACCTGCCGCCCTTCAGCCTGGCGCTCAGCCGGGCCTTTCTTGCCGCGCTGGTGCTCCTGCCGTTCGTCTCTTCATACCGCGCCGCCATGCTTAAGCTCTTCAGGAATCGCTGGATTGAACTGCTGGTGATTGGCGGCAGCGGCCTTTTTCTCACCCAGGGCCTGATCTTCCTGGGCCTCCTCTATACCGATGTCATCAATTGCGGGCTGATCATCTCGCTCATGCCGATCATCACCATGGTGCTCGCCTTCTTCGTGCTGGGCGAACCGATGGGCGGCTGGCAGGCCGTGGGTGCCGCGATTTCCTTCATCGGCATGATCGTCATCATCGTGCATGGTGAACTGTCGCAGCTCCTCGCGCTCAACTTCAACATCGGAGAATTGTGGGTGCTGCTCGGCGCCTTGGGCTTCGGCCTCTATACGGTGCTGCTGCGCCGGGCGAAATTCACGATGGATCGGCTGCCCCTCCTGGTCATGCTGCTGCTGTGCGGTTCGGCCGTCGGCATTCCTTTCGCCGTTGCCGAACTCATGATGGGCGACAAGTTCACCATGGATATGCGCGGCGCATTGGCGCTCGGCTACTGCGCGATCTTCGGCGGTGCCATCATGTATCTGCTCTTCAACTGGAGCATCGAGATCCTCGGCGCGGCAAAAGCGGGCCTCCTGATGTATCTGCAGATGCTGTTCGTGCCCTTCTTCGCCTATCTGCTCTTGGGCGAGAAGCTGCAGCCCTACCACTTCGTCGGCGGCGCGCTCATTTTGCTCGGCATCGTGGTCATCGTGGCGAAGGCGACGAAGCCGGCTACATCCTGAACACGCCGAAGCGTGTCTCGGGGATCGGCGCATTCAACGTCGCCGCGAAGGCAAGGCCAAGAACGTCGCGCGTCTCCGATGGTGCGATGATGCCGTCATCCCACAAGCGCGCGGTGGCATAGTAGGGATTGCCCTCGTTTTCATACTGCTCGCGAATCGGCGCCTTAAAAGCTTCCTGCTCTGCCGCCGTCCAGCTCTTGCCTTCGGCGCGGAGATTGTCGCCGCGCACGGTGGCCAGCACGGAGGCTGCCTGTTCGCCCCCCATCACCGATATGCGACTATTCGGCCAGGTGAAGAGGAAGCGCGGATCATAGGCGCGCCCGCACATGCCGTAATTGCCGGCACCGAACGAGCCGCCGATGATGACCGTGATTTTCGGCACCGCGGCACAGGCAACAGCGGTGACGAGCTTGGCGCCATCCTTGGCGATGCCGCCCGTTTCGTAACGCTGACCGACCATGAAGCCCGAGATATTCTGAAGGAACAACAATGGGATACGGCGCTGACAGCACAATTCGATGAAATGCGCCCCCTTCAATGCCGACTGCGAATAGAGAATTCCGTTATTCGCAATAATGCCGATCGGAATTCCCCAGATATGCGCAAAGCCGCAGACAAGCGTCTCGCCATAAAGCTGCTTGAACTCGGCGAAGTCGGACCCATCGACGATGCGACCGATGACTTCACGCACATCATAGGACGTGGCGAAGGATTGCGGGATGACGCCGTCCAGTTCGGTGGTATCGAGGCGCGGTGCAGCGATTTCTCGGCGCGCAACCGGGTCGGCATCGGGGTCGCCGAGATGGGCGACGATCTGGCGAACGAGGGCCAGCGCATGCGCGTCGTCGACGGCATAGTGATCGGCAACGCCGGATTGCCGCGCGTGAACATCGGCACCGCCCAGATCCTCCGCCGACACCTCTTCGCCGGTCGCCGCCTTGACCAGCGGCGGGCCGGCCAGGAAGATTGTGCCCTGCTTTCGGACAATGACTGTTTCGTCCGACATGGCAGGGACGTAGGCGCCGCCTGCGGTGCACGAGCCCATGACGCAGGCGATCTGCGGGATGCCGGCGGCCGACATTTGCGCCTGGTTGAAGAAGATGCGTCCGAAATGTTCGCGATCCGGAAAGACTTCCGTCTGGTTCGGAAGGTTCGCCCCGCCTGAATCGACGAGATAGATGCACGGCAGTCGGTTTTCCCGGGCGATTGTCTGGGCGCGCAGATGCTTCTTGACAGTGAGCGGGTAGTAAGTGCCGCCCTTGATCGTCGCGTCGTTGCAGACGATCATGCATTCGCGGCCGCTGACCCGGCCGATGCCGGTGATCAGGCCAGCAGCATGAATATCGCCGCCATAGAGGCCGTAAGCCGCGAGCGGCGACAGTTCGAGAAACGGCGTCGCGGAATCGAGCAGCGCGTTGATGCGGTCACGCGGCAGGAGCTTGCCGCGCGCGACGTGCCGCTCGCGCGCCTTTTGAGGGCCGCCTTCCGCCGCCGCGGCCCTGCGCGCCCGCAACTCGGCGACAAGCCCGCGCATGGCAGCGGCATTGGCAGCGAAATCCGCGGATGAGGCGGCGACTTGCGATGTGATGATCGCCATGAGTGCCTTGAAGATTCGCGATGTTCAATCTTGTGACAGAGCCTTGCAATCCGCAATGTGTCCGATATAACTTTACGTAACGTAATATTTAATCATAGGGGGCCGAGATGCGATGGATTGCAGTTCTGATTTTTCTGATGACTGCCTGTCTTTGTCTATCCGGGCAGAGCGACGCAGCGCAAAAGAAGAAAACCAGCGCGCCGCAAGCCAAACCGAAGATCGACTATTACGAACTGTGCAAGCTGCTTGTCGCCAAGGACAAAGGCACGCACGTTCGCGTCCAACGCTATCGCCTCACCAAGGACGGCACGCTGCACTGCTGGTACTATGGGTGAAGCTCATTTGAACAGGGACTCGACTCGCCCCGCCAGGTGCGAGATGGTATTCTCGACCGCGCAAGCGGGAGTGGAACGGCGAATTCGAGTTCCTCGACTAAAGCCAGGAAGGGAGATCCAGCCGGAGCGTGCGCGCTTCTCCCCCATCCAGGCGGGAGTGCCTGATGTCAGACGACAAGCGTTCGCAGCGGCGCCGTCGCACCCTCAAGGATGGCAGGGTGCTCTTGCCGGGCTCCCGGGTAACCTATGACTGCGCTATCCGCGATCTTACGGAAACAGGCGCCCGCATTCGCCTGCAAAGCGACAGCATCATGCTCCCCGAGCAGTTTGAGCTCGTCTTTGTCGCCGACAGCCTGGCCTACCCGGCAATACGGAAGTGGCGGCGCGGAAATGAGTATGGCGTGGCGCTCACCGGGCCGCCTCGCAAGGTCACGGCCCGTTTCGAGTAGCGGATTGAGTTCGTGCCCCATGCAAGAACCAAATTCGCCCCCATCATTCATCCGGGCCGGGTTCTGGATAGGTCTCCGCCGCCGCCCCTGCATACCACACCTTCATCGCCGGCATCGCCAGGATGGTGTCGACATAGGCCCGCGCAGCGGCCCCAAGCTCTCCGCCATAGGTATCGAAGCGCGTTGCAACCGGCGCATACATGGCATCGGCCGCGGTGAAGCTCCCAAACAGGAAGGAGCCACCTGCGCCATAC
>JAEUMG010000213.1 GCA_016793355.1 Hyphomicrobiales bacterium
CCCGAAGCCTGGATTTCTTCGAGGATGGCAACAGCGGCTGAGAGTGGGAGTCCGGCGCCGCCAAATTCTTCCGGGATGAGGCTCGCGAGATAGCCGGCCTCCGTCAGCGCGGTCACGAATTCAGTCGGATAGGTTCGTTCGCGATCGAGCTTCCGCCAGTACTCACCGGGGAAGCGCTCGCACAACTTTCGGATCGCGGCGCGGATTTCGACATAGGCGCCATTCCCGTTCATGGCGCGAACTCCTTGCGCAAAGCCGCATCATGTTCGCCAAGCGCCGGCACGCGGCCGAGTTTCGCACGCCCTCCGTCGACAATCGCCGGCGGTGCGAGGACTTCAGCGACGCCCTCAGGCGTTTCCACAGGCAGTATATGCGCGCTTTCATGCTTCATGAGATCGCTGACGGTCGAAATCCGGCCATAGGCTATGCGTGCCTTGTCCAGCCGCTTCGTCATCTCGTCCATGGTCTTGCCGTCGAACTGAGCCTGGAGCGTGGTGTCGAGCGCCTCGCGATTGCGCGTGCGTTTCACATTGCTGTCGAAGCGCGGATCGCGGGCCAGCAGCGCGTCATTCAGCACGTCCTCGCACAATGTCTTCCATTCGCTCTCGCTCTGCACTGCTATGACGATATCGCCATCGACGAAATGGAAGGCGCCATAGGGCGCAATCGAGGGATGCGCGAGGCCGAGACGCCGCGGTTCGCGCCCGCCATAGCGGCGCGTGAGATAGGGCACGTTCATGTAGTCGGCAATCGTATCGAAGAGCGAAATCTGGATATGCGATCCCTTGCCGGTGCGCGCACGAAGCAGAAGAGCCTCGAGGATCGCCTCGTAGGCCGCATGCCCGGTCGCCACATCGCAGATCGAAATGCCGACCCGATTGGCGCCCGAGCCTTCCGATCCCGTCACGAAAGCAAGCCCGGTCTCCGCCTGGATCAGCAGGTCATAGGCCTTGCGCTCGTGCATCGCCGTCCCGGCGGTATACCCGCTGATGTCGCAGACGATCAGGCCTGGATGGCGTGCCCGCAATTCTTCGCTGCCAATGCCAAGTCGCCTGGTTGCGCCGGGTGCGAGGTTCTGGACGAAGATATCGGCCTTGGCGAGCATGCGCTGGACGAGGGCGAGGTCATCGGGCTTTTTCAGGTCGACCCGGCAGGATTCCTTGCCGCGATTGATCCACACGAAATAGGTCGACTGCCCGAAGACGCAGTCATCATAGCTTCTCGAAAAATCGCCCTCCGGCCGTTCGAGCTTGATCACGCGCGCCCCGGCATCGGCAAGCCGCACTGTCGCGACGGGGGCAGCCACCGCCTGTTCGAGTGCTATAACGACGATGCCTTCAAGCGCGCCGGACATCCTGCCTGCCATTGGTTCGGGGACGCAAAATCGAACTGATCGGCGGGGTCAAGTCAACGACATTCGCAGTTAATGCCGCATGCCTGATTTGCGAAAGCTGTCGTCCCGTGATGCTTGCCATATTGCCGCCGTCACGCCAAACCTATCGCGCCGAATGGGAGGAAGCGAATGAAGATCGAATCCGTCGATTTCTTTTATCTGTCGATGCCGGAAGTCACGGATGCCGGCGATGGCAGCCAGGACGCCCTGGTGGTGCGGGTTGAAGCCGGCGGCCAGGTCGGCTGGGGCGAATGCGAGGCCTCGCCGCTCGTCTCTATCGCAGCCTATGTGACGCCGATGTCACACGGCGCCTGCAAGCCGCTCAATGCCGTGGTCCTGGGCAAGACGATCGACGGCCCTTCAGATATCGAGCGCCTTGCCGGCGACATCGAAATGGAATGCATGGACCTTCTCCAGGCCGCCCATACATGGTCCGGCATCGAGATGGCGCTGTGGGATCTCCTCGGCAAGAAGCGCGGCGAGCCTGTTTATCGCCTGCTCGGCTATAAGGAAGCTTTCCCCAAGATACCTTACGCCTCGCAGCTTTTCGGCGACACGCCTCAGGAAACGCTTGAAGGCTGCCGAAGCGCGCGCAAATCCGGCTTCCGGGCTGTCAAATGCGGCTGGGGTCCCTTCGGCCGCGCCGGTCTTAAAGAAGACCGCGATCAGTTGATGGCGGCCCGTGAGGGCCTTGGCGACGACGGGATGCTTCTTATCGACGCCGGGCAGATCTGGCGAGAGGATGTCGACCAGGCGGCAGCGCGCCTGCCAATGCTGGAAGAATTCAACGCAACCTGGCTCGAAGAGCCGTTCTATGGCGGCGCCTATGATGCCTATGCGCAGCTCGCGGCGCGCAGCAAGAAGGTCAAGACCGCGGGCGGTGAGGCGTCGCATAATTACAGCATGGCGCGGCAATTGATCGATTACGGCAAGGTCGCCTTCGTCCAGATCGACTGCGGTCGCATCGGCGGCATCGGCCCCGCCAAGCGCGTCGCCGATTACGCGGCGGGGAAGGGTGTGACTTACGTCAATCACACCTTCACCTCGCATCTGGCCTTGTGCGCCTCGCTTCAGCCCTATGCCGGATTGAAGAATGACGTGATCTGCGAATATCCCTTCACGCCGAAATCCGTCGCCTGGGACATGTGCGCCAATCACATAGCGCCCGATGCGAATGGCGAGGTCCATGTGCCGGAGCGGCCGGGTCTCGGCATCGATGCCAGCCT
Source organism: Hyphomicrobiales bacterium (assembly GCA_016793355.1). Lineage (GTDB taxonomy): Bacteria > Pseudomonadota > Alphaproteobacteria > Rhizobiales > Aestuariivirgaceae > JAEUMG01. The sequence continues at coordinate 2,620 of JAEUMG010000213.1, forward strand.
CGACGGCATGAAGCCCTATCTCGTCGATGTCGAAATTGCCGCCAAGGGCAAGGTTCTCTATCGGACGCCGAAGCTGTAACCTCGCTGGATGACCGAATTCTCGCATCTCGTCGGGGAGTTCGAAAGCTTCGTCCAGGGCTATGGCGTCCTCGCGGTCACCATCATACTGACGCTCGAAGCCATCGGCTTCCCGGTGCCGGGCGAGAGCCTCCTCATCTTCTCGGCGCTCATGGCGAGCCGGCATGAAATGTCGTTGCCGGCACTCCTCATCTCGGCCTGGGCCGGCTCGGTTATCGGCGACAATATCGGCTATCTCGTCGGCCGGAAGCTCGGCCGTGCTGCGGTCACCCGCTATGGCTCAAAAGTGGGTTTGACGCCGTCGCGCTTTGACATGATCGAGGGCATATTCGCCAAATATGGTCCGGTCACCGTCATTTTTGCGCGATTTGTAAACGTTCTTCGTCAACTCAATGGAGTCGTTGCCGGAACGCTCGGCATGCACTGGCTGCGCTTCCTCGCCTATAACGCCATCGGCGCGGCATTGTGGGTCGGCTTCTGGGTGCTCGTGCCCTATTATCTCGGGGGACACCATGTCTTCGCGACGATAGCGCAAAAGCTCGGCTGGGCTGGCGCGATTGCTGCCGTCCTCGTCTTCATCGCGCTTGCCTATGCGGGCTTGCGCTACTTCAGGGCACGATCAGGCTCTTGATTACGCCCGGCGCGCCCTCGGCGTGAAGCCTGAAGGCCTCGGGCGCATCGTCGAGTGCAAACTCGTTCGTCACCATCGAGACGACGTCCACTTTCCCTTGTGCGACAAGATCGATGGCGCGCGGATAAACATGGCCCATCCGCCGCGAGAATTTGATCTTGAGCCCGCGGCGGCGCGCCTGCGCGGCATCGAGCGTGTATGAATTGCCGTCCGGAATGCCGACCAGCACGACGCGGCCGCCGATCTTCGCCGCGAGGACCGCGTCATTGAAGCCGTCCGGAGAATTGGTCGCCTCGATGACCAGGGGATAGCCCGCACCATTGCTCCATTGTACGATGTCCTTCACCGAACTCCCGGCGCGTTTGGCGCCGAGCTTCAAGGCGAAGTCGCGCCGCGTCTCGATCGGATCGATCGCGAAAACATCTCCGGCGCCGGCCACCTTCAACACTTCGAGAATGAGAAGTCCGATTGGCCCGCAGCCGATCAGGGCCACGCTCTCGCCGAGCCGTGGTTTCGCCAGATCGATCGCATGGATGGCTACACCCAGAGGCTCGAGCATCACCGCCTGCAAGGGCGTGAAGCCTTGCGGGATCGGCACGACGAGTTCGGACGGCACCGCGATCGTTTCGGTCATCGCGCCGTCAAAGGGGGGCGCGCCGATGAATTCGACTTTCGGACACAGATTGGCATGGCCGGCGAGGCAGTATTCGCATTGTCCGCAGGCCCGGTTCGGATCGACCGCCACCAGCGCGCCGCGCGGAAGGCCCAATGCCGGCTCGTCATTGACGAGATGGCCCGCGAATTCATGGCCCGGTACGAAGGGCTTGGCGATGACCGCCGCGCCAATGCCGCCGTCCTTGTAGTAATGCAGATCGCTGCCGCACAGGCCGACGGCCGCCACCTTGAGCATGACCGTGTCATTGCGCGGCGGGGGCGGCTGATAGGGTCCGACCCGCACGTCATGGGGCCCGTGGATGAAAACGGCTTTGCTCATGTCAATCTCCGCGGCGGTGTTTGGCGCGGGCCGG
>JAEUMG010000214.1 GCA_016793355.1 Hyphomicrobiales bacterium
AGCCGGCGCTCGACATGCCAGGCACGGCCGGCCGACCAGACGGTCGCCAGGACCACCGGTACGGCGGCGATCGCCATCAGCCCGTACATGATCGTCTCGGGAAGGCCCATGAGCCGCGACGCCGCCCACACCGTGGCCGCCGCAGCGGCTCCCAGCATGGAGAGCGCCATCAAGGCAACGCCGGTGGCGGCCAGAAAACTCGAAAGCGGCCCCATGGCATGCTCGCCCGGAGCCGGCGCCTTTTCAGGCCTGATGATTTCGTCACTCATGGCGGCGCATAAACCAGAATCGGCGGCGAAGAGCAAGCCGCGAGGCTTACTCCCTGGGCCCCTCCGCGCCGCGGCAGGATTCGAACAGGAACCAGACCCGGCGCTCGGCCTCGTCGATCCACTGCTCAAGCAGGCTCGCGGTCGCGACATCGCCATGCTCGTCGCACAAGTCATGGGTCTCGCGGAAGAAACCGACCAGGCGCTCATTGTCGTCGCGCAGTTCCGCCAGCATGTCGAGCGGGGTGACGAAATCGGCATCATTGTCGGAAAGGCGCTGGAGACGCGATATCTCGCCGATCGAATGCAGCGTCGTGCCGCCGATCTTGCGGGCACGCTCGGCAATATCGTCGGTGATCGCGAAAATCTGGTCGGCCTGTTCGTCGAGCATCAGGTGATAGTCGCGGAAGTGCGGGCCCGACATGTGCCAGTGAAAATTCTTGGTCTTGAGATAGAGCGTATAGACATCGGCGAGCAGCGTCGTCAGGGCCGCCGAAATGTCCTTGGTGGCATTGGCGCCAAGGCTGGTCGGCGTCTGGAGCGCGGCCGTGCGGCGGGATTTGGTGTCTTTCTGGCTCATGGATGGACTCCTGGCTCTGTTGCGAGAGAATTTATTTCCGGCGGAGCGCCTTGATCAGCGTCGACGCGAGGGGAACGATCAGGCTCGGCAGCGCCGAATCGAGCGGGTTACGCACCATGCGGGTGAGCGCACGAATTTCGGTTTCAATCTCGCGCGCATCATTGGCAAGCGAATCGATCGCCGATTTCTGAATTTCCTGGGCCAAGTCCAGATCGCGGCCCGGCTTCACCCGCTGGGCGACGGCAAAGAGGATCGCGGCGAGGACGAGATCGCCAAAGCCGACAAGCGCCGCCGCGCCCACCCGGCCCAGTTTGGGCTCGAGTTCGAAATAGACGGCAAAGTCGAGCATGGCGAGGCCGAATACGCCGATGAGCGCCGCAACCGCCATGAGACCGGAACGCGCCGCGAGATGATTGAGCTTGATCTCGGCAATCACCGACTGGGCCCGAAGCAGGACGCGAAAATCGCGCATGATCTTGTCGGTGTTCACGATTCAGCGCCCCATTATTCGGCCAACCAGAATGCCCAGCAGAAACGCCGCCGCCACCGCCGCCAAGGGATGGCGCGCCACCAGATCCTCTGCGTCTTCGCCAGCCTTGCCAAGGGCGGATTCAAGCTCGCGCAGCACGGTCTCGGATTCGCCCGGGGGCGGCGGTTCCGCCGCGCCGGCCGCCTGTTCGGCACCGGCGGCGTGGTGCAGCTCAGCCTGAAGATCGCCGAGTTCGGACTTTACGGAACGCTTCCTCGCCATCCTCTCTGGGCCTCTCGATGGATGATCAGCCCATCCTAGAGCAGCCGCGGCAGAGAGGCTATAGGAGGCGGGCCTTTCGCCGCAGACGAGGTTAGCGAATTTTTGCCATCCGGCCCCAAACCCGCAAGGATGGAACGCCGTTTTCGTCCTTCAACCGCAAGGGAGATGCAGCCATGTCCAAGCCAGACGCCGAGCGCAATGCGCCGCCGAAGCCCGACGAGGAGCAGAAGAAGCTCAAGGAGGCGGTCACCAATCTCGACAAGCCGGCCAAGCCCAGGGCCGAACCGCCGCTCACCGTTCCGGCCAAGAACACGGCCGAGAAAGGTTAAGGGCGGCAGCCGTCGTCATTGAAACACACGGGAAGGCCGCCTAGAAGGCGCCCTGGGCTGGCCGTGGGGCGGATTTGATGGCGCTTTCGGAAAAGCAACGCGTCGCACTGATCTCGCTTGCAGCAAGCGCGGTTCTGGCGGGATCCAAGCTGTTCGCCGGCCTTGCCACCGGATCGCTCGGCATACTGTCCGAGGCACTCCACAGCATCCTCGATTTCGGCGCGACCATTATCACCTTCTTCGCGGTGAAGTGGTCGGACCAGCCGCCCGACGCCGAGCATCACTACGGTCACGCAAAGGCGGAAAGCATTGCCGCGCTGGCGGAGACCGGGCTCCTGTTCCTCACCACCGTCTGGATCGTCTATGAGGCGGTGCATCGCATCCTGTCGGGCGAGACGCATGTGGTCACCACCTGGTGGGCGGTTACCATCATCGCCGCCTCGGTCGTTATCGACTACAACCGCGCACGCAGCCTGTCGCGGGTCGCCAAAAAGACCTCAAGCGAGGCGCTCGAAGCGGACGCGCTGCATTTCTCCTCGGATATGTGGAGTTCGCTTGTCGTGCTCGCCGGTCTCGGGGCGGTGTGGCTCGGCTTTCCGATGGCCGATCCGATCGCGGCGCTGATCGTGTCATTTTTCGTGGCGCTTGCCGGCTGGCGATTGGGGCGGCGTACCATCAACACATTGCTCGACACCGCGCCGGAAGGTGTGGCCGATAAATTGTCCCGTCTCATTGGCGAAACGGAAGGCGTGCTGGCGCTGCAGCGCCTGCGGGTGCGGCCGTCCGGCGCGACGCTGTTTGCCGGCGTCGTCGTGCAAGTTCCGCGCACGATGGCGGTCGACGACATGGTGGCGCTGAAGCAGACGCTCACCCAGCGCATCAAGGCGGAATACCCCAATGCCGATGTGACGGTGACCACCAATCCGGTTGCGCTTGACGACGAGACGATTTTCCAGCGCGTGATGCTGATCGCGGCGCGGCACGGCCTCGCCATTCATCATGTTACGGTGCAGGAAATCGCCGGGAAGATCGCCATCAGCTTCGATGTCGAAGTCGATGGCAGCGAGATGCTCGGCGTCGCGCATGAAAGGGCAACCGCACTCGAGCTCGCCATCGGCCGCGAGCTGGGCCCCGATGTCGAAGTGGAGAGCCATATCGAGCCGCTGCCCGAGACGACGCTTTCCGGCTCCGAGGTCGAGCAATCGGAATGCGCGCCGATCATCGCCGCGCTCGAGGAATTCGCAAGCCGGCAGCCGAAGCTGACCGATCCGCACAATATCCGCGTCCGGCGCAACGAGCATGGACTCTTTGTCCATTACCACTGTCGCTTTGCGCCGGAGGAATCGGTCGAGACGGCGCATGATGCGGTCGATGACATCGAGCATCGATTGCGCGAGCGTTTTCCCGCAATAAGGCGCGTCATCGGCCATGCCGAGCCGATCGGCCGTGCGCCGCATGATAAGTGAAAGCCGATGCGCCATTTGAGACCCGGCGATTATCGCGTCATGCCGTGGAAGAATGGCGGCGGTGTCACAACCGAGATCGCGATCCATCCGGAAGGGACAGATCTTTCGGGCGCGGGCTTCACCTGGCGGGTGAGCATTGCCGAGGTTGCCAGCGACGGGCCGTTTTCGCGCTTTCCGGGCTATGACCGGCATATCATGACAATCTCCGGCAATGGCATGATCCTCGAGGCGGAGAACCATGGCGCGATCGACCTGTCTCGGCATTTTGAGCCGCGGGAATTTTCGGGCGACTGGCGTGTCGATGGCCGACTGATCGACGGGCCGGTGCGGGATTTCAACCTGATGGTGGCGCGCGAACAGGCGAAAGGAACGCTTGGGGTGGAGGTGCTAAGCGAGCGCAGACGCTATTCAGCCGGTATCGACACGGTCCTGCTTCATGTGCTCGACGGCGACGGCATGGCCGGGGCGCGGGTGATCGCCGAAGGCGATACGCTGGTGCTGTCTGCGGGAGAAAGCATCGCGGTGACGCCATCGAGCGATGAATTACGACTGGCGGTGGCTAGGGTTGGGGAGCGGTAAGTCGTGCGCCTTGTCTTCACCCGCAGGCGGGCGAGGACAATCAAAAAAACAGACGCCCCGGCATTGCTGCCGGGGCATCCGTCGCCGTCCGTAAGCGTGTTTACGGCTGCAAGGGAGCGAGGGCCTGAGCCGTTTTCGCAAGACGCACCAGGTTGACGAACTCGGCGCAATAGCCGAACGGGTCATTCCCCTTTGCGCCCTGCGCAAGGGCGATCACATCATCAAGGGTAAAAGATTTGGTATATCTGCCGCCGCGAAGGAGCTCGCCGAAGGCGGCGACAGCGGCCGCGAAGCGCGATTCTTCCGGAATCTCGGCCGTGTCCTTAACCTCGGATGAAACGGGTACCGGAACATTTATCAATCGGCTCGTGTCGCTTTCCGGCAATTTGTAACGCATTTTCACGAAGGCATATTCTTTCAGTTCAGCCTCCGCCGACGCCGCGTCGTGGCCATAGCGCAGGTTATCGACAGGAGCCGTGCCCGCGTTCTTCGGCACGAATTCGTAGTTCGCCGTTACCGTGTGGCCCATTCCGATTTCTGCGGTCGAGTAGCGTTCGTGTCCGTCCGAGAACATGTTGAGTCGGATGAGTTGTTTGTGATTCAAGGGAGGCGGCCTGATTCTGTGGGGAGGAGCCGCCGATGTGGACAACTGAGAACCGCGCCCGCTATGACCGCAGCCGGCTGCGCTATCCAAGCAACCTGACCGGCGAGGAGTGGCGGCTGATCGAGCCGTTGATCCCGCCGGCCAAGCGCGGCGGCAACAAGCGGACGGTCAACCTGCGCGAGGTGGTCAACGGTCTGATGTACATTCTGAGCACCGGCTGCCAATGGCGGGCGATCCCGAAGGACCTTCCGCCGCGCTCGACGCTGCACGACTATCTCGATCTGTGGAGCTGGGATGGCACCATCGATCGCATCCATCACGTTCTTTATGTCGAATGTCGAGAAAGAGCTGGGCGCGAGGCTTCTCCCACCGCCGCGATCATCGACAGCCAGAGCGTGAGAAGCGCTGAAAAAGGGGGCATTGCATCGACCCGCACGGCTACGATGCGGGCAAGAAGATCAGGGGCAGGAAGCGCCACATCCTCGTCGACACGCAAGGTCTGTTGATGCATGCCATCGTGCATGCCGCCGACATGCAGGATCGCGATGGCGGCGTACTCCTGATGGCAACGCTGTTCGGCCTTCATCCATTTCTGCTCAAGCTCTATGCCGACGGCGGCTATCAAGGCGCCGGATTCCAGGACGCGCTGAGCACCCTTCTGCGGGGCGTGAATGTCGAGATTGTCAAGCGCTCCGATCAAGCGCGACGCTTCATCGTCCTGCCCAAACGCTGGATCGTCGAGCGAACCTTCGCCTGGCTCGGCCGATGCCGAAGGCTCGCCAAAGACTGGGAATGCCTCAATCGCAAGGCGCTTGCCTTCCTCAAGCTCGCCTCCATCCGCCTCATGTTGCGAAAGCT
>JAEUMG010000049.1 GCA_016793355.1 Hyphomicrobiales bacterium
AAACACCGTCTTCGACAGCTACGACGACATCGTCGACAAGGCCTGCCAGGCCTGGCTCTTCTTCGCAAACGACAAGGCAACCGTCACATCCGTCACGGCCCGTCCATGGGCAACGGTCACTTCATAGGGCCGTTGGTATTATACCCCGCGCGCGCCGAGCGCCCCGAAGCGCTCGCGCAGCCGCTTCATCAGGCCGTCGCGGACCTGGCGATAGGCCTCGAGCTTCTGCTCGCGGTTGCCGGAGACGACGGAAGGATCGAGGGTGGGCCAGTATTCCGCCTCGATTGCCATGGTGCGGGTCATTTCCAGCGCCCGGTGATGGGCTTCCGGCGACAGCGAAATCACCAGATCGAAGCTCGAATCCTCGAGATCGTCGAAGCCTTGCGCCCTGTGCTTCTTCATGTCGATGCCGATTTCGTCCATCACCGCGATCATGAAGGGGTCGGCTTCGGTCGGCTTGATACCGCAGCTCGCGATGAACACCTTGTGTCCGTAAAAATGCTTCATCAGGCCGGCCGCCATGGGCGAGCGGATGGCGTTCTGGGTGCAGGCGAACAGCACCGCGCCGGGAAGATCGCCGCTCATCCGCGCCAGTGCAGGACGCTGACCAGGGTGAAAAGCCGGCGCCCGGTATCGAAGTCGAACGCCGCCTTACCCGCGAGCCGCTCGCGCAGGATCTCGCTTCCTTCATTGTGGAGCGCGCGGCGCGCCATGTCGATCGTCTCGATCTGGCTGGGCGTGGCGGTGCGGATCGCCTGGTGATAGCTCTCGCACATCAGGAAATAGTCCTTGATGATGCGCCGGAATGGCGACAGCGCCAGCCCGATGGCGATCAACGGCTCGCCCGCCTCATTGCGGATATCGAAGACGAGCCGTCCTTCGACAGCCGACAATTCGAGGCGATAGGGGCCGTCTTCGCGACCCTCGAGCGCAAAGCTGTTCTCTTCGAGGAGATCGTAAATAGCGACGCGGCGCTCATGCTCGGCATCGGCCGAGCGGCCGGGGCCCAGACCCTGGCCGAGGGCGATGGCGATCAGGCGGTTGCGCGGCTTATCCGTCATGGCCGATGCCTATGCCAGATCGCTGGCGCGTGCGACAGACGCTTCCTTCAGCCGGTTTCGTGGCTCGGCATATGAGCCGTCTCCCAGCCCGGCCCGAGGTCGTCCAGCGCGGCTTCGATGCATTCGACGCTCGCCTCGATCCGGCCGCCGCCCGAAAATTCGAGCCGAATCTTTCCCGAAGGTTCCTCATCCGGCTCGAAGGTAATGGCAAGCAGCGACAGGACCGCCCGCGGATTGTCCTGGCGGATCCGCTGCGCCTTCACATCGCGGACACGGTCGAAATGCAGCCCGGAGCGGCGGCGGCGATAGGTGCGGCTGCCCTCTCCGGCCTCATCCCAGGCGAAGCGGTTGGCGATCAGCACCAGCTTGCCGGCCCGTTTCAGATACCTGATGTCGCCGGCCAGGATGACCGCGTCCTGCATCTGCGCGGAAATCACCGCCAGATCGTCGGCATCGAAGGCGGTCAGCTTAAGCACGTGCAACCTGGTATCACTGCCCGGCGAGGCGCTCGATGTCCGCGCCGCAGTTCTGAAGCTTCTTCTCGAGCGAATCGAAACCGCGATCGAGATGATAGACGCGATGCAGGGTCGTATCGCCTTCGGCGGCGAGCGCCGCGATCACGAGCGAAACGGACGCCCTGAGATCGGTCGCCATCACCGGCGCACCGGTGAGTTTCTCGACGCCGCGGATTTCCGCGCGATCGCCCTGCAGCTGGATATCGGCGCCGAGGCGGGCCAGTTCCTGGACATGCATGAAGCGGTTTTCGAAGATGGTTTCGCGGATGAGTGAGGTTCCCTTGGCCTTGGTCATGAGAGCCATCAATTGCGCCTGGAGATCGGTCGGAAAGCCCGGATAGGGCTGCGTCTCGACGCGGATCGGTGCGATTCCGGCGCCATTGCGCAGGATGCGAAGGCCGTCATTGGTGCGCCGCACATCGGCTTCGGAATCGGCCAGGACATCGAGGACCGTGTCGAGCGTATCGGGTCTGGCACCCTGCAGCATCACGTCGCCGCCCGTCATGGCGACGGCCATGGCATAGGTCCCGGTCTCGATGCGATCGGCGATCACCGTGTGGTCGGCGCCGTGCAGCGAGGTCACGCCGGTGATCTTCAGTGTCGGCGAATGGATGCCTTCGATCTTGGCGCCCATCTTGACCAGGCACTCCGCGACATCGCCGATCTCCGGCTCCTGCGCGGCATTTTCGATGATGGTGTCGCCCTTGGCGAGTGTCGCCGCCATGAGCGCGGCATGCGTCGCGCCGACGGAGACTTTCGGAAAGACGATGCGGTTGCCGACGAGGCCCTTGGGCGCCTTCGCCAGGACATAGCCAGCCTCGATGGCGATCGAGGCGCCGAGCCGTTCCATCGCCAGAATGTGGAGGTCGACGGGCCGCGTGCCGATGGCGCAGCCGCCGGGCAATGATACCTTGGCCTCGCCGCAACGCGCCAGCAGCGGGCCCAGCACCCAGAAGCTCGCCCGCATCTTGGAGACGAGTTCATAGGGAGCCGTCGTGTCGGCGATGGTCCGGGCGGTGAGGCGGAGCGTTTCGCCGCATTGGCCGATCTGGCCCGGCCGCTTGCCGTCGGTCGAAATGTCGACGCCGTGATTCTGCAGGATACGCTGCAGTAGGCGGACATCCGCCAGTCGCGGGGTGTTGCGCAAGGTGAGCGTGTCTTCGCTCAGCAGCGAAGCGATCATCAGGGGCAGGGCGGCATTCTTGGCACCGCTGATCGGAATGGTGCCATGAAGCTTGTTGCCGCCGCCAATGCGGATGCGATCCATGTCGTGGAGTCCCCTTCACAAAGCGCCGGAACATGGCTCCGGCGGGTACGCCTTCCCCGTGCGAATCTGAAGCCTAAGTCGCATAAATGGCTGCAAAGGGGCAAGTTTTAATCGGGTTTCGGGACCTCGGCCGCGGTTTTTGCGGACAATGTGGCCTGGCGCGCACGCCCCTGCGCCTTGCGCCGGGCGAGATTGGCCTTGAGCGCCCGGGCGAGGCGCTTGGCCCGATCGGCGGATTTTGCGGGTTCCTTGGCCATTTTTGCTAATTTCGGCGATGTTTGGCGGCTGTCAAGGTGCCCGCCAGGTGACGACGGCTTGATTGCGGCATGAGCCTGTGGCACTAGTCCCGCCGCCTCCCGGATCGCTCTTGTCGAGCCGGCGAGCCGCTCCTCGTGCGCTGCGGTAGCTCAGTGGTAGAGCACCCCCTTGGTAAGGGGGAGGTCGAGAGTTCAATCCTCTCTCGCAGCACCATTAAAAACCCCAATATTCAAGGGCTTTTCTTCTTCGCCGCGCGCCGATGGTTCGGCAGAGAATGGCGGAACATTCCGCGAAATCGCGGTCCGAAACGGGGAAAATCCGGGGAGCGCTATTCACGCCCCGTTCACGGCGAGTTTTGAGCAATGAGCGCGATAGGCACCCGACCGCGACCTGTCGTGACGCCTGATGAAATCCGCGATCTCGCGCGCGACGTGCGCCGGATCGGCAGCGGTCGCGCTTCAAACCCCGAAAGCATCCTGATCGACAAGGAGACGGCGGCCGATCGCCTCTTCGATCTCGCGCGGCGAATGGAGAATGGCGCGTGAGCGACCTTACCGAGGTAGTTGAACGGGTGGCGCGCGAAAAGGCGATCAAAAAGGCCCTCGCCGGCAAGGCCAAATGGCTAGACGAATGCAAGAAAGGTACTACCGGCGCGCCCCTTCCCATCGTCGCCAACGCCGACCTGGCACTGGTCAAAGATCCCGCGATCTCCAAGTGCTTTGCCTTCGATGAGATGGCACAAATCGCGATGCTGATGGTGCCCCTGCCTGGTCAGACCGAGTTTTACGGACCAAGACCCGTGACCGACATAGACGCCACTCTGCTGCAAATCTATCTGCAGAATGCCGGGCTTCACCGCCTGGCGAAGGATGTCGTTCACCAGGCGATCGATCGCCGCGCTTTCGCCGCCAAATATCACCCTATTCGCGATTGGATCGAGGGCCTCGAATGGGATGAGGTGCCGCGCGTCAATACCTGGACGCAGGTTTATCTCGGGACGCATTGCACGGACTATACAAGCCGGATCGGGCGAATGTTCCTTATTCAGATGATTGCGCGCGTCTTTGCACCTGGCTGCAAAGCAGACTATGTGGCGGTGCTGGAAGGGCCGCAGGGCAGCGGCAAAAGCTCCGCATGCGCGATTTTGGGAGGCGAGTGGTATTCCGATGGCTTGCCCGACATAGCGGCCGGCAAGGATGCTTCCCAAT
>JAEUMG010000050.1 GCA_016793355.1 Hyphomicrobiales bacterium
AAACACCGTCTTCGACAGCTACGACGACATCGTCGACAAGGCCTGCCAGGCCTGGCTCTTCTTCGCAAACGACAAGGCAACCGTCACATCCGTCACGGCCCGTCCATGGGCAACGGTCACTTCATAGGGCCGTTGGTATAACGGGCGAGATCGTGCAGGTGAGCGCCCTTCGAGGGCCGCTACGCGGCCACCTCAGGGCGAGGCTTGACTGGATCAACCTCAATTCATTCCGCTATCGCGGAGATGATCCAGGAGACCCCGGCTTTCGCCTAGGTGACGGGCAGGCCTTCGGTCATCCACCAACGCTTTCCTCACCCTGTCTTCCGACTCTGCTGGTCCTTGTAACGGGGCGTGCTAACTTCGCCTGATGGCCGAACTCCTGCCCTCCTCGCTCGGTGTGACCGTCCTTCCCGACGGCGTTCAGGTCGCCGTCGTGTCGCGCCATGCGGCGCGCATCGACTTCTGCCTCTTCGATGAGGCCGGCGATTTCGAGACCTTGCGCGTGGCGCTGGAAACCCGCCGTGGCGACGTGCATTTGGGCTTCATTTCCGGCATCGGGCCCGGCGCGCGCTACGGCTTTCGCGCCGAAGGCCCGTGGGAGCCGGCGCAGGGCCATCGCTTCGATCCGAAAAAGCTCCTTGCCGATCCCTATGCCTTCGCTTTCGACCGCGCCTTCCAGCACCATGCCGAACTGCAATGGCCGCGCGACCGCGCCGTCGACACGGCAGCCTTCATGCCGAAGGGAATCATCGGCGCGCCGTCTCCCTCCCCTGCCCCGCGGCTCGCACGCACAGGCCCGCCGGGCTTCATCTATGAAGTCGCGGTCAAAGCTTTCAGCAAGCTTCATCCGGTCATACCGGAAGCGCAGCGCGGCACCGTGGCGGCGCTGGCTCACCCCGTGATCATCGACCATCTGACGAAACTTCGAGTCGATACCGTACAGCTCATGCCATTGACGGCGGCCATCGACGAACGGCATCTGCCGGCGCTCGGCCTGCATAATGCGTGGTTCTACAATCCGGTCACCTTCATGGCGCCGGACCCGCGCCTGGCACCCGGCGGTTTCGCCGAAATCCGCGACACCGTCGCCGCACTGCATGAAGCGGGCATCGCCGTCATCCTCGACATGGTGCTCAACCACACCGGCGAAAGCGATGTCGAAGGCACGACACTGTCGCTGCGCGGGCTCGATAATGCGCTCTATTTCCGGCACGCCGCCGACGATCCCGGCCGGCTCATCAACGATACGGGCTGCGGCAACACCATGGCGCTCGATATCGCGCCGGTTGCGCGCCTGGCGCTCGATTCGCTCAGGCGCTGGGCGCATGAGACCGGCATCGACGGCTTCCGCTTCGATCTGGCGACGGTGCTCGGCCGTACCGCGCAAGGTTTCACCACCGATGCGCCCCTGCTCGCGGCCATCGAAGCCGATCCCTTGCTCCGTGAACTGACGATGATCGCCGAACCCTGGGATGTCGGCCCCGAGGGCTATCGGCTCGGGCAGTTCCCCGGGCGCTGGAGCGAGTGGAACGATCGCTATCGCGACGACATCCGCCGCTTCTGGCGCGGCGATCGCGGCATGCTGGGCGCGCTGGCGACGCGGCTTGCTGGCTCTTCCGACATTTTCCGCGACACGCACCGGTTGCCGTCGGCAAGCGTCAACTATCTCGCCGTGCATGACGGCTTCCCCCTGGCCGATCTCGTTGCCTATGCCGCCAAGCACAATGAGGCCAATGGCGAGCACAACCGGGACGGGACGGACAACAACTTTTCGTGGAATAACGGTGTGGAGGGCTGGCCGCCCGACATTCTGTCGTTCTGCAGAATGACAGGACGTCCGGCCGGGGCCGGCCATGACACTGCACCGAACGCGCCGGATCCGGTGCAGGAAAATGTCCGAAATCGACGCGCAAATGATGTGAAATCGTTGCTCGCAACCCTGTTTCTGTCGCGCGGAACGGTGATGCTGACGGCGGGCGACGAGTTCGGGCGGAGCCAGGGCGGCAACAACAATGCCTATGCCCAGGACAATGCCGTAACCTGGCTCGACTGGGCCGGCATGGACCGGGAACGCTTTGATTTTACATGCAAATTGGCGGAGTTCCGGCGCCGGAACGGAGCCCTTTTCGGCGATCGCTGGCTCACCGGCGGCCCGATCGATGCGACGGGCATACCGGACATCGTATGGCTGCATCCGGATGGCCGGCCGATGGCCGATGCCGACTGGGCAGGCGGCCAGGCGCTGGGCTTTGCTCTCTATGGCGGCGGCGAGAGGGTGTGCGTCTGGATCAACGGATCTTCCGAAAGCATAGCGATTACAATGCCTTCGGCGCGCGCATCGTATCATTGGGAGGATGCGCCGGCGACCGTCCCTGCCCGCTCGGTTGCCTGCTGCCGGGAGGCTCGCGATACCGGCAGGACCGCCGGTACGCCCGACGAACTCCTTGAAAAGCTTGCGGAATCCGCCGGCATTCAGCCGGTCTGGTGGGATATCGAGGGCCACAAGACCGAGGTGCCGATCGAGACCAAGCGCGCCCTCCTCACCGCCATGGGCATAGACTATGCCAATGCGAGCGTTGCCTGGGACAGTCTTTATGCGCAGATGTCCCGCAACTCGAAGCGCTACCCGATCTGCGGAAACTATCTGACTTCCGACCTTAAAGAAAAGACCAAGCTCTTCGGGCTGTCGGCGCATCTCTATACGCTCAAGACCAAGAACGATACCGGGTGCGGCGACTTTGCGACATTGGCCGAATACTGTAGTTTTGCCCGGTCTGCTGGCGCCTATACGGCCGGGATCAACCCGCTACACCATCTGTTCCCGACCAACCGCGAGCGGATGAGCCCCTATCAGCCATCCGACCGGCGCTTCATCGACCCGATCTACATCCATGTGGATGGCATGCCGCCGGCAAAGCCTCAAAAATACATCGATTATTCAAGCCTTTGGGCGGAAAAGGATCGGCGATTGCGGGCGCTTTTCAAGAACGCGCCGGCAGAATCGGCCGATGAAGCCCTGACGAAGCATGCGATTTTCGAGGCCATCGCTTTCAAATACGGCACCGTCGATCGCACAAAATGGCCAAAAGACCTCGATAATTCAAAGGCTTCCGGAGTAGCGGGCTTTGCCGCGGCGAATGCGGAGGAGGTTGGCTACCGCATCTTCCTGCAGCAGCTCGCCATGCGGCAGTTGGCTGAAGCGACGGGGGAGGGGGCGCCGATCTACGCCGACCTGGCCCTTGGCGTTGCCGAAGACAGCGGAGAAATCTGGGCGAATCCGGACGTTTACGCGATGAACGTGTCGATCGGGGCGCCGCCCGATCCGTTCGCCGCGGATGGCCAGGTGTGGAACCTCACCCCATTCCGCCCGCAGGCGCTGGTGGATCTCGACTTCGGGCCCTACCGCGCCATACTGGAGCCCAATCTGCGCCATGCGGGCTTGCTGCGGATCGACCATGTGCTTGGTTTTGCTCGACAATTTTGGGTGCCGAAGGGTGCGAGCGGGGCGCAGGGGGCCTATGTGACATTCCCGCTCGA
>JAEUMG010000137.1 GCA_016793355.1 Hyphomicrobiales bacterium
CGAATCGCTCGGCACCGGCGTCGCCATTCAACTCGCCGCGCATCGGCCGGTCGGGGCGATTGCGCTGGAGGCGCCATTCACCTCCGCAGCCGATGTCGCACGCCTGAGCTACTGGTGGCTTCCTGTCGGGCTCTTGATGAAGGACCAGTTCAGGTCGCTCGACTATCTGAAGGACATTCGTGCGCCGCTATTGGTCCTGCATGGCGCCGATGATCGCCTGATCCCTCTCTCGATGGGCGAGCGGCTCTATGCCGCTGCCAATGAGCCCAAGGAGTTTGCCGCGATCCCCAACGGCACTCATGTTTCGATCTTTTCGGAACAGGCCTGGCAGCGTGAGATCGATTTCTTCAGCCGGCAGGTACCGTAGCGCCTCATGGTTCGCGGGCGGCTGCGCCGCCACCTCACCATGAGGGCACCCAGCGATCCTCATGCTGAGGTGCTCGCGCAGCGATCCTCGAAGCACGCACAACAAAAAGCCTCCGCGGATGATCCGCGGAGGCCCCTGGCTTGAACGCGATGTTTCCGGCTTATGCCGGCTCGATCGCCATTGTCTCGCCGAAGATGTAGAGCGTCGGATGAATGTCGAAGCCCTTCACGCGCTTGTCATATCCGGCATAGACCGAACGCCACAGCGGCTGCGTGATCGGTCCATCCTCCTGCATGATCTTCTGGAGTTCGCCGATGATCTCGCGGCGCTTGTCGACATCGAGCGTGCCTTCCGCCTTGCTCAGCAGTTCATCGAACTGCTTGTTGGAATAGGCGGATTCGTTCCACGGCACCCCGGTGCGATAGGCCAGCGCCAGCACCATGAAGCCGAGCGGACGATGCGTCCATTCGGTGAAGCCGAACGGCACCTTGTCCCACACTTCCCAGAACTTGTTGGACGGCAGCACGTTGATCTTGGCGCGAATGCCGGCGGCCTTCCACTGCTCCGCCATCGCCTCGACCGCCGCCTGTTCCCATGACGGATCGGGCTTGCAGTTGATTTCGACATCGATGCCATCGGGGAACCCGGCATCGGCCAGAAGCTTCTTGGCCTCGTCCGGCTTGTAGCCCATGGGCTCCATCGGCGCATAGTCGGGATGCACCTTGCAGACATGATGATGCTCGGCGGCCTGGCCGACACCCTTATGCGCGATCTGCAGGCACTTCTCCGGATCGGTCGCCAGACGCATGGCCTTGCGCACCGCCGGATTGTCGAAGGGCTTCTGGTCGAGACGCATGCGCGCCACGGCCGTCTGCGCAGTCACGGCTTCATGGATGTTGATGTGATCCATGGCCTTGTAGATTTCGAACTGCTCGATATTGCCCTGATAGATGCCGTCGACCTGCTTGGAGGCAAGCGCCGCGGCCACCGCCGAGGGATTGTCGCCGAGGTCGATGAACTGCAACTCGTCGACATAGCCCGGCTTGTCGGGGATGCGCCTGAGGACAGCCTTGCGGCCGACCTCGAGATCGACGAGATCGAACGAGCCCGTGCCGTTCGAGCCGACGGCAAAGGCGCCGTTCTCTTCCGGATCGAGCATCAGGAACGGATAGTGGAAGAAATGCTCGGGCACCGCGACCTGGGCTTCCTTGAGGTTCAGGACCAGCGTCTTCGGATCCTTCACTTCGATGGCATTGGCATCCCACAATTCGGTCGTCATGACCGGATTGCCGTTCTCGTCCTTCTGGCCGGTATCGACTTCCTTGAGCATGTAGCCCTTCATCAGGCCGACGACGGAGGAGCCAACCTTCGGATCGAGGCAGTGCTTGATGTTCCAGGCTGCATGCTCGGCCGTGAACGGACCGCCCTTGCGCCAGGTGGCGTCGGCGAGCGTGAAGGTCCAGGTCTTGAGGTCCTCGGACGCTTCCCACTTCGAGCACAGATCCGGACGCGTGATGTTGTCGGCGCCGGTGCGGGTGATGTAGCCGCAGACCTGGCGCACGACGTTCGAGTCATAAACCCACGAGAAGGTGTGGGGATTCTCGAGCTTGGGAACGCGCTGGGCGATCTTGATGGTACCGCCCTTGGGCATGTCCTGCGCGCGCGCCGGCGGCGCGAAAGGCTGGCCGGTGATCTTTCCCGCCCACATATAGGCGGCACCCGCCGACATGCCGAGCAGTGTCGAATAGCGCACGAATTCGCGCCGATCGATCTTCTTGTCCGCAAGCTGCTGCTTGAGCTTGGGAATCCAGATGTGTTCTTTGTCAGACATTGAGTGACTTCCTCCCGGAGGTTCTGGGGGCCGTCTGTGGCCCGAAACCGCATCGTCCCGCAAATGAATTCCTGGTCATCTGCGAGCTGCGAAACAGCCTATCACCGCCGCCCGAAGCGGTTCAATGGTGAATCAGATTGACCGGTCCGGTCACGGGCAATCCGGCGGCGGCACGAAGCCCGCATAATCGCGCTCAAGCAGCTCCGCGAAACGCAGAGATGTCAGATCTTCATATTGCGGCGCAACAATCTGCACACCCGACGGCAATCCCTGTGGCGTGAGCCCGACCGGGGCCACGGTCGCGGGCAGATAGAAGCAGCCGGAATAGCCGGCCCAGAACAGTTGATCGGTCGTCGGCACCGGCTTGCCATTGACGGTAATCGTCCGCTCATGACGCTCGCCCGCCTGGTCATGCGGAAAGGCCGCGGATGCGGCCGCCGGGCAAAGCAGTACATCCCAGTCCTGGAAGAAGGCGTCCCAGGCGAGCCGCATCTGGTGGCGCCGTTCATTGATGGCGAGCCAGCTCCGATGCGGCATCGTATAGGCCCGCAGCATTTGCGCGAGATAGCCGCTGTCGTCGGGCCCGAAGGCCTCGACCTTCGCCGCATTGATGGCGAATTCCTCATCGCTCTGGCGCCGGCTCGTCGCGGCACGCAGCAAGGCGATATAGAC
>JAEUMG010000176.1 GCA_016793355.1 Hyphomicrobiales bacterium
CGAACGAACCTATCCGACTGAATTCGTGACCGCGCTGACGGAGGCCGGCTATCTCGCGAGCCTCATCCCGGAAGAATTTGGCGGCGCCGGACTCCCACTCTCAGCCGCTGTTGCCATCCTCGAAGAAATCCAGGCTTCGGGCGCGAACGGCGCCGCCTGCCATGCGCAGATGTATATGATGGGAAGCCTGTTGCGGCATGGCAGCGAGGCACAGAAGCAGCGCTATTTGCCGGAGATCGCTGCAGGCAGACTGCGATTGCAGGCCTTTGGCGTGACCGAACCGGGAAGCGGTACGGATACGACTTCGATCAAGACCTTCGCGAAGAAGGATGGCGAGCGCTACATCGTGAATGGCCAAAAGATCTGGACCAGCCGGGCCGAACACTCGGATCTGATGCTACTGCTTGCACGCACCACGCCGCGCGACCAGGTGGCCCGGCGCTCCGATGGTCTGTCGCTGTTCGTCGTCGACATGCGAGATAGCGCAACTCCGGGCATCGCAATCCGGCCGATCCGCACCATGATAAATCACGCGACGACCGAAATTTTCTTCGAAAATGCGGCGATCCCCGCGGAGAACCTCATCGGAGAGGAAGGCAAGGGCTTTCGCTATGTGCTCTCCGGCATGAATGCCGAGCGCATCCTGATCGCCGCCGAGTGTAT
Organism: Hyphomicrobiales bacterium; assembly: GCA_016793355.1. Taxonomy (GTDB): domain Bacteria; phylum Pseudomonadota; class Alphaproteobacteria; order Rhizobiales; family Aestuariivirgaceae; genus JAEUMG01. The sequence goes on from JAEUMG010000176.1 coordinate 664, forward strand.
CGGCGACGCCAAATGGTTCATCGCCAAGGCGACCGCCTATGCCAAGGAGCGCGTGGTTTTCGGCCGGCCCATCGGCCAGAACCAGGGCATCCAGTTTCCAATCGCCCGCGCCTACGCAAACATGCGCGCGGCCGAACTGATGGTGCACGAGGCAACGCGGCGATTTGAGGCCGGCGAAGACTGCGGCGCGGAGGCGAATATGGCCAAGCTGCTCGCCGCCGATGCCTCAAACGAGGCGGCCAATGTCTGCATCCAGACGCATGGCGGATTCGGCTTCGCCGAGGAGTTCGATATCGAGCGGAAGTTTCGCGAGACGCGGCTCTATCAGGTGGCACCGATCTCGACGAACCTCATTTTGTCGTTCCTGGCCGAGCACCAATTGGGATTGCCACGCTCCTACTGATCGGGAGGCTTGTCGTCTTTCTTCTTGCGCCGCATCGCATCGAGAAAATTTCCGGCCATCATCGCCCACAAGCCCAGCGCTGCGAGCAGACCGAGAATGATGCCAAGCGTCTCGGTCACGAGGAAACCCAAGGGCCGGTCGCAGCGCGGTCCGCCGCCTCGTACTCGGCTTCCTTGCCGGGGATAATCTCGTTCGACGTGACAATGGTCTCATCCGCATCCGTCGATTCCGCGCCGACTAACGTGTTTTGTGTCCCCTGGCCGACCAATATGTCTGGAACCTCAGACAGCGCTTCGGTCGCGAAGCGATGGATGACGATCCACTTGTGGCCGAACTCGGTCATCGCGGCGGGCAGGATGTCGGTCCGCAATGCTCCGGGGACTCTCCGGATTTGTTCGGAAACGCGGTTCTGCCAAGCCTCAAATTCGGCATCATGGCCGGGCTTGACCGTACGGGCGATCAGTCGCGTTACGATCGGACGGTTTGGTTCGATGCCGGACATTTTCGCAGCCGCCTCCCCACACTCGGTCCGGAACCGCACAACGCGAAACTGCTTGGCGGAAGGCTATGGACGCATCAGCCGCGCGTCAATGGCGGCAGTTTTATTCGTCTAGGGTTTCTGCTGGCGCGCCGGGGAGGAACTCAAGCAAGTCTCTTTGCCGGTCCATTTCCAAGTTTATTCAGCGCCTGCGGCAAGGGCAGATCGTCATGGATCATCTCGCGAGCGACTTTCATCATTTTAAGCGGATCCGGCGATTGGAACAGCGCACGGCCGAACATGATGCCATTGGCACCTCCGGCCAGAAGGTCGGCGACGAGACGAAGTGTGTCCTCATTGTACTTTCCACGTTCTCCTCCGGCGACCAGCATTGGCGCGCCGCCACAACCGGAGAGAACCTCGCGGCAGGCGCTGCGACCTTGCCTGCCTGACAAAATGCGCCCGAGCCGGATGGCCAATGTCCGGCTGCGTCGCACCTCTCCCGGTGAAGCTTCTCACACACAAATTTGCTTTTTGTGGAACAAATTCACGGAAACAATGATGTTTCGAGCGGCCCCTAGGAATCCGTATGGGAATTCACACCCGGGTTCTTGCGTTGCATGACCGTGGTCGGAGAGCCGCCGCTGGCCGGCACTTATTACTTCGCTCTTTCACCGCGCCATGGAGATCGTCGCGTGCGCCGCTCGCGCGATACTCAAAATAGCGCAAGCTTCGCTGATACCTATACTTGTAGTAGCGGGTATCGCTAGGTTCCTATGCCGACAGATTGATCGTCCGTCGTGCTGCGCCAGCTAATATTCAGACCGGCCCGCCCGTCTGCACATGAGTCCGATTGACACACAATTTTGCATTCAACAGAGAATTCGCCATTGAATTCGAAATACAATAAGGTATGAGAGCCTTCGTTGCGACACGAGGAAATGAGTTAACTTATTGGTTCGTGTTACTTTACCGGTATCAATCGTGAAACAGGAGCTTGAGAGAGAGAATGGCGAAAAAACCAACGAAGCATCGCGCCGAGTGGACGAAAGAGATCATCGCGGACCTGAAGCGGATGGTGAAGGATCGGCATCCGGTCAAGGCGATTGCGAAGACCCTTTCGCGCACGGAAGCGGCAATCCGCAAGAAGGGCTTCGATCTTGGTCTTTCCTTCAAGCGCCCGTCCAAGGCCGCGAAGAAGGCAGCGCCAGCCAAGAAGGCCGCCAAGGCGGCAAAGAAGTCCGCCAAGAAGGGCAAGCGTTGACAGCCGGCTGACTGATTTTCAAAGCTTTCTTGTAGAAGACTCAAGGGGAGCTGAACAACGCGGCTCCCTTCCACATTTGTGGTTGGCGTGGCATTTTAGTTCCGCACGCGTGGCGCCGATTCATGCCGAACCCCTCCAACACCATCTTGACAGGCGCCTATCTCGCACTTGGCGCCTTCTTTTGTTTTTCCCTTCAAGATGCCTCGGTCAAATGGCTCGTCGCGGGAATCGCAGTCGTTCAGGTACTCTTCATGCGGAGCGCCGTCATCACCGTCGTTCTGACCGCGCGATTTGGCCCTGACTTGTGGGCAAAGCTCTGGGCGTCGCCCTATCGGCTGCAACTGCTCCTGAGGGGCTTCCTGCTGCTCGGAGCATGGATCTCCTACTACACGGCATCGCGCCATCTTCAACTATCGGAGATGACAACGATCTACTATGCCTCGCCGATCCTGGTTACATTCTTCGCAATTATCTTTCTGGGTGAGAAGGTGCCCAAGACGCGCTGGTTCGTTGCCGCTGCCGGCTTCATTGGCGTTATCATCGCGTGCCTGCCGCGCGATGCCTCTCAAACCGGAGCAGTTGGGCTGGCCTTCCTTGCCGCCATTTTGTGGTCCATATCGATTACGCTGATGCGATCGATGGCGACGAAGGTCCCCTCCTACTTCCAGATGCTCGCGCAGAATGTCATCCTGCTCATCGCCTGCGCTGCGATGCTTCCCTGGAGCTGGACATGGGTACCCTGGGACAAGTTCCTGCTGATGGCTGGTGTCGGACTCTTCGGCGGGCTAGGTCAGTATTTGATGGTCGAGGCCGCTGGTCGGGCGCCGGCATCGGTCACGGCGACGATGGAATACTCCTCCTTGATCTGGGCATTCCTGCTCGGCGCCATCATTTGGGGAGATATCCCTCCCCACAATGTGTGGGTAGGCGGCACGATCATCGTCATCAGCGGGCTCTATCTGCTTTACTGGGAGCGTCGCCGAGTCAGAGTGATCTGAGGAGCGGCAGCCGGTTCAGATTTTCGGATAGCGGACCCGAAGGCCCGGCACGGCCATGGGCGCTGTGTGGATCGACCACCCGCACAGACTGGCAATGACCAATGTGGACATGTCGTCCCCGCCAAAGGCGATATTGGTTGGCGCTACAAGTTTCAGTTGCTCCCAGTCATCGTAGAGCGTGATGAGTTGGCCGTCGTGCGTGTAGCGGTAGATGATGTTGGGATTGTAGAGCGAGATGTAGAGGTCGCCGGCGATGTCCAGCGCAACGCCATCGGGCACCTGGCGTGGGAGATGCACGACAACCTCCCGCTCGCCCGCCGTTCCATCGCTATTGATCGCAATGCGGGAGATGAGCGGCGGCGACGATTCGGCGACATAGAGCCAGCGACCGTCCGCCGAGAGGCACATGCCGTTGGTGAAACCATTGGCCTTCCGGTCCCATATCTCCGCGTGGCCGTCCGGGCCGATACGCCAGATGTAGCCGTTGCTATGTCCGAAATCACCCGAGTCCGACACATAGAGATTTCCATTGTCGTCGAACACGGGATAGTTCGGGAGGCGCATGCGCTGCCCGTCGCCGCCTGATGCATAGGTAGAAACCTCGCCGCCCGGGGTGATCTTGTGCACGCAGGCCTTCCGCTCGTCGCACGCATAGGTGTTGCCGTCCGCGTCATGGGCGAGGCCAAGCAGAAATCCGCCGGAAATCTTCGCTACGGTCTCGCAAATATTGTCGGTCAGGCCGATGCGATAAAGCTGGCCGTCCTCACCGCCCGCATAGATGCGTCGATCGGGACCCCAGGCGACCGCCTCCGGGTGATCGAGGACGTGGCCCAGATTGGTCAGGACAAGCAGCTTGCCATCATCTTCCATGTTACAGCACTCCAAGTACGATCCTTGACGATTCTTTCAGGCGCAGCATAGGGTCTTTGCCACTCAGCGAAAATACGGACAGAATAGAGATGGGTCTGCTGACCGGAAAGCTCTGCGTAATAACCGGCGCCGGCCAAGGGCTGGGGCGTGCGGTCTCGCTCGAGATGGCGGCCGAGGGGGCCAGCGTCGCACTGCTCGAGCTCAATCCGAAATCGCTGGAAGAAACAACGTCCGACATCGCCACGGCCGGTGGAACTGCCAAGGGCTATCGGCTCGACATCACCGACTACGCCGCCTATCGCGCGGCGGTAGATGACATCCTTGCAACGTTCGGCACAATCGACATTCTCGTCAACAATGCGGCCATCAATCCGCCGGCGCGCACGATCCTGGACGACACACTTGCGGACTGGCAGCGGACGATTCGCGTCAATCTCGAAGCCGTGTATATGGGATCGAAACTCGTAGCACCGCAGATGGTCAAGCAGCGGGACGGCAGGATCATTCATATCGCATCGATCCAGGGTTTTGCATCGAGTGGCGAAGTCGGCGCTTATAACGCGGCGAAAGGCGGCATCCTGGCACTCACCAAGTCGATGGCCGTGGAACTGGGGCCGTACAACATTCTGGTGAACGCGGTTGCGCCCGGCTTCATGTCGACGCCGATGTCAGTGATTAACGGCGTCAATGAGACGGAAACACCGGAATTTCTCGAATGGTATGTCCGCAAGGGCAAAATTCCCCTCCGCCGGACCGGCTATCCGGAGGATGTCTCGGGCACGGTGGTCTTTCTGGCTTCAAGCTACTGCCGGTACATGACAGGTCAGCTGCTTGTCGTGGATGGTGGGCTGATGAGCACTTTCTGAATGGCTCGTGCGCTTGCACAACCGGTCCGATCCGCGCTTAATGCGCGCAAACCATAATCCAACAGGGAGTTACGAAACGACCATGACCAGACAACCCGGCTTTTCGCGCCGCCAGGTCCTCAAGACTGCAGCGGGTGTGGCGGCAGGCGCCGCGACGATGAACTTTGCACAACGCATGGCGCAAGCCCAGTCGCCCGAACTCAATATGTGGTGGTGGGGCGAACAGGAACTGCCTGGCCTGCAGAGCTATGTCGACGACTCAGTGAAAGGCTATACAGCCGCGACGGTGAAGCCGATGCTGCAGGACACGGCCGTGGTCATCTCGCAGTTCCAGACTGCCGCCGCCGCCGGCAAGGCGCCGGATATCCAGTTTCTCTGGAACGGCATCTATCACATGGAGAGCGTCTGGCTCGGCTATTTGCGCCCGCTTGATGGCCTTATCCCCGATGACATCATCAAGGCCTCCAACCCGACACTGTTGAGCCGTTTCGGCGGCAAGACCTACCGCGTCGGCTGGTACCCGCTGCCGATGATCTGGATCTACAACAAGGATCTCTTCGACAAGGCCGGCCTCGACGCCGACAATCCGCCCAAGACGTGGGATGAGTTCCTCAACGCCTGCGACAAGATGAAAGCGGCAGGTATCGCGCCGGTTGGCGGCGGCATCCAGGACGGTTATTGGGGCGAATGGTATTTCGGGCACGCGCTGGCCCAGAATGTCGACAGCGCCGGCGAGGTGATCCAGCTCTTTACCGGCGAGCGCGACTTCCGCGATCCGAAGTATCACGAGCATTGGGTGAAGCTCGAAGAACTGAAGAAAAAGGACTTCCTCAATTCTGAGATGCCCTCGACCGATCTCTATTCCGGCATTGACCTGATTGTTGCCGGAAAGGTCGGCGCCGGTCTTTCGATCGCCTCGCGCCTGCCGAAGGACAGCAAGACGACCAACGGCCGGATCGGCACCATGGTTATGCCGGTCTACGGCAAGGGCAAGCTCGCCGGCCGGCCGATCTTCGACTCACAAGGCCTCGGTATCTCGGCCGGTTCGACCAATCCGGAAGCCGCTGCCAAGTTCCTCGAATATCTGCAGTCCGCTGATCGACTGAAAGCGATGTACGACAAGACGGGCTGGATACCCTCGAGCACCAACTTCGATGTCTCCGTCATCGAGGATCCGGCAGTTCGCGACATGTGGCAGAAATGGGGACTGTCACCGAACATTCCCTACTTGTCGAATCTCGTGCCTGGGCAGTTCTATGAGCAGGCCCTCTTGCCCACGGCGCAACAGGTTATCGGCGGCAAGATCACCGGCGCGGAAGCGGGCGATCTTGCGGCGGATGTCGCCAAACAATGGCGGGATTTCAATCCCGACGTCGTCGAAAACTACAAGAAGTGGGCTGCCGATCTCGGCGGCTGAGCCAAGGCCCGGGGCGAGTCCCAGCTAGCGCTCGGGCTCGCTCCTACCCCACGGCGGTTTCGTTTTGTCAGGCGGCGCGAAGCCGGTAATGCATTCCTCCAGGATCACCCCCTATCTCTATGTGGCGCCGCTGGTCGCGCTACTATTGTTCGTTTTTGGCTATCCGCTCGTCCGCATCTTTGAGTTCAGTTTCAAGATGGTGCGCGGCATCGATGGCCCGTGGATCGGATTTCGCAATTATGAGCTCGTCCTCACCCAGTCGCTCTTTTGGGAGTCAGTCCTGCACAATATTTACCTTCTACTTGCCGTGCCGTTCATGGTCGGCTGGTCTCTCATCATTTCCGTCATTCTCTACGAACGCCTGAAGGGTTGGAGACTCTATCGCATCGTGCTCTTCCTGCCCTATATCCTCGCCATTCCGATAATCGCGGTGATCGTCAAGAAGATGTTTCAGTTCAACGGCCCGGTAAACGAGGTCTTGCGCTGGATCGGCTTCGATTTCCTCGCTCTCGATTGGATCGGTTCATCCGACGTCGCGCTATGGACCGTTATGCTTCTCATCATCTGGCGGGAATCGGCGCTGGGAATCATCCTCTTCCTCGCGCGGCTGCTGAGCCTGGATGAGTCGCTCATCGAGTCTGCAAAGATCGAGGGCGCGAATTGGTGGCAGCGGCTATGGTTTGTGATCGTGCCGCAAATGAAGATCGTGATCGAATTCTACATCGTGGTCAGCGTGATCACCATTCTGTCGGCCGTATTCGCCTATGTTTTTGTCATTGGTGGAGGCCGAGGCGGCCCGGGTACGTCCACGATGGTGGTCGAATTCTACATTTTCAATGCCCTGATCAGATCGAGCCTTCCGGGTATCGCATCCGCAGTTTCCGTAATGCTGTTCCTCGTCTCACTGCTCCTGATCGTGCCGTTGTTTGCCATCCGCCGCCGCGCCAACGAAGAAGAGGTGCGATAGACCCATGGCTGCACTGGCGCGTCCGCGCCCTGATCAAGCGCTGAAGCATGCAATTCTGATCGCGGCGACTCTGATCGCTCTGGCGCCCACGATCTTCATGATTCTGACGTCCCTGAAGACATCGGAGGAATACACCTTCAACAAGGTCGGTCCGCCCGAAAATCCCGTCCTTGAGCACTTCCATACCGTCCTTTTTGACAGCGGATTCATCGGCTGGATGGTGAATAGCACCATATTGGTCGTCGGCGCAGTCGCGCTGAGCACTGTCGTGTCATGTCTGGGCGCCTATGCCATCGCGCGGATGAAGTTCGCCGGGCGGGGGATGCTCTTCGCGGTAAGCACCGCGCTGATGGCAGTGCCCCCGGTCGTCATGATCGTGCCGCTCTTCGTGCTTTACACGCAGCTTTCACTCATCAGCACCTATCAAGGCGCGATCCTGATCTACGCCGGCCTGATCACGCCATTCTCGGTCTATCTGCTGACGAGCTTTTTCCGGACGCTGCCACAAGAGATATTCGAGTCGGCACGCATCGATGGCGCCGGGGACCTGTTGATATTGTGGAAGATTGTCCTTCCTCTGTCCCTGCCTCCACTGCTGACACTCGTTGTCGTGAACGCGCTTTATGTTTGGAACGATCTGCTCATCGCCATCATATTTCTGCAGGACGACGCCAAACGGACATTGATGGCGGGCATCAATGTATTCCAGGGCCGCTATGGCGATCAGATTCCGCTGACCATGGCGGGCATGGTCTTCGCCAGCGCGCCGATGATCATCCTCTATGTCGCGTTCCAGAGATACTTCATCCAGGGCCTTATGGCTGGATCGATCAAGTAACCCCGTCAACCTGAAGCAGGGCTGCGCTTCAACGCATCCCCGCTCGCATTGAAGAGATGGCATTTGTTGCCATCGAAGGCGAATGGCACCTCGTCGCCGAGCCGTGCTGCGACATCGCCCGGCGCGTGAACGGTCAGATCACCGCCATTGTGTCGCTTTACGTAGATATAAGTGTCACCCCCAAGCCGTTCGACGTTGAAGATTTGGCCTGCGATCGCCGATCCAGTTTCCGCACCCAGACGGAGGTCCTCCGGGCGAATGCCGAGGGTTACCGCCTGGCCCGAGAGATCCCTGTCAAGCCCGCACGGAACGAAAACTCGACCGCCATCATCGAGCGTCACTTCGACTCCCTGCCCATTCCGCCCGCTGACCCGCCCCTCGAGGAAGTTCATTGCAGGTGAACCGATAAAGCTCGCAACGAACTTGTTCTTGGGGTTGCGATAGAGATCCAGCGGCCTGCCGACCTGCTCGATATTGCCCTGGTTCATGACGACGATCTTGTCGGCCATGGTCATGGCTTCGACCTGGTCGTGCGTCACATAGATCATTGTCGCCTTAAGCTGGCGATGCAGTGCCGTCAATTCGACCCGCATCTGTACCCGCAGTTTTGCGTCGAGATTGGACAGCGGCTCGTCAAACAGAAACACCTTGGGCTCTCTGACAATCGCCCTGCCAATCGCCACGCGCTGCCGCTGGCCACCCGACAGGGCGCGGGGCTTGCGTTGCAGATACTCGCGAATTTGCAGAATGTCCGCGGCACGCTCCACCCGCTGCCGGATTACCGTCGAGTCGAACTTCGATATGCGAAGTCCGAACGACATATTCTCGTAGACCGTCATATGCGGATAGAGTGCATAATTCTGGAACACCATGGCGATGCCGCGTTTTGCCGGCGGAGCTTGGTCGACTCGCTGACCGTCGATGTGAATTTCACCGCCATTTGCCTCTTCGAGACCGGCGATCAAGCGAAGAAGTGTCGTCTTTCCGCAACCGGACGGCCCCACGAAGACGGTGAACTCTTCCTTCTCTATTTCGAGATCGACATTCCGGATGACCTCGACATCGTCAAATCTTTTTGCCAGCCTTTCGAGTTTGACGTAGGACATGATGCCTTCTGAGGAATCTCTTGGTGATAGGCGCCTCGGGAATGCTGGATTACCAACCGATCGCGCCGGAGATTGCAAGTGCCGCTGCAGAATTCAGCGCCCGCGTTTGGAGAATGGCTTTCCTGCGCGGCGCACCAGGTCTGAGAACTGAACGAGATGCGAGGCCAAGGGGGTCGTCTTTCGCCAGATCATGCCGATTGTGCGCGAAGGCCGCGGATCCTTGAACCGCGCCACCGATACCGATGCCGACCGGGTTTCCACCGAAATCGCCATTTCGGGGATCAGGGTAACGCCCATTCCGGCGCTGACCATCTGAACCAGAGTGGAAAGCGAACTCGCGTCCAGGATTTCGCGAGGCGGGAGCGAGTGTACACCACAGAATGACAGGGCCTGATCGCGAAAGCAGTGCCCCTCCTCCAACAACAGCAGTCTCAATTCACGCAGCTTCTCGCTGCTCGGAACGGGTGTGCCCTCATCTTCGCCCGGCCGCACGAGCACGAATTCCTCTGAGAACAGGGCTGCTTCCGTCAGTGCCGGCGAGGACACGGGCAAGGCGACAATGGCGGCGTCCAACCGGCCATCCATGACTTCCAGCATCAGTTTGGAGGTAAGCGCTTCCCTGATGCGGACTTCAAGCTGCGGATAGCGGTTACCGGCTTCCTTCATCAGCTTGGGAAGAAGATAGGGGGCAATCGTAGGGATCATCCCGATCCGCAGGCGGCCTACGAATTCGTCGCGTGAAGCGCGTGCGGCTTCGCCAAGTTCATCGACGAAACGCAGGATTTCGCGAGCCCTCCGAACGGCATGCTCGCCGAACCGCGTCAGCCGGATCTGGCGCGTGCCCCGCTCAATCAGGCTTGTTCCGAGAGCGTCCTCCAGTTCCTTGATCTGCATCGACAGGGCGGGTTGCGTCACCGCGCAGACCGCTGCCGCTCGGCTGAAATGGTTATGCGTGGCAAGCGCGTCAAAATACCGTAGCTGCCGGAGCGAGATTTCTGTCATAAAATTATATTATAATCCTGATCACAAAAGTCAATTTTGTCTGATGGGGCGGGTGGTCTAGAATATGTCTTAGACGAGTTTTCAACACGCAAACGGGAGATGTCATGGCAGACGATAGCAAATGCCCAGTGATGCATGGAGCGCGCGCACGAACGAACCGCGACTGGTGGCCAACCATGCTGGACCTCAAGGGTCTGCACGCCAATTCGCCCCTGTCCGACCCGATGGGCGAGGACTTTGACTATGCCAAGGAGTTCGAAAGTCTCGACCTCAATGCGGTGATCAAGGACCTGACGGCCTTGATGACGGATTCGCAGGACTGGTGGCCGGCCGACTTCGGGCATTATGGCGGCCTGATGATCCGCATGGCATGGCACAGCGCCGGCACCTACCGCATCACCGATGGCCGCGGCGGCGCGGGCGCTGGCCAGCAGCGCTTTGCCCCGCTCAATTCCTGGCCCGACAATGCCAATCTCGACAAGGCGCGCCGCCTGCTCTGGCCGATCAAGCAGAAATACGGCCGCAAGATCTCATGGGCCGATCTGATGATCCTCGCCGGCAATGTCGCCCTTGAGTCCATGGGCTTCAAGACTTTCGGCTTTGCCGGCGGTCGCAAGGATGTCTGGGAACCGGAAGAGCTTTTCTGGGGCCCGGAGGGGACATGGCTTGGCGATGAACGCTACAGCGGCGAGCGCCAGCTTGCAGAACCGCTGGGCGCCGTGCAGATGGGCCTGATCTATGTCAATCCGGAAGGTCCTAACGGGAATCCGGATCCTGTCGCGGCGGCAAAGGATATTCGCGAGACATTTTTCCGCATGGCGATGAACGACGAGGAAACCGTCGCGCTGATCGCCGGCGGCCACACCTTCGGCAAGACACATGGCGCGGGCGATCCCTCCCTGATTGGGCCGGAGCCCGACGGTGCCGCCATCGAAGACCAGGGACTGGGCTGGAAGAGCAAGTTCCGCTCGGGAGTGGGCTGCGATGCAATAACCGGCGGCCCGGAAGTTACCTGGACCCAGACGCCTACCAAGTGGAGCAACCTCTTTTTCAAAAACCTTTTCGAATACGAATGGGAACTGACCAAGAGCCCGGCCGGCGCCAAGCAGTGGAAGGCCAAGAACGCCGAACCCTCGATACCGGACGCGTTCGACAAGGCGAAGAAGCATGTCCCCACCATGCTCACCACCGACCTGGCGCTTCGCTTCGACCCCGCATACGAGAAAATCTCGCGGCGCTTCTACGAGAATCCCGACCAATTCGCGGACGCCTTCGCCCGCGCCTGGTTCAAGCTCACCCATCGCGACATGGGGCCCCGCGCCCGCTATCGCGGTCCGCTCGTTCCAAGCGAGATTCTGATCTGGCAGGATCCGATCCCGCCAGTCGATCACAAGTTGATCGATGACAAGGACGTCGCGGACCTTAAGTCCAGAGTCTTGGCTTCTGGACTGACGGTTCCCGAGCTTGTCTCGACGGCCTGGGCCTCGGCCTCAACCTTCCGCGGCTCCGACAAACGCGGCGGCGCGAACGGCGCACGCATCCGCCTCACCCCGCAGAAAGATTGGGAAGCTAACGAGCCAAAGCAACTCGCCAGGGTTCTGGAAAAACTCGAGGCAATCAGGAAGGACTTCGCCAAGAAGGTGTCGCTCGCCGATCTGATCGTTCTCGCGGGTTCAGCGGCGGTCGAAAAAGCTGCCAAGGATGCAGGTGTAGACGTTCAGGTTCCCTTCGCGCCGGGACGGATGGACGCTTCGCAGGAGCAGACCGATGCGCAGTCCTTCGCCCCGCTCGAGCCGCGCGCCGACGGGTTCCGCAACTACATCAATGCCAAGAAAGTGCAGTTCATGACACCCGAGGAGGCCTTGGTCGATCGTGCACAACTGCTCACCCTCACGGCGCCCGAGATGACGGTGCTGGTCGGAGGCTTGCGTGTGCTGGGCGCCAATACCGGCGGGTCCAAACACGGGGTTTTCACGAAGACACCCGGCAAACTGACAAACGACTTCTTCGTCAATCTCCTCGACATGGCCACCCAGTGGAGCCCCGTCGCGGGATCGGAAGGCGTCTATGAAGGGCGCGACCGGAAGACCAATGAACCAAGATGGACCGGCACGCGCGTCGACCTCATCTTCGGCTCGCACTCGCAGCTTCGTGCCATTGCGGAAGTCTATGCGTGCGCGGACTCGAAGGAGAAGTTCGTGAAGGACTTCGTCGCGGCCTGGACCAAGGTGATGAACGCGGACCGCTTCGACCTGAACTGACAATTCGCCGGAACGCAATATGGCAACGTCTCGGCATTGGGACGTCGCCATTCCATCCGCGTTACCCGCCATGGGCGCCAAAACCGGCGGGCCAAGTTGCAGCAGGAGCGCGGCCAGAAACAGTGGTGGGCCCGGCAGGACTCGAACCTGCAACCAGACGGTTATGAGCCGTCAGCTCTAACCATTGAGCTACAGGCCCCACCAGCCGGTTGGCTACAGCAATCCGGCCGGTGGTGCTATAGCCTGCGTGCCGAACGGAGACAAATCGTGAGCGCCACGCCTGAGAGAGCCGTCGAAGCCCTGATCGCCCTGCACGAGAATGCGACGGGCGCGCTGCGCTCAAGTCTCGAGCGGTTCCTGCGCGACAGGACGGTCCCCTCAACCGAAGAGCGCTCCCGGTTCCGCTACCCGCAATTGACGCTGACCTATGACGCGGCCGGTCCACCGCCGGTCCTGTCGCGCGCCTATGCCAAATTCCAGGGGGCGGGAGTTTATGAGACGACGATCGCTCAGCCGCGGGCCTTTCGCACCTATCTGCTCGATCAACTCACCCATCTCGTGCGCGACTATGGCGCCGAGATCGAGGTCTCGGTGAGCCCTCAGGAAATTCCTTATCCGTACGTCATGGAGTCCGGCGATGAATTCGGTGGTGAGGGCATCACCGCCGCAGAGATCGCCCGCTATTTTCCCCCGCCTTTGCTGACCTCGGTCGGAGATGAGATCGCCGATGGTTTGTGGGACCAGAAGCCCGGCGAACCCATGCCGCTTGCTCTTTTCGATGCTATACGCACCGATTACTCGCTGCGTCGCCTCGTCCACTACACCGGCACTGACTGGCGCTGCGTCCAGCCTTGGATCCTGCTCACCAATTATCATCGTTACGTCGACCAGTTTGTAGCCTGGGGCATCGGCCGGTTGCGCGAAAACGCCGGTTTCACGGCGTTGCACCTGCCTGGCGGCGGCACCATCACGGCCGCCGAGACCGATGCCGAAGTGACGGCGATCGTCGCCCGAACGGCCTGGCATCGCTATCAGATGCCGGCCTACCATCTGGCAAAGCCGGACGGCGGTATCAGTCTCGTCAATATCGGCGTGGGGCCGTCCAACGCCAAGACGATAACCGATCACCTCGCCGTGCTGCGTCCCCATTGCTGGCTGATGATCGGCCATTGCGGCGGCCTTCGCCAGACCCAGCGGATTGGCGATTACGTCCTGGCGCATGGCTATCTGCGCCAGGATCGCATCCTCGATGAATTGATCCCGCCGGACATTCCGATCCCGGCGCTGGCCGAGGTGCAGGTAGCTCTTCAGGAGGCCGCCGCCGCCATCACCGGTGAGCGCGGAGAGGCGCTAAAGTCGCGCCTGCGCACCGGTACCGTCATGACCAATGACGACCGAAACTGGGAACTGCGCTGGTCGCAGGAACGCCGCCGCATCAATCTGTCGCGGGCCATCGCCGTCGATATGGAATCGGGCACGGTTGCGGCCCAGGGCTATCGCCTGCGCGTCCCATACGGCACGCTTCTCTGCGTCTCCGACAAGCCGCTTCACGGCGAGATCAAACTGCCGGGCGCCGCCAACGCCTTCTATGATCGCGCCGTGGGCGAGCATCTTATGATCGGGCTCGCCGCGATCGAGCGGCTGCGGAGCGATCTGACACAGCTTCATTCGCGCAAATTGAGAAGCTTCGACGAGCCCCCTTTCCGCTAATTTTCGCCGCTTTTCAGTCATCCTGCGTTCAGATTCACTGGCTTAGCTGTACCGCATGCATCTGACCCGGCTGCATCGGCTGCCCGGGGTTTTGTGTCTTGGAGTCATTATGCTTCGTTCCAGTCTCGCCGCGCTTGCCATAACTGCGCTCGCAGTCATGCCCGCCATCTCCCACGCCTCCGCCCAGGAGCAGACTTCCAAGACACGAACGATAACCATCATCGGTCACGGCGAGGCAAGGATCTCTCCCGATCTGGCGGTGATCACTTTGGGGGTCATGAACTCGGCCGCGACCGCGCGTGAAGCGCTAGATGCCAACAATGCCGCGATGGACAGCGTCATGACGGCGCTCAAATCCGCCGGCATTGCGCCGAACGACATGCAGACCTCGAACTTCACGATTTCGCCCCGTTATGATTTCGGCCAGGACAATCGCCAGCCGCCGCGCGTTGTGGCCTACGATGTCTCGAATACAGTCACCATAACCGTTCGCAAGCTCGAGACGCTCGGCAAGGTGTTGGACCAGGTGGTGAGCCAGGGCTCCAATCAGATCAATGGCATCATGTTTTCCGTATCGAATCCGAGCCCTACACAGGATGAGGCCCGAAAGGCGGCTGTCGCGGATGCTCAGCGCAAGGCCAAATTGTTCGCCGACACTGCGGGCGTGAAACTGGGCGATCTCGTCTCGATTTCCGAAGTCACCACCAACCCGCAGCCGGTCCCGACCTATCGCAAGACCATGCAGGCCGAGGCGGCCTCTTCCGTGCCCATCGCGGAAGGCGAACAAACGATTGCTGTCGACGTCAACATCGTCTGGGAGATCGACTAGGCGGCGCGATCGCCGGAACGGAGGCTAAGCTATGAAAAACCTTACCAAAATTTCGGCTCTTGTCCTGGTGCTCGGCTTGGGCGGCGCTTTTACCCTGCCCGCGTTTGACACGGCTGAGGCCCAGACGCAGACGCAGGTGAAGAAAAAGAAGAAGCCCGCGCAGCAGACGGTAAAGAAGAATTACCAGGCGACCCCGCCGGGTCAGCCCAATCAGGCCGGCATGACCGACGATTGCGCCTACTGGTACAATGTTTACGGGCGTATGCCGGTCGGCTGCGACAAATATGGCCGCTCCTTCCGCCTGTGGGACAACTGACGACATCTCCTGACACATCCTGTCGGCAGTCGTGTTAGAACCATGGCGCTTGCCCAAGCGTTGTGAGCACCATGCCCATCTGCGAAGCCGATCCCTGGCGTCTTCAATACTTCGAGAACGTGCCTTGTCCCGACAACGTGCAGATCCCGACGGAGGATGCCGATGCCTGGGCGTGGAACCCCAAACACCGCTGGATTTACGACAAGCTGCGGATAGCGGCATCGCAAGGCCTTGATTGCGGCCCGCATGGGGTTCCGCCTCATCGCTACCCGGTCTTTTCCAAACCGGTGTTCAATCTCAAGGGCATGGGTGTGGGCAGCCGAACGATCGCCGATGCAGCCGAGTTGGACGAGCACTACGCCCCAGGTCACTTCTGGATGGAGCTGCTGCGCGGCGAACATGTTTCGACCGACTGCGCCGTCGCAACGGGCAAGATGGAATGGTCGCGCCACACCACCGGCACACCCTCCGGCGAAGGGATGTTTTCTGCCTGGGCGGTTCACAGCGAGAAGCGTCCCGAACTTGAGGATTACCTGCGTGAGTGGATCAGCCGGCACCTTGCCGGCTACACGGGGATGGTCAATTTCGAAACGATCGGCGGCCGGATCATCGAAGGCCACTTGCGCTTTGCCGACCAGTGGCCTGACCTCTATGGCGACGGATGGGTTAACGCGCTTGTCAGGCTCTACGCCGAGCGGGAATGGCACTTCGAAGACAGGGACCGGCGAACCGGCTACTCCATGCCGCTATTCGGGCGCCACGGCCAGGCGTTCAAACATCCCAGGCCAGAAGTGCTGGCTCGCCTGCGCGCCATGCCGGGCGTTTCGAGCGTGCAGATTACATTTCATGAGGACAAGAGGCCCGAACAGCACGCCATGCCGCCGGGCGGCTTCCGGCTGGGGATTGTGAACGCCTACGATCTCGAGTCCGGCAGGGCTGCAAGGCGAGAACTCGCCGAAGCGTGGCCCTCCGAAGCGATCCTGAACAGCGATTGGTAGCTTCACTCAACATTCGGCGATCGCTGGGCCGAAATGGAGAACTTCAGGGAATGGGTTGTAAAAGCCGTGAAGCAGCCTGGACCATTCGCCATAGCGCACTGATTTCCGGAATCCCGTCTCGTGAGCCTCGATGCTCTCCCATTCGACGAGAAGCAGATAGATACCCGGTTTTTCCACGCACGGTCTGACGGCCAGGCTCTTGAAACCTTGCGTGGCGGAGATGAGTCCGACGGCGGTGCGCATGGCAGCCTCAAACGCGGCTTCCTGGCCGGGTTTGATCGTCAATAAGGCATGCTCAAGGAACAACCGGGCCCCGCTTTGTCCAGCCCTCAATAGAAGAAAGCGCGCCCGTGCGACAAGCACCGGCGCGCTGATCCTGCCCCTCACCCCCAGCGGCCATAGCACGGGTCCCGGGAGTGAGGGCTCTCTGGCGCATTCGCCGCCGGAAAATACGCAATCCGGCGGCACGATCATGCGCAAGTTATGAACGTCTACCCGCCGATCGGACCACCATCCTCGCGCGTGATGACGACCACGGACGGACGCGGCGGAATTTTCTCATCGAAATCAGGCCAGCGCGTCGACAGCTTCTCAATCGTTTCGGAATCCTCTGCCGGATGCTGGACCGATACGAACATGGTGGTCCCATCCGGCGTGAAGGCCGGGCCGGTCACCTCGGCACCGGTCGGCCCGCAGAACAGCGCGCGCGGCAGAGCCCGTGCCGGACCGTCCGTATCGACACCAAAGATACCATCGGCAAGATCGAAGTCATTCATGCCGTCGGTTGCCACCCACATGCGCCCCTTTGGATCAAAGGCGATATTGTCCGGGGTCATGAAAAATCCGTCAGCACTGGTCTCCGGGTGGAAAGTGGCACCGATCTCGGGCTTCGAGGGATCGCCGCATAGCATCAGGATATCCCACTTATATTGCGCGACCGTGTGATCGGCATCGGCACCCTCGCCCGGAGGAATCAGTTCGATGATGTGACCCCACTTGTTCTCAGGGCGAGGATTGGCAGCGTCAACCTGATCGGGCTTGCGCTTTGCCGATTTTGTCATGACCGCATAAACACGACCTGAAACTGGATTGGTTTCGAAATCCTCCGGGCGATCCATTGGCGTGGCACCGAGCGCATCGCCTGCCTGCCGTGCCTTGATGAGCACTTCGCCCTGGTCGGCAAAGCCATTCGCCGCGGTAAGGGGTCCCTGGCCGTGGACCAAGGGTAGCCAGTTCACGGTGCCGTCGGCTTCGAATTTAGCGACCGCCAATTCACCCTCATCGAGGATGCCGATATTCGCCTTGCGATTCGCGCTGTCGAAAGGCTTCGCCGAAACGAAGCGGAAGAGATATTCGCGGTGGTCGTCATCACCCATATAGACAACGACGCGTCCGTCCTTGTTCACGACAACCGCTGCACCCTCATGGCCCATCCGGCCCAACGCGGTGCGCTTTACGGGGACGGAGTCCGGCTCGTAGGGGTCGATCTCGACCACCCACTGAAAGCGATTGAGCTCATTGGGCTCTTTTTCGACATTGAACCGATCGTCCACGCGCGCCAGTCCGTAGTAGTCGGTCCCTTCAAAGCCGATCCGCTCGATATGCTCCTTCTGATTGGTTTTGGCGGCATCGCCGCCGAAGAATTCATAGGCAAACTCCTCGCAGGTGAGGATCGTCCCCCACGGTGTGTAGCCACCGCCGCAATTGGCCATGGTTCCCTTCACCTTGCTGCCGGAAGGATCGGCCGATGTTTTCATGAGCTCGTGTCCGGCAGCGGGGCCGGCGATCGCCATCTCCGTCACTGCGCTGATGCGCCGATTGAGTGGCGAGTTCTCGACAACGGACCATTTGCCGTCCTTTTTGACGATCTCGACGATCGAATGGCCAACTGAGGCCATGTTGACACCGATCTGGTCCTCGCTGAGGAGCTTGTGCATCTCCTCATCGTCCCTGGCCACGAGCCCGGGAAACATCACATGCGGGTTGGGATATTCGTGATTGACGCAGAGCAGGCCGTGATCGGAGTTGTTCGAGCCCAGCGGCAACGGCAGATACCCGACAAAATCGTTGTTGTAACCGAACTGACGTGACTGAGACTCGGCGGTCTGTGCGGCAGCGTCAAAAACCGGAGCGTCATCGGCGAGCTTGTCACCCCACCGAATGAGCACTTCGGCCTTGTACCCGGGAGCGACGTGGTGGGTTTGATCGTAAACGCGCTTCAGCTCCGAGAAGGTCAGGCTTGACTGTGCACCGCCCGCAATGGCGTCACCGCCGAAGATCGAGCCCGCGAAGCCGGGGGCAATGGCCGCCACAGCGGCTGCGGCGACGCCGCTCTTGATCATGTCGCGCCGCGAAAGTCGCGCCTCCAAGACCTCACGGAAGTGCGGTGAATTTGTTCGCGAGCGGGACGATCCCGAGTCGTGTCTTTTCATGTTTGCGGCTCCTGTTAAGGCCCGCAGAATCATGCTCCGTCATGTGAGATGAATGACAATCGGGCAACAGGCCCATGTCATTCGGCACCACCCATGCGACGCGCGACCGTCACGGTCGCGTCATCATGTAAATGAAGGCGACATCGAGACGGCGCGTTGGAATGAAATCCCTCATACGCGCCTCCTGCCCCTGGCCGGGTGCGCAATAGGTTGCCAAAACTGCCTGCCCGCGCAAATCTTCCTCATTTGACCGCTCGACCGTGAGATTGAACTCGCGAATCGGTCCGTTCCAAAATGGCGTAATCGCGAGGAGATAGGCGACAGTCACCACTTCAGATCGATCGTCGGCGGCCTGCCCCATGCCTTCCCCAAGGCAATATCTGCTGGCCATCGTCGACGATTGGAGAAATTCGTTCGGATTTTCGACGACGTCTGCGAGCGGCCGATAGCCGATCTCGATCAGCGTCTCGCCGGGCGGGAAGGTTTGCTGCCATTCGAATGTCCCCTGAAAGGACCACAAGGGCGTGAAATGCGGTGGATCATCGCCGCCGCGCGCGACGATGCGAGCTTCCTCGAGCGCGTAGTATTGCTCTGCGGGAAGAGCGGCAATCAGCGCCGAGGCTTCGTCGGGCAGTAAAATCAGCGGCAGGCCCGCGGCGTCCAGCATTCCCCCGACATCTACCTCGCCGAGGTAGGCAGACTCGACGAGCCTGGATTGAACGGCCCGACCATTCACGGTCGCCGTAAAATGCATGTAGTTGCGCGGGTCGCCCTCGTTGATCTCGGCGCCGCCGAGGAAGTCAGGACCGCCCTGGAGCGGGACCGGCGGCATCGGGAAGGCCAGCGTGGCCTGCTGTGGCCTTGCCGATTGAAGCACGTAGGTCGCCCGGATGAGGGCGGGCGAGATATGGAGATCGTAGCGCGCCAAGGTTACACTCAGCGGCTCATAGGCGACCAGGCCACCGGCCGCATGTTCGGAGGCGGAAGCGGAGACCGCCAGCCCAACCGGCATGAGGGCAGAAGCCAATACACCGCGAACCCAGCCGAACGCCAATTTGCGTGACATCGAGATTCCCCTGGACAAAAGCCGAAAGCCAGCATTGGCCACCGGTTCCATTTGTTCAAGACCGGCAGCGCCGGCAGGGGTTAGCATCCGGGCATTGAATTCAAGGAGGATCGTCATGACCGCGATGCCCACGGCAACGCAGCCCATTCCCTATCCCACCATGCGCTATCGCGATGCCAAGGCGATGATTGCCTGGCTGGAACGCGCCTTCGGCTTCGAGCGCCATGTCGTCTATGACGCTGAGGACGGCGGCATCGCGCATGCCGAGCTCAAATGCGGCAACGGCCTGATCATGGTCGGATCCGCCCGCGATGATTTCTTCGGCAAACTGGTCAAACCGCCGGGAGATCTCGGCGGGACCACGCAGTCCGTCTATGTCGCCGTGCCGGATGCCGATGCAATCTTCGCCAGAGCCAGCGCCGCGGGCGCGGAAATCCTGATGGGCCCGACCGACCAGCCCTATGGCAGCCGCGACTTCATCTGCCGCGACCCCGAGGGGCAGGTCTGGTGCTTCGGAACCTATGCCCCGCGGCCCGGCGGCTGAGAGCCGCTGTCCGTTCCGCCGTCGTCTTCGTCGAGATGGAACTGATGCAGCATGCGATGGAACACAGGCGTGAGGACGAGGCCGACGACCACCAGCATGAAGAGGCCCGAAAAAAGGGCATAGAGGCCTCCGAAAATCTTTCCGGCGAAGCCCGGATAATCCTCGGTCGGCCCCATGCCGGAAAGCAGCATGGCCGCATTCAGAAACGCATCGAGTGGAGTAAGATGCGCGAACAACACGAAGCCGACGATGCCGAGGACCAGCGCCACGCTCGTCATCACCAGCGCGATGCCGACATTGCGCGCGATCCGCGCCAGGTAGACGCTGCGCGGTGCAAGCCCATCGGACTTGCGCTCGAAACCCGAAAGTCCCCACATCGGAATGAAGTATCTCACGTGAAGATGCGTTCGCCTTGTTCGTCGACGATCTGCTTGCCCTTGGAGATGGCAATCTCCGCCGCCGTCTCGAGCGCCGGAAAACGGTCGGCCCTGATGAACTTGTGCTCCTTCAGGACTCCGCCCACTTCCTTCGAGATGACCCCGCAGGTCTGGTACTGGCCGGCCTCCTTGAAGGGCGTGGCGCGGATCGTGAAGCCCTTATGCTCGACTTGGGCGACGGTCGCGGGTGCCCCATCGCCCGCCTCTTTACCGCCGAGCCCGAATAGCGATTTCAGGAAGGACATGGCTGCCTCTCATTGTCTCGATTGTCATTGTCCGCGCTTATAGCACAGCTCGAGCGACCTACCGTAGACCCGATCACTTTTCGGTCAACCGGGATGAGGGCGGCACGGCTCGCGTATACTGACCGTCCAATCAGTGAGGTGAAATCATGAAACCGACGCATCTTCCGAACCGCATCACCGTCGACCGCCGCAGGTTTCTGCTGGGCGCGGGCGCCCTCATCGCCGCCGGCCTTCTGCCGCGCGATGTGCTGGCACTCGCCGGCCCGCACAGCTTTACCCATGGCGAGGTGACGGTCATGGTCCTGAGCGACGGGCATCTGACATTGCCCGTCAGCCTCATCGGCGCCAATGCCTCGCCCGAGGACGTGAAGGCTGTGCTCGCCGCGATCGGGGTTACCGGCGAGACGATGCAGCCGGCAACGAACCCGACCCTCATCAAGGCCGGCAATGACCTGATCCTGTTCGACACCGGCGCGGGCGCGGGTCTTTACGAGACCGCCGGCAAGCTCAAGGACAGTCTCGCCGGCGCCAGTATCTCTCCGGGCGACGTCACCAAGGTCGTCTTCACGCATGCCCACCCCGATCATCTCTTCGGCACATCCGCCGATGGCGGCGCGCTGACCTTCCCCAATGCGACACACTACGTCGCACAGGGCGAGTGGGATTTCTGGACCCATCCCGATACACCCGGCAAACTGCCGGAACAGATGCGCCCCATCGCGCTCGGGGCGCAGAAGCATCTGGGCGCCGCCAAGGAGAAGGTCGTCATGGTCAAGCCGGGCGAGGAGATCGCCGCCGGCATCACGGTGATCGACACCAAGGGCCACACGCCGGGCCATGTCTCCTTCGCCGTCCCTGGCGACGGCGGCGGGCTCATCATCGTGGGCGATGCCATCCCCAGCGCCGCGCTCTATTTCCCCAACCCCGGCTGGCATTTCGGCTTCGATGCCGACAAGGACCAGGCGGTGGCGTCGCGCCAGGCGCTGCTTGATCGCGCCGCGACCGACAAGGCGAAACTGCTCGGCTATCACTGGACCTATCCGGGACTGGGCTATGCCGAGCGCGACGGCACGGCCTACAAATTCGTGCCGGCA